>CAZMRK010000601.1:0-10873 GCA_964568355.1 uncultured Solibacteraceae bacterium | reverse complement strand
GCCTTGGTCGCCGAAAAGTCGAAGTTCATAATACCCGGCAAGCGGAACGCGCCCGTGCGCGGCGAGGTTCCGAATCTTCCGTATTGCGCCTGCTGGAACGCGGCGGTATTGAACCATCGCGCCCAGGTTCGCTGGTCTGCGGGCAGGTCGCCCTGCTGGCCGGGAACCATATCCGGCCGCGAAATGATGCCGGTTCCCGTCGTATCCAGGTTGGAAGAGACCGGCGTCGGAAAACCGCTCTGAAACGTCATGATGGTGGACGCCTGCCAACCATCCAGCAGCAGGCGCCCCACGCCGCGCATGCCGTGGAAGAACGGGATGTCGTAAAGGATCGTCTGCACGAAACGGTGGGTCACGTCGAAGCCCGAAACGGCCCGGTCTCCGCGCATGTAGAATACATCCTGCGGCGTGCCGATAAAGTAGCCGCCGCCGACCTGTCCGCCGATATCGCTGGGTCCGGAAATCGCCTTCGACCAGGTATAGGAGGTCAGAAACGTCAACCCCTGCGCCATCCGCCGTTCGGCCTTCACTTGCAGCGAATGATAGATCGAGTTACCCACGGACTTATCCGCCGTCACCGGGCGGGGAAACAGCGGGACGGGACGCCTGGCATTCAACGAAGCAAGTCCCGGCGTCCGCGGATCTACGATCTCCAGCGGCCGGTTTAAATCCGGAAATGTCACGATCAGCCGCGTGCCCTTTGATCCTACGTAGCCCACATCCAGCACCACATCGGCCGGAAGTTTGTGCTGGATATTGAGATTCCACTGCTGGATGTAGCTGTCGCTCAGGTTCTGATCGTTGCTAACCGCAAACGGCAGTGAACCGCTGGACGTTGCCGCCGAAAATGGATCGCTGAAAAATACGTTGGGCGCGCCGCTCAAATTGCCGATCACGGAGGCTCCGGCCGTTGCCTGCGCGCCTTCCGCCATGGCAAAGATCGCGTTGGAGATTTGCGGCGTGTAGTAAATGCCATAGCCGCCCCGAATTACGGATTCCCCCCAGAAGCCGGGCCGGTAAGCGAAACCCGCGCGCGGGCCGAAGTCCCTGCGGTTCGGCTGCAACAGGCCGCGGCCGTAAGGCGAATTCTGAGGCGTGACGACGTCGGAGATGACAAACCCGTTCTGATAGATATTGGCGAAACGGTCATCGGATTGGGTATACGGCGCAAAGTAGTCGTAGCGCAACCCCAGGTTCACCGTCAGGCGAGGCGAGATCTTCCAGTCGTCATTCACAAAGTAGGCCTGCGTGAGATCGTGCAGGTCGGTCGAGGTATGGGTGGGATTGATTCCAGCGGTCTTGATATACCCCAGCATGAAATCGGCCAGCGCCGATCCGGTATAAGTGCCGTCGAAGCCAAAGTTACCACGCGGATTACGAGCCTGTTCGAAAGTTACCTGCCGCCAGGCCAGCTCTGCGCCAAACTTGAGAAAGTGCCGGCCCTTCTGCCAGGAGAGCGTATCTCCCGCCTGGTAGAGCCCGTTGGAACGGACGCGCGGGCCGATCTGCCGTTGCAGATCGTAAACGCTATAGGCGCCGTCCGGGCCATTGATGCTGATGGAGGGAGGTCCATATTCCGAGGGTAGCCGTGACACCAGTGGAAGGCCCATCTTGCCCGCTACGTCAAAGCCTGCGTCGTTCGTACTGCCGAAAACCTCCGACTCGCCGAAATGATGCCACCCGAAGCGGAATTCGTTGATCAGCGTGGCGTTGAAAGTGTGGATCTCCGAGCCTTCCACATTCTGCGTGCGGCCCAGGTTGTTGCGCTCGTCGTGGCCCCAGAAGGGGATGCCCGCCTCATACGTGTCGTTGAATACGTAGTGGCCGGAGAGGATGTCGTGCGAGGAGAAATTGTGGTCGATCCGGGCCGTATAGTTGTGCTGGTAAGATACCGCGCTGAAAGGCGCCGAAAGAAAATTAAAAGCGCCTGCCGAGGTATTCGGCTCCGGTACGAACTGCAGGAAGGTCAGGCTTTGCGGGCTGAGCTGCGATCTCGGAATCTGGTTTCCGGGATACGGCTGGCCGGTAAACGGGTCCTTCACCGTGATGGGCGCATTGGTGCGCGCATTGACCAGTTTGCTGAAGTCGCCGTTGCGAATTTCCGCCGGCGGCACGATGCGATACGCGGGCGTCGAGCCCTGCGCTGCGTATCCCGACTCCCAGTTGAAGAAGAAGAAGGTCTTGTCCTTCCCGTTATAAATCTTAGGAAGCAGAACCGGTCCTCCCAGGTTGGCTCCGAACTGATTGCGGTTCAGGCGCGGAGAAGTTAGCGATTGCCCGGCGATGGCATCATAACTCTGGGTGAGCTCATCGTTCCGGTTGAACTCCCAGAGCGTTCCGCGAAACTGGTTGCCGCCGGATTTGGTGACCATATTGACCTGTCCGCCCGGCGCCCCGCCGGATTCCGCCGTATATGTGCTGGTCTCGACTTTAAATTCCGCCAAGGAGTCGACCGAAGGCGAGAAACTGTAAGTCACGGCATCGTAATCCATCATCTCGACGCCATCCAGAAAGAAACGGTTGGCCGTATCTCGCGAACCGTTGGCCGAGGCCGCGGTGGAGCCATAGGCTGCGTCGCTTTGGCCTACCGAGCCGCGCCCGCGCCGCACCGTGATCGATCCCGGAGTGCCTGCCTGCACACCGGGAATCAATTGCGCCAGTTGAATGAAGTTCCGGCCGTTCAACGGCAGTTCCACAATCTTGTTGGAATCGATTACCGTGCCGACAGCGGCATTTTCGGTTTGCAGGACCGCGCCCGATGCCCTGACGTTCACGGTTTCGTTGACACCGCCCACTTTCAACTGAAAATCGACGCGCGCCGTCTGCTGTACCTGTAAGTTGATCCGCTCGACTTTCTCGATTCGGAATCCCGTCGCGGTGGCCGAGACGCTATAATCCCCCGCGGGCAGAAAGGGAAGCGAGTAGGATCCGGAGTTATCGGTTCGGGCGTTTCGGGAAACGTTGGTCGAAAGGTTAGTTACCTGAATTACGACGTTCGGCAAAACCGCTCCGGTGGAATCCGAAACGGTACCAACAAGGGTGGCGGTAGTCTGTTGTGCGGAGCAAAGACCAACAGTAAGAAAAAATACAGAAGCAACAAGGCGAGTGCGCGACATGGCAGTGGGATTATCATAACCCCCAATTCATCGCGTTGTTTGTAAAACATAAACCGCGGCGCCTGATCCATCGGGCCGCGCCGCCGCCCGGTTCAGCAATAAAAAAGCCCTTCGAGGATTGGTCCTTCCTCGAAGGGCTACCGCGGCGACCGGGTGATTCGGTTCGTCCGCTTGCTATCGCGCGCGGTTCCGTTCCACCACTGAACCGCGACCGTCAGGGAGCGGACCTCGCAGCCCGCATATTTTCTACTTCGTCTTGAGCTTTTCGCGCTGCTCGCGCAGCACTGCTTTGCGGCTCAGTTTGATCTTGTTCCCTTCGATCGCCAGCACTTTCACCAGGATCTGGTCGCCTTCTTTCAGCTCGTCGCGAACATCCCTCACCCGGTTTTCCGCGATCTCGCTGATGTGCAGCAGGCCGTCGGTGCCCGGGAAGATCTCCACGAACGCGCCGAAATCCACCAGGCGCACTACCTTGCCCAGGTAAGTCTTGCCCACCTCGGCCACCGCCGTGATATCGGAGATGATCCGCATCGCCTTGCTGGCCGATGCCTCGTCCGCCGATGCCACGTGAATTGTGCCGTCATCCTCCACATCGATCTTGACCCCGGTCTGCTCGATGATCCCGCGGATCACCTTGCCGCCGGGCCCGATGACATCTCGGATCTTATCCTGGGGAATCTGCATGGTGTAGATCCGCGGCGCATACTGGGACATGTTGGCGCGCGGTTTTTCGAGCGCCGCGTTCATCTTTCCCAGGATGAACAGCCGGCCCCGGCGAGCCTGCTCCAGGGCTTCCTTCATGATGGCCGTGGTCACGTTGGGCACCTTGATGTCCATCTGGAGCGCCGTAATGCCCTTGTCCGTGCCCGCCACCTTGAAGTCCATGTCTCCGTAGTGGTCCTCGGCGCCCGCGATGTCCGTCAGGATGGCGTAGTCGTTGCCTTCCTTCACCAGGCCCATCGCAATGCCGCCCACGTGCGCCGACAGAGGCACTCCGGCATCCATCAGCGCCATCGAGCCGCCGCACACGGTCGCCATCGAGCTCGATCCGTTCGACTCCAGGATGTCGCTCACCACCCGCAGCGTGTACGGGAAGGTTGTTTCATCCGGAATAAGCGCGGTGAGCGCCCGTTCCGCCAGCGCGCCGTGGCCGATTTCCCGGCGGCCCGGCCCGCGCATGAAGCCTACTTCGCCTACGCTGAACGGCGGAAAGTTGTAGTGCAGCATGAAGCGCTTGGAGGCTTCGCCCGGCTCCAGCAGTTCGATCCGCTGTTCATCTTCTTTCGTTCCCAGCGTGACCGTGACCAGCGCCTGCGTCTCGCCGCGGGTGAACAGGGCGGAACCGTGGGTCCGCGGCAGCACGCTGGTTTCGATCGTGATCGGGCGGATCTCGTCGAATGCGCGGCCGTCCGGACGCCGATGGTTCTTCAGCATCTCGTCGCGGAAGATGCGCTCCTTGAGCGCGTCGTAGCACTTCTTCGCTTCGTCCTTCTCCTCATCCGGGAGCGCCGCCACCACCCGCTGCTTGATCTCCGCCACTTTGGCGTAGCTCTCCAGCTTGGGATACTTCTGCGTGTTCAATGCGTCGGCCAGGTCGGTCCGAACCTCGGAGGCAATCTTTTCGTAAAGCCCGGCGTCGAGAACCGGAGAGACGAATTCCCGTTTCGGCTTGCCGGACGCCGCTACCATTTGCCGAATGGCCGCGACGATCTTCCGGCAGCACTCGTGGCCGAATTCAATGGCGCCCAGGACCTCGTCCTCGGTCACCTGCTGCGCTCCGGCTTCCACCATCACGATGCCTTCATCGGTGCCCGCTACCACGATGTTCAACGTCGATTCGCGGGACTCCGAATAGGTCGGGTTGGCGACATAGGCGCCGTTCAGCATGCCTACGCGTACGCCGCCCAAAATGTGGTGGAACGGGATGTCGGAAATGGCCAGCGCCGCCGCGGCGCCCACGATCGCCAGCGAGTTGGGATCCTGTTCGGGATCCGCCGAAAGCACCATGGCGATGATCTGAGTTTCGTTCAGAAAGCCTTCCGGAAACAGGGGCCGGATTGGCCGGTCGATCAGCCGGCTGGTGAGAATTTCTTTTTCCGAGGGACGCCCCTCGCGCTTGATAAAACCGCCGGGAATCTTCCCGGCAGCGTAAGTGTATTCGCGATAGTCGACCGTGAGCGGAAAGAAACCCGCTCCGGGTTTGGGCTCTTCCGCCATACAAGCGGTAACCAGCACTACCGAGTCCCCGGAGGACACCACTACGGCGCCGTTGGCCTGCTTGGCCATTCTCCCGGTTTCGAGCGTGATCTTGCGATCGCCCAGATCGACTTCAAATTTTTGCTGCATTTAGTTTCTCCAACCTCGGCCGGAGAGTTGATCCCGGCCTCGAAGATTCAGCCGACTTTGAATCGGCCAATTGAGACTGGAGTTGACAGGATGAATGACCCCGAATTGGGGTAAGCCTGACGGCTCTACATGAGCCGGTTCAGCACTGGGATGGGAAGGTCTGAACGCCCCGCGACGGACGCCCTGCTCTCCTCTTAGCACAGACTACTCTAGCGGCGAATGCCTAGCTTTTGCAGAACGGCTTTATAACGCTCCGGGCTGGTTTCCCGCAGGTACGTCAGAAGCCGTCGCCTTTTGGCGACCATGATCAACAGCCCGCGGCGGGAAGCATGGTCCTTTTTGTGCGTCTTGAAGTGCTCCGTAAGCTGCGTAATACGTTCGCTCAACAGAGCAATCTGTACTTCTGGCGACCCAGTATCCGATTTGTGACGTTGATTCCTGGTCAAAACCTGCCGCTTTACTTCTATCGCCAGTGCCATTCTAGAGTGATTGCTCCTTGTCTTCTCTATCTCGTTTAGATACGTGGAATATCATAACACAAGTGAAACCTGCACGGCTCGCAGGGCGAAAAAGCGGGCCTTTTTGCCCCGCCTCCTACTCATCTTTTCCCTTTTTCTCCAGCAATTTTGCGATTACTGCCTCCCGGTCGCCCCGGGTCCAGGCGTCCTGAATCTGGGCTTCCGGCATCCCGGCCATCCGCCCGGCCAGCAGGAAGGCCGGCAGTGCGAAGCGCAGCGTCTTCCAGCGAGCCATCTCCACCACCGCCGACAGCGAACGCTCGCGGATTTGCGCCAGCTCGTCATCGGCATCGCGTTCGGTCAGGTTTACCAGGGCGGTCGTCGCCCGCGTCCGGTCGCTAAGCACGATCGAGTTCAGCATTTCCACGAACCAGGTCGGTGAAATGTGGATGGCCCGCCGCGGCTCCAGCTTGGCCAGTACCGAGATCGCCCCCAGCGCCCGCGCCGCGTTCGAGCGCACGCCTTCGTCCGGATCTTGAAGCGCATACTCCAGATCATTGATAACTGCTTTTTTGTCAGGGGCATAGCCGATAATAGCCGCGGCCATGGCGCGCTGCTCTTCAGCGGAGGAAGTGCGCAGGACGTCGCGCAGTTCCGCCACGTGATCCTTGGCAAACGTCACGAATTGCAACTGCAGATCCCGTGCGTCCGGGTCTGCCATCAGGGAGTGGCCGTGGGTCAGGTCTTCGGCGGTGCTGCCCCGCCGCGCGGCTGCCTCCGCTGCCGCCAGGAACCGCCGGTAGGTGTCGGCGATCTCCTGCGGCAACTGCGCATCGCCCCCGGGGGCGGACCGGACGACAAAATGGGGGCTACCTTTCTCCTCTATCCCGACGAACAAAGTAGCCTGATCGCCTTCACAGCAAACCGCCTCGATTCGTGCCTGCACCACGCCGGATATCTCTTCCAGGTGGTCTTCCAGATCGCTCTTGGAACGAGGAATCGGATCGCCTTTCCTGACCCGCATTACTTTGAGCAGTTTCTCCGGCGAGACCTTGCGCAGGCCGTAGAATTCGATGTCTCCGGTACGCGGCATCTGCCCGGAGAGCAGGCCCGC
Source organism: uncultured Solibacteraceae bacterium (assembly GCA_964568355.1). Lineage (GTDB taxonomy): Bacteria > Acidobacteriota > Terriglobia > Bryobacterales > Bryobacteraceae > JAJPJX01. Next base: position 3,839 of record CAZMRK010000601.1, on the reverse strand, counting down.
GGCCAGCAGACACGAAGAGATAAGTTTCACAGAGATCTGACGCCTCGGCGAGCCACGACGGGTACCGGCATCCTCTTATCCAGCCTGGAATCCCGCGGCCTGCTGTTCGGCCCATTGGCCGATTAAGGGGAGTACCACCTTCTGCCCCTGGTAGGTCTTGGCCATCAGATAAACCCACAGCACCAGGAAGGCCAGCGAGAACACCGGCGCGAGGAAGAATCCCAGTCCCCGGAACACGATCACCATGCCGGTCCAGAAGACGAACCAGGCCAGGCTAAGGAAAATCGCCTGCCAGGCATGGAAGCGAATCAGGGGATCCCGCCGGTAGGGGTCTACCACCAGGAACAATACACCGGTCACGACACCGAGCAGATAACACAGCGCCGCCGCGAGATTTTGGGGCATGCCGGCCGCCGTCATTCCGGGGTCTGCGGCAGCCACTGGCCGGCCGCACTTGGCGCAGAACCGGTCGCTCGCGGCGAGCACGGTCCCGCACTCGGGACAAAATGGCATCTACTTGACTCCTCTGCCCGGCCCGATGAAGAAGATCACTCCGCCCAGGATGCCGCACCAGAAAATCGCCTGGCTGCCGGCTCCTGCCAGGGCTACTCCCAGCCCGATCAGCGCGCCCATCGCCATACCGACCACCGCGCCAACAAACCGCTTAATCATACGCCCTCAACGATACAATACCGGGATGCTCCGACCGATGCTATGGCTGATTTTCAGCTCCGCTCTGGCCTGCGCGGCCCAGCCCGAACGGCTGGAGGAAATGCGCAACAAGACCATCCTGGTCTTCACCCCGCATCCCGATGATGACACGTTCTGCTGTGCTGGAACGCTGGCTCTTCTGGCCGCCCGGGGAAATCGCGTTCACATCGTGATCTATACCAACGACGACAAAGGCTCCTATGACCTCGATATGACCAGCGAGCGCCTGGCGCGCATCCGCCAGGCGGAGGAACAGGAAGCTTGCCGGATCATCGGCATCCCGAAGGAGAATATCCACTGGCTCCAGTTCCACGATGGCATGCTCGAATATGCCAGCCCACGCGACCTGGTCGAAGAGGTTACCGGAGTGATCCGGCGCTACCGCCCGGATGTGGTATTTTCCATCGATCCCGGCTCAGACTACGTCCGCTGGCACAAGACCGATCATCGCATGGCTGCCATCAACACCCTGGACGCTGTCCGCGCCGCCGAATGGCACCTCTATTTCCCCAATCAGCGCCTGCACGATGGCCTGGAGCCCTGGAAAGTCCCTCAGGAATTCTTCTATTACGTCACTGGCCAGGACGCCAATTATTTCGTAAATATCGATTCGGTAGCCGGGAAAAAGCTCGACGCCGCCCTGGCCCACGTGAGCCAGTTTCCGCCCTCCATCGAACACTACCGGCCGGATTGGGAACCGGCGGTCCGGGAGAAGACCCGGGAGTATCTGCGCGGCCGCATCCTTCAAAAGGACGGCCACCTGGTCGAGGCCTTCCGCGCGGCCGAAAGCTATAACGCGCAATAATGCTCCCAGGGAGATGAGCTCCGGCGATCCGCGTGACAACCTCCGAGTGGTGCTTGTGGATACCCGCAACCCATTGAATATAGGGGCAGCCGCCCGCGCCATGGCAAACTTCGGAGTGGCCCATCTGCGTGTGGTGAATCCCTACGAAGTGGCGTTTCGGGAAGCCCGCTCCGCGGTCGGCGGCGCCTCCCTGCTGGCCGCCGCCGAGGAATTCCCCACGCTGGGCGAGGCATTGGCGGACTGCGTCCTGGTGGTCGGAACTACGGCGGGCGAGCATCGGGAACTGCAACACCACCTCCACCGCCTGGAGTCCGGCGGCCGCCTGATCCGGGAGCAACTGGATTCCGGTGCGGTGGCACTGGTCTTCGGTTCCGAAAAGTTCGGTCTTTCCAACCAGGAGATGAGCTATTGCCACTGGCTGGTCCGGATCCCCACCGTACCGGATACGCCGTCCATGAATCTGGGCCAGGCGGTAGCGGTCTGCCTCTACGAGCTGGTGCGGCAGCCGGAATCTACCGCGCCGGCGACTCGCCCGTTCAAGTCCGGCCGTGGCGAAGATATCGAGCAGCTTACCCGTATGTTGCTGGAAGTATTGGACCGCAGCGGCTATATCCAGCCACGGACCGCGGCCTCCTCGGCCGATAAGCTGCGCCGTCTGATCAGGCGCCTGCACCTGAGTGCTCGGGACACTCCGGTACTGCTCGGAATGGTCCGCCAGATCCTGTGGAAAATCAGTACTACTCGAAATACAGAGTGACGTCCACGCTGTGGTTCTGCTCGTTGACGTCGATCTTGGACCTGGTTTTCTTGAGATTTTCGAAGACACCTTCGTCGCGCAAGCGTGCCAGAAATGCCTCCGGAAGATCGGCGTCAAACGGCTTTCCGTAGCCCAGCGCCCAGGCCTTGCGGATCTGTGGTTCGGCGTAAATATCTAAGCCCTCGATCTTTAGATTACCCATCACGAATTGCGGGCCCTGGTTGATGTGCAGGGTCAGATCCACCAGCTTCCGTTCATCCAGCACATGCCGCTCCGGCTGGATGTCCACCCGCATGTAGCCCTGGTGCCGCAGCCGTTTTTTCACCCGCTCGACTCCCTGACCGATTTCATCGAAATTGGCAAGATCTCCGCTTTTGAAGGCCCCAATCTTGATCAACTCGTCGGGCTTTACCGTCACCAGGCCTTCCACGCGCACGCTGCCCAGCTTGTACACCGGCCCTTCGTTCACTTCGACCAGCACGTTCAGCCCCTGGACGTCGGTGGCCGGCTGGGCGGTGATCTTCGGGAAGGAGACCCGCAGCCGCCCCAGGCGCTCATAATGCGGACGGACGGCGTTGTCGAGAAGCTGGCGAAAGTGGTCTTCGGTGAAAGCGGTACCCACCGCGACCTCGGAGATGGCATTTTGGAGCGCTCCGGCGCCGATTGCCTGGTTTCCCGTGAAATTCACCTGCGCCACGGCGGGAGCGCGGCGCGCCGGCCGGAAGACAATCACGAACTGGTCCGTGCCCACCGGCGAGACCTGCCCGATCACCTTTTCGCCGACGCTTTTACTGGTCAGATACTCCTGAATCAGCTTGGCATAACGGTCCAGGACCGGCTGCGTACTCGCGATTTTGGGTCCGAACAGCGGGTCCCGGCTCTGCAGCCAGGCGATCACGTCCTTATCCGGCACGCTCAATTCCTGGAAACGCACCGGGTAGACCGGGGTCACCTCGGTTACCTGGAACGAGGCGGTGTAGCTGCTGCCATCGGCTCCCGGACCGAAACGATAGCTCACCGTCTCGAAGGCGCCGGTGGCCGCCAGGCGGTCGCGGGCGGCCTCGAACTCGGGCTTGCCGGCGACCTGGCCGCGCTTCAGCCCCAGAATCGGCAAGACCTGCTCCTGCTTATAGTTGTGGAGCCCCTCGATCAGCACAGATTGGATCGGCCAGCGGTTGGCGGGCGGGGCGGGGGTCTCAGTTTTGCGCGCAGGCGCTTTGCGCGCGGCCTTGTTCTGCGCGCTGAGCCCGGCCGGCCAGAGCAGCAGAATCGCAAGCATCCAGATCATATCCAATATTAGTGACGATGTAGAATAAAAAAAGTGTCCTACGATCTTGTTGTCATCGGAAGTGGCCCCGGGGGCTACTCAGCGGCGGTGCGCGCCGGCCAATTTGGCTTGAAAACCGCCCTCATTGAAAAACAGCCGAGACTGGGAGGCACCTGTTTGCTGGTGGGCTGCATTCCCACCAAGGCCCTTTTGCACACAGCGGACGTCTGGCAGCATTTCCTCCATCCGGAAGAGGACGGCATCCATTGCCAGAACCCGGTTCTCGACTATCCCAAGGT
>CAZMRK010000600.1:0-7253 GCA_964568355.1 uncultured Solibacteraceae bacterium | reverse complement strand
TCAGGGCTTGACTGCTACCTTCACCATGGCGGGCCGCAACAGCTTACCTTTGAAATTATAGCCTCTCTGGAACTCGGCGAGGACCGTTTGATCCTCCACCTCGTCGGTGTGGACGCGCTCCACTGCCTGGTGAAAGTTCGGGTCGAAGGGCTTGCCCGCCGCCTCGATCGGCTCCAGGCCGGTCTTTTTCAAGGAATCGTAAAAGCGCTGGTAGATCAGCTCGATCCCCTTGACGTACTCCCGGTCGGTGGACTCCACCTTCAGGGCGCGCTCGAAGTCATCCAGGACCGGGAGCAGATTGCCCACCAGTTCCATCGACGCAAACTGCAGATAATCGGATCTTTCCCGCTCCGCGCGGCGGCGGAAATTCTCAAATTCGGCTTGCCGGCGCAGCAGGCGGTCGTAGAGATCCGCCTTCTCGGCAGCCAACTGGTCCCGCTCGGCGGTCAAAGCGGCCAGCCGGACATTGCCGGACTCGGGCGCCGTTTCCTCCGAAGACACTTCAGGCTCGCTCGATTGTTGCAGGTTTTCGTTCTCCACTAATTCCAGATTACCAGATGCTTTCTTTTTGGGAAAAAGGCGAAATCTCAAAAGCGCGCGCTCTCCAGCGTGCGGCCCAGGCTCAAAACGGCACACATCACGCGCTCATAGTTCATGCGCATCGGACCGAGTACGGCGATCTTCGTAGTGAGCCCCGAAGGCATTTGAAACGCAATGCCGATGAGCGAGAGGTCTTTCATGGCCGGATGGGCTTCCCCCAGGCCGACCTGCACTGCCAGCCCGCTGGCGGGGAACTCGAGGAACCGGTCCAGCAGCTCGATCACCCGCTGCTTCTCCTCCAGAGCGCGCAGCAGTTCCCGCAGACGCTCGCGAGTGAGATGCAGATCCAGGCCCAGCAGGTTGGAAGCGCCTTCCATGTGTACTTCCGGAGCTGCATCCGTATCCAGCAAACCCTTTTGATAGAGCACATTCAACTTGCGCAGGACGGCGCCGAACAGGGCGCGCTCTTCGGCGACACGGCGCAAAAGCTCTCGCCGCGCATCGCCGAGCTGCCAGCCGCTGAAATTGCGATTGACATAGTTGCGGATGTTGACAAGCTCGTCCTGGGATATCGGTTCTTCGAGGACCACCACCCGATTGCGGACCATCTGATCGCGCGTAACCAGAATCATGAGCACGCGCTGATCGGCCAGCGGAACCAGCTCAATTTGATCGAGCTCCTGGCCGGTAGCGGGCATGGCGGCGGCAATGCCCACGTTGCGGGTCATCTCCGTAAGCAGGTGGGAAACACGCTCCACATGCTCTTCGAGCGAGTTGACTTCGCTCAACTGCGCGAGCAGCCGCCTGAAATCGTTTGAGGGCAGGCGCGAAGCGGAGACGGATTTCACATAGTTACGAAAGGCTTTATCGGTCGGGATGCGGCCCGCGGAGGTGTGCGGCTGCGAAAGATACCCCTCCTCCGCCAGATCCGCCATCACGTTGCGGATGGAAGCCGGACTGAGACGGTTGCTGCGGCGCCTGGAGATGGTGCGCGATCCCACCGGCTCTCCAGTCTCGATATACTCCCGAACGATGGTGTGGAGTATCTCTTCCGATCGTGTGCTCAGTCCTTCCGTTTGCATATTGCCCCAGATTGGATTTTTCTTTACGAATCCAGTCCTTCACTATGTATTGTATTCAGGCGGGGGTCAAGGTTCAATCCCATGTATACCGCAAGCTCCGGGCCACTCTCCTAACGCATTTGTAAAGTCTTGCTAGAATAGCAGTTCAACGTACAGGCGGAGGTTCTTTTCGTGCTTGGTTCGGCGTTCAAGGCAATTATGAGGATCTTCAGTTATGTCTATCACGGGCTGCTCGCCCTGTTCCTCCTGGCGATCTCCTCTCTGGCTTTGGTAGGTGGTACCCATACCATTCATATCGACTTTTTGCCCTGGCAGGGCGCCAGCCTGACCTACTGGCTGTTTTTCTCCGCGTTGTTCGGATTGATCACGATTGTATTGGCGGTCAAGGGCATTCTGCGAGGGCTGTTTTTTCTGTGGAGCCTGGTGATCCTGGTGGTGCTGGTGAAAGGCTTTTTCCTCAGTCCCCACGTTTTCGAGCCGGGCGAGTGGAAAACCGCCGCCCTGATCACGCTGGGAGCTCTGGTAGCGGTGGCGGGCGCCTGGTTCCGCCTGCGGCAGGCTCGCGACCGCTGGTCGCGCCAGGGACTCTGATCTCAGAATCTATTCATACCGCAGCGCTTCGAGCGGATTGACCCGGCTGGCCCGGTGCACAGGCAGATAGCCGGCCAACAGAGCGGCCAGCGCCAGACCGGCGACAGCTCCGGCGATCACCAACGGATCGCTGACCTTCACCTCGAAAAGCTGGCTTTCAGTCAGGCGCGCCATCGCCAACGCGCACGGCAGGCCGATTGCCACCCCAATGGCCAGAATCCACAGCACTTCACGCATCACCATCGACCGGATCCGTTGCGGAGCGGCGCCAAGAGCAATCCGAATTCCGATCTCCCGGGTACGCTGGATCACCCCATAGGACATGACACCGTAAAGACCGAGCATGGCCAGCAGAGTGGCCAGGGCGGCGAAGACCGCCGCCAGTTGCAGCACCAGGCGGTCGGATCGGATATCTCGCTGGATCTGCTCTTCAAACGTGCGAAGTTGGGCGAGAGGGAGAGTCCGGTCGAGCCCGGCCATCACCCGCCGGACCTGCGGAATCATCTGTTCGGCCGGCAGCGCCGTCCGCACGTAGAAATAGATCTCGCCGATATCCTTGCTCTGGCGCCAGGGGATGTAATAGACGCGGGGCGGCTTTTGTTTCACGCCGGAATAGTGGGCATCGCGGATGACGCCCACGATCTCGATGTTGGGAACGACGTTGCCCCAGCCCAAGGTAAATTTGCGACCCAGCGGATTGCGGTTCCCGAAGAAATGGCGGGCGAACTCCTGGTTGACCACAGCGACCTTCGGGCCCCTGAGATTATCGGCCGGAGTGAATTCGCGGCCGGCGATCAGCGGAATTCCCATCTTGCTGAAAAATCCAGCGCCGATCTGGTTGAACATCGAATGCGTGTCTGAATTCGGACCGCTGGCAAATCCTTCCACCGTCAGGCTGTTGCCCCAATTGCTGCCGCCGATCAGCGGGACCATGGCGGTGGAGACCGTACGCACGCCGGCGATCGCGGCCAGTTGCTCTTCGGCGCGCTCAAAGAGGGCGCGGCTTTGCTCCGGCTTGTAGCCGTTGAGTTCGGGGGCAATGCCGAAGGTAACGACATTTTCGGTCTGCATACCGAGGTCTACGTGCAGCAGGTTCACCAGGCTTTTCAAAAACAGGCCCGTGGGCACCAGCAGAAGGACGGAGATGGCCACCTGGGCACACACCAGCAAGCGGCGTACCCGGGTGCCGCCACGGCTGGAAGAACTCTGGCTGGATTGATCCTTGAGCCCTTCCAGCAGGGAGGCGCGCGACCCCTCCCAAGCCGGATACAGGCCGAACAGCAGCCCGGTCAGGACCGAGATCGTCAGGGCGAAGAGAAGGACCTGCCAGTCCAGACCGGCGGTCAGAAAGTAGACCGGCTCCTCGCCGCCGGCGAAACGCGCGATCAACACACGAAGTGTCCAAAAACCCAACACCAGACCAGCAGCACCGCCCGCGAGCCCCAGCAGCAGAGCTTCTGTAAGCAGTTGCGCCAGGATATCGGATCGGCCGGCGCCCAGAGCGGCGCGAATTGCCAACTCCCGCCTGCGCTGGGCAGCGCGCGCCAGCAGCAGATTGGCTGCATTGGCCATGGCGATGAGCAGCACCATGCCCGTCGCCGTCATGAGGATCAGGATGGGAACACGCGTGGCGTCACGCAGGCTGCTGTGGCCTTGCTTCCCGTCGCGCAGCGTGAGACGGGATTCGCGAAAACGCTTCACATAGGCGGCATCCCGGTCCTTCACCGTCCTGGATTGCTCTTCGGCCAGGCCGGCATAGACGGAGTTGAGAGCAGCGGCGGCCTGCTCACGCGAGATACCGGGCTGCAGCCGGGCCAGCAGATAGAGCCAGTAGTCGTCCCACCGGTCGGCTCCCTTCCAGCCCGGCGTGACCTGGGGTTTGAAGACCAGCGGGAGGAACGCGGCAGGTTCGGAGCCGAGCGTGGTACCGGTGAACTCGCGCGGCGCCACTCCCACGATGGTGAAGCTTTGGCCGTTCACGCGGAGAGTCTGGTTGAGCACCTCGAGGCGGCCTCCCAGGTGGTCCTTCCAGTAGCCATAGCCGAGCACGGCCACGGGGTGGCCCCCGGAGGGCGCATCGTCTTCCGGCGTAATCGCGCGTCCGAATAACGGCTGTACCCCCAGCAAAGGGAAATACCGGCCGGAGACCAGCAGGACCCGGTTCGCGCTACTCTGGCTGCCGAAGGCCAGGCTGGAACCCATCAAGCGGAACGCGGCAAGGCCGGCGACTCCCTGCGGCTGCTTTTCCAGGGCGCGGAAAACACGATAACTGAAGATCAGATCGCCCCCGCCCGAATTATCGGTCGACGTGCTGCCCGACTTGAACTCGCCGGGAGAGGCCGGAAGCACCAGGGTCTCGGGATTCGAGACCGGCAGAGAGCGAAGCACCACCTGGTGAAGCAATGAGAAGATGGCCGTATTGGCCCCGATTCCCAAGCCGAGGGAAAGCACCACGACCACGGTAACCACCGGTGTTTGAGCCAGAGAACGCAGCGCGACGCGGATTTTGCGCATTTGGCCGTATTGTACAGCGCCGTGCCGCAGAGCAGGAGCAGCTCAGGGACGCGATCCGCACGGTGGCGCCGGTACCTTCACGTTCGGCATGGGAGCAAACGGCCGCACGCGGATGATTGGCATGGGCGACCGGAATGCTTCGGGACGCCCGGCCGGCAGCAGCGGCACGGAACAGGCTGCGCGTTTCTCTTCCGGCGGACCCGGGTGAAACGGCGTGGCGCGCGGAGTCACTACGGGCGGCTGTCGCGGCACGATGGCCCGCGGCTGACCGGAGAAGCGGATGCCCAGTCTCTCCTGAAGGGTGGCCGCGCGGGCGCGTTCGGCGTCAACGGCATTTCCGGTGGCACCGCCCTGGTCATACGCAGCCAGGCAGAAAGCTAATACCAGAAGCACACTGATTTTCATCTTGTGCCTCCTCCGGAACTTATTTTACTCTTCCGGTACCGGCCTGACTCGCGTCACCGGCCCGCACTCAGCCGTACAGGTATGCTCGGGGAACATCTCGGCAAAGGAGCGGAAAAGATACTCGTTGGCCTCGCGCAGAGTCCTGCAGGTCCGGCCGCCGTGCAGGTTCAGGCCCCCGTGCTCCGCCAGCCAACGCCCTTTCCGGATCTTGCGGCTGCGTGAGAAGACGGGGCCGTCGGCGGTATGATGCACGACGTCCAGAGGGCGATCTGTCGGAAACGAAGCGGCTACCGAGAGAGCCGAGCGCATGGAGGCGCGAAACAGGTCCCATTCCGCCAGACGGCGGCGGCATTCCTCGCATAGCAGCAAATGCTCTTCAATCGCGTCGCTTTCGCCGCTGGAAATCTCCTGGCTGGAATAGCGCTCGAGCAGATCTTCAGAAGGATGCGAGCCCATTGTGGGTTGTGCGCGTACGTTCACCGTCGCGCTCACGAATACCTCACTTTTGATGATCTGAGTTTCCCGCAAGGCTCGCGACACTACTACCGGCGGAATTGTACTAACACCGTACTGGAACCGCATATCTCCACAATGTGCACGCGGATTGAGTACTCGCGGGTTCGCTATGATATTCGTTCAGAAAAGCGCCATGAGCGAGATCCTGATTCAATCTCCGGACGGACAGTCAAAGACAGTACCGCTGACGGGAGAGCGCTACTCGCTCGGACGCTCGAGTACCGCCGATCTGTGTTTTCCGGACGATGCCGGGCTGTCGCGCCAGCACCTGCTGCTGGACCGCGAAGGAGACGATTGGACGGTCCAGGATCTGGGCAGCAAGAACGGCACCCTGGTCAACAACATTCCGCTCAAAGGCAGGCTGACCTTGAGACCGGGCGATCGGATCTCGGCCGGCCACCTGACCATCACGTTCGACCTCGGCGCGCCGGACAGCGACGCCGACGCCCCAGGCGACAGCAGCGTGGTCTTTTACGAAGGAGCGGAGAGAGAACCGTCCGGTGGCTCCACCATCATGAATCTGAAAGGGGCTCTCTCCAACCGGACCATGATCGCGCCGGCCAGCGAGCGGGGCGCTATCCAGCTCCAGGCGCTGATCCGCGCCGGACAATTGCTGGCCGGCAATCGCCCGTTGAATGTGCTTTGCGGCGAGATTCTGGAGCTGGCCGTGGAAGCGGCTGGAGCCGAACGCGGCGTGCTGCTGGTCCTGGAGGACGACCGCCTCGTTGTGAAAGCCAACAAGGGTGAAGGATTCCGCATCAGTTCGGCCGTACGGGATCGCGTGCTCACCAGCAAGGAATCGATTCTGGTCGGAGACGCGCAGCTCGATGAAGCGTTCCGAAGCCGCCACAGCATTGTGGAGCAGAAGGTGCGCTCGCTGATGGCCGTGCCGCTCCAGACCGAGGAGCGCATCCTGGGCCTCATCTACGTGGACTCGCCCACCTTCCTGCGCGAGTTCAGCAAGGACGATTTGAGTCTGCTGACGGTCATGGCCAATACAGCCGCGATCCGCCTGGAACAGGCACGGCTGGCCGAAGTGGAGGAGATGGAGCGGCGGCTGGCGCGGGAACTGGAGCAGGCCGCCGAGATCCAGCGGCTGTTCCTGCCCGAATCGGCGCCGGCCGTTCCCGGTGTGAGCCTGGCCGGATACAACGAACCCTGCCGCACGGTGGGCGGCGACTACTACGATTTCTTCCCCTACCCCAATGGCCGCGTGGCGATGGCCCTGGGCGACGTCTCCGGCAAAGGCATGCCGGCCTCGCTCATGATGATGGGGCTACAAGCCCGGGTACAGGTACTGGCCGCCGAGCCCCAGAGCCTGGCGGCGGTGATGAACCGCCTGAACAAAGCCACTTGCGCGCATTGCCCCAGCAACCGCTTCATCACGTTCTTCTTCTGCGTCCTCGACCCGGCAACCGGCGAGATCGCCTACTGCAACGCGGGCCACAACCCACCGTTCGTCGTGCGCTCCCAGGGCGCCGTGGAACTGCTGGACGGCGGCGGACCTCCGCTAGGTATTCTGGCCGCGGCGGCGTACCAGGAGTATCGCGCGCGGCTGGAGCCCGGCGACCTCCTGGCAATCTACAGCGACGGCGTCACCGACGC
>CAZMRK010000599.1:0-3395 GCA_964568355.1 uncultured Solibacteraceae bacterium | reverse complement strand
CATCGAGAGGATTGGCGAGGATGGACTCCTCGACGTCCATGGCCATCAGGTTGCGATACAGCATGCTGGTGGGGCGCATGAAGACTTCGCCCAGGGAGATGGTGGGGAATTCGAGGGGAAAACCGCCGGCAGCCCACACGCCGCGCTTTACCGCTTCGGCGACCGTGCGCAGGTGGATATTGCAATTGGTGAGTTCACTCCAGGAATTGCAGATCCCGATGACCGGGCGATTGTTGAATACCTCCGCGGTAAATCCTTCGGAGCGCAGCCAGGCGCGGCGTGTGAAGCTTTCGTAATTGGGCTGGCTCCACCATTCCTGGCTGCGCAACTTGCGTCCGCTTGTAGGCATGACGCTCATTGTAATCGCGCATTGAGGCGGCGTGTCCAGTTGAGGGCAGCGATATGGTTTGTCCGCTTGCTGACGCGCGCGGTTCAGCGGCGGCCAAGCTGGGAGGCCGCGCTAGTACCGGAACTCGTGCCCTTTTCGGGGTAGGGAGGAGAAAACGCTTATAATTTTGAATACAGAGGGGAAAATGGCCGCTACTTCGATTGTCTCCGCCCCCCGAATTTCGACCCGCAGCGTGCCCTGGTATATCTGGTGCTCCGTGATTGCGGTAACTTCCGCCATGGTGGGCGGCCATTGGGACATTTCCTGGCACCGTTCGATCGGGCGGGATGCCTTTTGGACACCGGCGCATGTCGCGATTTATCTTTGCGGCGTGATGGCCGGGGTTTCGTGCGGCTATCTGATCCTGAGCACCACGTTCCGGCGGGAAGCGGAATTGCGCGGGACCGCGGTGCGGATGTGGGGATTTCGCGGACCCCTGGGGGCCTTCATCGCGGCCTGGGGCGGTGTGGCAATGATCACCTCGGCGCCCTTTGACAACTGGTGGCACAACGCCTACGGTGTGGATGTCAAGATTGTCAGCCCCCCGCACGTGCTGTTGATCAGCGGCATTCTGGCCGTGGAGGCCGGCGCGCTGATTCTGATTCTAGGCAGCCGGAACCGCGCCGAAGGGCAGTCTCGGAATCGGTTGAATGACCTGTTCCTGTATGTAGGCGGCACGATCCTGGTGACGGTGATGATCCTGATCATGGAGTTCATCAGCCGGAGTTACATGCACAACGGGTCTTTCTACCGAATCGTATCGATGGCGGTTCCGGTGGTGCTGGTGGGGGTGGGCACGGCGTCGGAGAAGCGCTGGAGCGCGACCATCGTAGCCGGCATCTACACGGCGGTTCTGCTGGGGATGGTGTGGATTCTGCCCCTGTTCCCCGCGGAGCCGAAACTCGGGCCCGTGTACCAGCATGTGACCCATTTCATCCCGCCGGAGTTTCCCCTGCTGTTGATCGTGCCGGCCTTCGTGCTGGATCTGGCACGCCCGCGTCTGACAAAGTGGAATCGCTGGATGGCGGCAGCAGCGGCCGGGCTATTGTTCGTTACGGTGCTGGTGGCGGTGCAGTGGCCTTTCGCGGATTTTCTGATGAGCCCGTTGGCACGCAACCGCGTATTCGGCACGCATTACTTCCAATACAACGGCAATCCCAACGGATACTACGTGCGATATCTGTTTTTCCCTGCCGACTCGTCCGGACATTTTTGGGGGGAGATGGCGACGGCGCTGGCCGCAGCCATTCTGACGACGCGGCTGGGCCTGGCCTGGGGCGGCTGGATGCAACGGGTGCGGCGCTGACGCCATGCGGCTCCTGATTCCGCTCGTGTTGCTGGCCGCGACTCTTCCGCAAGGCCGCGCCCACGTAGGCAGCCCCGATATCTTCTATGAATCGGCGGCTGGGCCGTACCGGCTGCTGGTGACGATCCGGCCGCCGGTGGTGGTGCCCGGCCTGGCCGAAATCGAGATTCGCGCGGCCTCGCCTGAGGTGCGGGAAATCCACATTGTTCCGTTGCCGCTCACCGGTCCGGGAGCGAAATTCGCCCCGACGCCCGATCTGGCGCGGCGGTCTAAGGAAGATTCTCAGTTTTTTACGGGATCGCTGTGGATGATGACCAGCGGCTCGTGGCAGGTGAAGATCCGCGCGGACGGGAGCAAGGGCGCCGGGGAGATGTCCGTTCCGGTTCCGGCACTGGCTTCGCGCACCATGACGATGCAAAAGGGCCTGGGGGCGCTGCTGCTGGTCCTGCTGGCGCTGCTGGGCGTGGGGGCGGTGAGCATCATGGGCGCAGCGGTTCGGGAGGGCCAATTGGCGCCGGGTGTGGAACCTGGTCCGGACCGGGTGCGGCGATCGCGTGTGGTGATGGGCATCACGGCAGCGGTGGTGCTGGCGGTGATATATCTGGGCAATGCCTGGTGGAATTCCGAGGCCGGCAGCTATGGACGCATCCTGTTCAAACCGCTGCAACTGGAGACGGCGGTCGAGCCGGGCGGAAAGCTGGAATTGCGATTGACCGATCCGGGCTGGCTTCCCTGGCGCCGCGTGGACGACCTGATCCCAGACCACAATCACCTGATGCACCTGTACGTGGTGCGGCTGCCGGAGATGGACCGCGTGTGGCATCTGCATCCGGAGATGTCCGGACCGGGCCGGCTGGCCCAGCAGTTGCCGCCGATGCCGGCGGGCCGATACCAGCTCTACGGTGATATCGTGCATGAGAACGGCTTGCCGGAAACGGTCGCGGCCGAGGTGGAATTGCCGGAGATCGCGGGACAGCCGCTCGCGGGCGACGATTCGGGAGGGGCGGGACCGCCGCTGGCCCAGGCGGATTTCGGGCGGACCGTGGCGCAGCTTCCGGACGGCTATCGCATGGTTTGGCAGCGCGGGGCGGAGCCCTTGCGGGCCCGGCGCCCGACGGCTTTCCGGTTTCTTTTGGAAGCGCCGGATGGTAAACCGGCAGAGGATATGGAACTCTATATGGGCATGCCGGGACATGCTGCATTTCTCCGCAGTGACCGGAGCGTGTTTGCGCATGTGCATCCTTCGGGATCCGTGCCCATGGCGGCTTTGTCGCTGGTGGAGCAGGCGGGTGCAGGCGATCCCCATGCGGCGCACCGGATGCAGGCACAGGCAGCACTGCCGGCGGAAGTCTCGTTCCCTTATGGCTTCCCCAGGCCCGGACAGTATCGAGTGATCGTACAGATGAAACGCGGAGGCTCCATCGAGACCGGCATGTTCGACGCCCAAGTGGAGAAGGAACGGCTTGCGGACACCAAGTGAACAGGGAGTATTGATTACTGGAGCGGGAAGAGGAATCGGCAAGAGGCTGGCGCTGGGATTCGCCCAGGCCGGCTACCCGGTAGGGCTGCTGGCTCGCAGTCAGCCCGAACTGGACCTGGCCAAGCTCGAGATCGAGCATGGCGGGGGCAGGGCGTTGCCCCTGCAGGCCGATGTAAGGGACTATCAGCAGGTGGCGCGGGCGGTCGAATGCCTGGAGCGCG
>CAZMRK010000598.1:0-7867 GCA_964568355.1 uncultured Solibacteraceae bacterium | reverse complement strand
CCCATGCTCCAGCGCAAAGGCGCTTCCATGGGAACCGTGACGGGAGTGATCTTGATATCGACGACTTTCATAAGGCGCAGGCGATTATATCAGGACTGACCAGATCGTACCAGTAATGCGGTATATTTTTCGAATGCGTTGCTGGCTCCTCCTTCTGCTCGCTGGCATCTCTGCCGCGCAATCCCGCCCCGTGCACCTGGTGATCGAGGATGGCCTGCTCACGCGGGTCGGCTCGCGGATTCCGGCTGGCTGGAGCACCATGCCGCTTTCGCAGGTGGACGGCGCCAGGCTGGTCAGCGCGCTCGCCGACGGAGATCACCTGGTATGGATTGGCGCGCCGGACGCTTTGCCCGCGGACCTCTGGATTGGGGCGTTCCGGCCGGTTGATGGGCCGGTTGTACTCTCCGTCCCGGACTCCTCTCCTTTGCCCATGCAGCAGGTCTTTCGCCGCGCCGCAGCCCGCTCGGCCTACCTGAAGCCTGTGAAAGAGATGCCTTACCACAACCGGGACGAGGAATTGCGCGCCGATCTGGAACCGCTCCTCGAGGCCCGCGATCGTTTCGGCCAGGTGGTGGGCTATCCGGCTGTGCTGATGCGCCACTACGCGCCTTCCTTCGTTCGCCGGCGCTTCGACGGTGGCGAACATTTCTTCTTTCTGTTGGATCGTCCCTCCGAAGCCCTGGACGACCAGGCGTGGGCCGGCCTGCTCGCCACGATCGCCATGCGCTTGAAGACCGGCCTGGAGCTGGCGCGCACCGGCGCCGACTATGCCTCCTATCGTTCGGGTGAGCGCGTCACGGCTCGTGCCGTGCTACGGAATGTCGGTCCGCGCATGGCGGCAGGCACCCTGCGATTCCTGGCGAAGGCTCCCGGAGAGCGCGAGTTTCGGGCGGTGCAGCAGGAGCGCCGCCTGCCCGATGCCGGCGGAAGTTCCGAAGCCATCGCGTCGTTTGTGCCCCATGGGCCGCCGGGCCTGTGGAGCCTGCGCGTCGAATTGCTGGCCGATCCCGCTCATCTCACCGAGCCAGCCGTCGCGGGCCGGCCGGTCCTCATCGATCGCCGCGACACGGGATTCATCGTTCTGGATTCGGAGTTGCGCGGAGGCCCCCGGATCAGCTTCGATGGCCCGCGCATTCGCATTGATGGCTCCGGCGGCTTCCTCACCGGGACCAACTACTATCCGTCCAGTTCGTGGTGGGAGTGGCTCTGGCGCGATTTTCGCCCGCTCGCCGCAGCCGAAGATTTTGCCTCCATGCGCCGCACCGGATATCGCATCGTCCGCATCTGGGCCGAGCCGGAGCTGGACGAGACCACCCTCCGCGCCATGGATGCGGCCATCTACCTGGCCGGGCGCGCCGGCCTGGTGGTGGATCTCTGCCTCTTCACCCAGTGGGTGCGCACCATGGCGTTCGAGAACCCCAACCACGATCGCATCCGCTTCGATTTCCGCGGTCCGCGCGATTTCAATATCTATGGCATTTCGTTGCGAAACCTGGAATGGCAACGCGGTTACGCGGCCTCTCTGGCGCGGCGCTGGCGATCCGCGGAAAACCTGGTCTTCAATCTTGCCAATGAAACCTATGTGAACGATCCCGATCGAAGCCAGATGGATCCCAAAGCCCTCCAGGGGCCCGGGATTCCCGCCGCGCCGGGCGTTCTGCGCGACTCGCTGCTGTTTCGCGCCTGGGCCCGCGAGATCGTCGCAGCCATCCGCGAGACCGGGGCGAAGCAGCCCGTCATTCCAGGCTATATTTTTGCCGAGATGAAGGGCGGAGATGCCTACCTGGCCCAGAGGGACGGCGAGATTGCCGCCTGGCACTCCTATTCGAATTTCGATCATACGGCCGCCGCGCTGTCCTATGTGGATCCGCATTCCTCGGGCCGGCCGATGCTGCTCGAAGAGATGGGGACTACCGGCTGGAACCGCCCCGAGGTATACGATGCGCTGGCGCACGCAGCGCTCGCGGCCGGGGCCGCGGGAGTCATGTCCTACGAGTGGGGTGTGCGCTGGCTGGCCCCCGAAATGAGTTTCGCCCCCGTGCCCCTGCGCGAGGTTCTGGAGAGCCCGCCCGACCCGCGCTGGTTTCAGCCGTTGCTGGGGCTGACGTCGAAATGGTCGCCGCTGAGCCCCGGTTTCCATCCGGCTCCGAGCGGCTTTTTCTACGGTTCCATCTATAGCGGCACACCGTTTCCGGCAGCGGCTGCAACCGCCTTGGGGCGGCTGGGAATCCTGGGGCGTGAGCTGGAGCGCGGCGATGCCGGCCTCGCCGTGTATCTCGTCATTCCTACGGCGCAGCCTTCCACGATGCCGACCGTTACCGCGGCTATCCAAAAACTGCGCGAGCAGGCAGTGGTGTTCGGCATCTTTCAGGAGGACAGCCTCGAACGACTGCCCCGCTCTACGCGCATTTTGCTCTGCCCCACGGCGCTCCGTTCGGAAACCGTGCGCATGCTGAAGCAGCGCGGTCTGGAGATTCGAACGGATCCAGCCACATGGAGCGCGGGACTGCCACACCTCGATCTCCAGCATTCCGGCAAGGTCCGCGGGACTGTTCTGCCGACTTCCACCGGCATGCTCTATACGCTCCAAAGCAGTCAGGGGCCTGCAGTGATCACGTTGAACACCGGCCAGCAGGCAATCTCCCTCGGTGTGAACCCGTATGGTCTGATACATCGGACCGAAGCCGGCGTCACCCTGGCGGAGACCGCCGGAAAGCTGCGCATCCATGGGCAGGAGGTGGTAGAGATCTCCAGCGGACGGATCCTTCTCGCAAGCTCGGACGGCCTGCCGCTGGAAAAAGCTCCCGTCTTGCGCCTGCTGGTCACGGAACCAGCCGAGGTCACCTTCAGCCGTCCAATCGCCGCCGTACGGGCATTCGACCCAGGCGGCCCGTCCGGGGGATTCCCTGTGGAGTTTTCCGGCGGCCACCGGCTGCATGTGGACAGCGAACTGGCGCGCTATGAGCTGCGCGTCGAATTCGGGAAGCAGCGTTGACCGTTTGTCATTTTTCATTGACCGCACTTTCTGTTTTGTGATATAGATTACCGGGTGGTCAAGCCTGGTAATACCAGGTTGGGGAGAGGGAACTGCAATGCCCAGCGTCATACGATACAAGTTTCTGATTTTGTCCGCCATTGTTGTGGTCTCGACAGCTTTGCCGGCCTGGTCCCAAACCAATTTCGGCCAGATCAACGGTACCGTCACGGATCCCAGCGGAACCGGCATCGCCGGCGCCAAGGTGGTCTTGAAAAATCTGGACGCGGAAGCCGAGCGAGTCACCAACAGCACCGGCGCGGGCACTTATGTCATTCCGACCGTGCCCCCGGGGAGATATTCGCTCACCATCACCGCATCTGGCTTTCAAACCTACCAGGTGTCTCAGTTCCAGTTGCAATCGAACGAAGCTCGTACGCTGGACGCCCGGATGACGCTCGGCGCCGTCTCGGAGAGCGTGGAGGTAGTCGGCCAGGCGGCCGCGGTCAATCAGACCGATGCCACCATCAGCACGGTCCTGCAGAAGCAGGAGATCGTGGAGATCCCTCTCAACGGCCGCAGCTTTTCGCAGTTGATGCTGCTCTCCCCCGGCGTGGCGCCCGTACAAGTGGGGCAGCAGGCCGCCTTTCAGATCACCGGCGGCTACAGCCCGGCAGTGAACGGGATGCGGCACATGATGAACAACTACACGCTGGATGGCGTGGAGAACAACATGCGCTTCACCAACTCCTTCGCAACCGCGCCGCCGCCCGATGCGCTCGAAGAATTCAAAGTATCCTCGCACCAGAACGATGCCGGCGCTTCGCTGGCCGCCGGCGCGAACGTGAACCTGGTGACCAAATCCGGTACCAACGCCATTCACGGAGCGCTCTGGGACTTCCTCCGCAACGACAAACTTTCGGCCAACGGCTTCTTCAACAACCTGTACGCCAACGCGAAACTGCCCTTCCGGCAGAACCAGTTCGGCGGCTATTTCGGCGGGCCGATATACCTCCCCCACATCATCGACGGCCGCAAGAAGGCGCTCTACTTTTCGGGTTACTACGAAGGTCTGCGCTACCGCCGTACCTCCGCCACCACGGCTACCGTTCCGGATCAGGCAGTACGCAATGGTGACTTCTCGCAGTTTCTCGGTCCGGTAGTCGGAACAGACTGCCTGGGCCGCAGCGTTCGCTCCGGACAGATCTACGATCCGTATAGCACGAGAGCCGACGCCAGTTGTCCACAAGGGATCATTCGCGATCCCTATCCCAACAACATCATCCCGAAGATCGACCCTGTGGCGCAGGCCTATTTGAAGTTCATTTTTCCGCAGCCCAATCGCACTGGTTTCCCGAATTTCGTTACGGCCCAGAGCACCCGGAAGGACGAAGACCAGTGGGGTGTCCGCATCGACCACAATTTCTCCGACCGGCAGATGCTATTCGGCCGTTTTTCGCGCTACTACGTGACCCAGACTACGCCCGGCGCGCTCCCCCTCGATCCGAGTTTCAGCCTCAACTCGGGGGTGAATGTGGCCTTACACTACACCTTTGTTTTCAACCCGACCTTTCTCTACGATTTCACCGGCGGATACAACCGCGCCACGATTCCCTTTGGAAATACGCCGCTGGGCCAGGATTGGCGGGATGCTGTGGGTGAGAATTTCGCCGCCCCCGTGGCGCTCGGATTCCTGCCCTCCACGCAATCGCTGGTGGGGTCCCGCTTCAACTCGCCGAGCTACGTCAGCTACGACCTGGCGAATCCGGACGACGCCTACCAGTTCAATAACGCGGTGCACAAAGTCACGGGCAGCCATAACTTCTCTTTCGGATTCAACGTACTGCACTGGCGCCATCACGTCGGCGTGCAGGGTACTTCCAACCTCGCCTATTCGCAGCAGACTACCGGCCTGCCGGGCTTTACGGCGACTGGAGAATCCATGGCCAGTTTCTTTGCCGGTCTGCCTACATCCAGCTCATACGGCTACGGTACGCCACAAAATACACACGGCAACGTCTATAACGGATATGCGGGCGATACCTGGAAAATCAGCTCCCGGCTGACGCTCAACTACGGACTGCAATACGTATACGCCAGCCCGGCCATCGGCGACCAGTTGTCGCTGCTCGATATCAATATCGCTCGTACGCAGCCGCTCGCCACGGATTTCTCCTTCGCTTATCTGTGGGCCTCCAAGAATCCCATCACCGGCGCTCCGCCCAATACTTCCAGAGGAATCATTAACCCGGACCGGAATAACTTCGCGCCGCGCGTGGGAGTCGCTTACTCTATTACCCCGCGGACCGTGATTCGCAGCGGATTCGGGGTGTTCTACGACTACAACACGAACCTCATCCAGAACGGACCTCGCGGATTCAGGTATCCCTTTGCCGTATCGCGTGCGGTAGGTGGGCAGAACCTCGGAATTCCAGGACCTTATACCTTGCAAAATCCCTATCCGCCGTTCACGCCCTCGCAGGCCACCACCATTGGCACCATTGACCTGAACCGCCGTGATCCCTACGCTCTGGAGTGGAATTTTGGCATCCAGCAGTCGCTGACCTCCAACTTACTGCTGACGGTGGACTATGTAGGAACCGGCGGGCGCAAGCTGACCACCAACGTTCAGCTCAATCAGGCCCCGGCCGGTCCCGGCGCCATCAATCCGCGCCGGCCGTTCCCCAATGCGCCCAACGCATTCATCATCGCCAACATCCAGAATTCCAACTACAACGCCCTTCAGACGAAACTGGAGCGTCGGTTTGCTTCGGGGTTGACCTTCCGCGATTCCTATACCTGGTCGAAATGTCTCGATCTCGACAGCGACCCCAATTCCGCGGTGATGGACTACAGCTATAACCTGAAATATAGTTACGGTCCCTGCACCTTCCACATCCATCACGTCAACACAGCCGACTTCGTCTACTTCCTCCCCTTCGGCCGCGGCAAGCGGTTCGGGGCGGCGGCCCCCGCAATCGTCAACGCCATCATGGGCGGCTGGGAAGCCTCCGGTGTCTTTACCATCCGCTCCGGCATCACCTACCATGTCCTGAGCGGCCAGGATAGCGAAAATACCGGGAATCTCATCGCATCGTCCACTGAACGGGCGGACTTTGTCTCTGCGCCGGTCCCGTCCGGCTTCCAGCAGACCCAGCAGCACTGGATCGATCCGAAAGCATTCCGCGTGCCTACCTTCGCCACCCTGGGCAATGTCTCGCGCAATGCTCTTACGGGGCCAGCCTTCCAGAATGTCGATTTCGCGCTGCTCAAAGACTTCCCCGTTCGCGAAAGCCTCGCGCTGCAATTCCGCGCCGAGTTTTTCAATCTGTTCAATCACACCAACTTCGGAAACCCCGTGAACAGCCTGGCCAGCCCGCAGTTCGGACAGATCATATCGGCCTTTGCCTCGCGGGATATCCAGTTCGCGCTGAAGCTGCATTGGTAGGCTATGATGCAATCACGATGCGCTGGGTCCTTCCGTTTCTGGCCGCGTTGGGAGCCTGCGCCAACGCGGCGACGCCGGTCATTTTGATCTCTGTCGATACATTGCGGGCGGATCGCCTGAGCTGCTATGGCGCGAAAGGCCGCGCCACCTCGCATATCGATGCGATTGCCGCGGGCGGCACACGCTTCTCCGAGGTCGCAGCCCAGGTGCCGCTCACGCTGCCCTCTCACGTTTCCCTGTTTACTTCCACCTATCCGTTTTCGAACGGGATTCGGGATAACGGAGAGTCCGTCCCCGCCGGCACCGTCACCTTGGCCACGATCCTCAAGGCCCGAGGTTATCGCACCGCTGCATTTGTCGGCGGCTTTGTGCTCGACCGCCGATTCGGCCTCGATCGGGGTTTTGATGTGTACGACAGCCCTTTTACACTGCCGCGAGACCGCGCCACCGAAGCCGGCGACCTCAAGCGTCTGGGCGAAGACGTCGTGAAGAGCGCCACCGGCTGGATCGCACAGAATGACAGCGCCCCGTTTTTCGTCTTCCTGCACCTGTTCGATCTGCATACGCCGGAGAATCTTCCGCCGGCCGTCCGCGCCCGCTTCCCCGGACCGCGCTACGAAGCCGAACTGGCCTATGTGGACGAGGCCATCGGCCGCTTCTGGGAATTCCTCAAACGGCGAGGTCTGATCGAGAAATCGTTAGTGGTCTTTCTCTCCGATCACGGCGAGAGTCTTGGCGAGCACGGCGAGAACACCCACGGCTATTTCATTTACCAGAGCACGCTGCGCGTGCCGCTGCTGATTCACTGGCCGGCCGGTTCCGCTCCGGCGCCCGCGCGCGTGGATACGCCCGTGAGCCTGCTCGGTGTGGCCCCCACGATTCTGCAAGCTCTGGAAATCCCCGCCCCTCCCGGTTTTCAGGGGAAAAGCCTCACCACCCTCTGGACCCGAAAGGCGGCGGACGAAGAGATCTATAGCGAAAGCCTCTACGCGCACAGGCACTTCCAAACCAGCAGCCTGCGCAGCCTCCGCGTAGGAACCTACAAATACATCCAGGCGCCCAAACCGGAGTTATACGACCTGGCCAAGGATCCAGGCGAGGCCCGCAATCTGGTGGTGGCCCAGCCGGATCTCGCGCGAACCTATCACAAGCGTCTGAATGTGCTGCGGGCACGCTATGCCGCCCGAAAGGCCGCACCCGCGCCGGTCTCTCCCCAGGTGGCGCAGAGCCTGCGCTCGTTGGGGTATCTCGCGGGACCTTCCGGCACGGCTGTTTCCGAAGATAAGGGGCCGGACCCCAAAGATCGCATCGCCGATTACGCAGATTACCGCCGCGCGATCACCCTGGAATCGCTCGGCCAGCTCTCGAAATCGAATGAGTTGCTCGAAGGCGTGCTCGCGCGCCAGCCCGACCAGGCGGAGGTCCGCAGCCTGCTGGCTCTCAAC
>CAZMRK010000597.1:0-3746 GCA_964568355.1 uncultured Solibacteraceae bacterium | reverse complement strand
CCCAGGCGCGCAGGCTGCGAACCAGCCAGATGTTGGAATCCACCCAGGGATCTCCGGAAGGGCCGGCCTGGGAACCAGACTCCATGACACGGACGCGCGGCCAGGCGCCGACGGCAGTAGCGAGCACGGGAGCGGCGGTTTGCCGGGATAGGCGCCCCTTCGCCGGCATGGGAATCACCACGGCCGAGGAGTGCTTTTTCTGTAGGGCGTCGGTAACCCGGGCGGCGAAGCCCTCGGGGAATTCCCCCTCCAGGACGAGGCCATCCAGTTGAGCTTCCAAGGCCTTGGGGACGAATTCGCCGGGGTCGGCGCCGGGCTGCACAATTCCCAGAACGGCGAAATGGCGCTCGCGGGCGCGGAGGACCAGGGCCGGATCGGCGTCTTTCCCCCACGGCACCAGCAGGCAGTTGACCGGAGTCCCGGTGAATGACTCGAGGGAACCACCCTGCCAGCGCGCGGGGATCCACTCAGGAGAAGCGGCGACGAGGCCGCTCGAGACGAGAAGTGCCAAAAACAGGCGCATCGAAGAAACGTCCCTGAATATCTGATTTTACAGGAAATGCAGTCAAGGAGCGGGCTCGACGTGGACCAGCACGTCGGCAACCCAGTTGAGCGTCTCTTTGATGACAATGCGCACGTTGGTGGCGATGTTGTGGGAGGCCCGCACGGTGATATCGGGGTCGACTTCCAGATGGAGATCGACGTGGTACTGGAGGCCCGTCTTGCGCGCGTAGAGCTTTTCCACACCGCGCACTCCAGGGACGGAGAGGGCGGCATGGCGGATCGGCTCCATCAGGGCCTCTTCCGGCATGGTGTCCATCAATTGCATGGCGGTATCGCGGGTGACGCGCATGCCGGTAAAGATGACGATGAGGCCGACGGCGAAACCGCCGAAGTGATCGGCGAGGAGGAAATGCTCGGGGTCGACGATGGTGAGGCCGACGGCGACCAGAGCGGCGAGGGCCGAGAGGATATCCACGCAATCGTTCCAGGCGTCGGCGATCAGGGCGGCGCTGCGCAGTTTGCGGCCATAGTGAAATTTGGTGATGGAAAGGGCTGCTTTCGCGAGGGCGGAGCCGAGCAGCGCGAGCAATACATAGCGCGAAGGGAGCGGATGCTGCTGGCCAATATTGAGGAGGGAGCGATAGCTGATCGCGGCGCCGGCCGCGGCGAGAAAGAGCCCGATCAGGAAGCCGGTAAGCATCTCGACGCGGCCGTGGCCGTAGGGGTGGTTCTCATCGGCGGGCTTGGCGGCGAGCGTGAGCCCGAGCAGCACGAAGCCGGAGGCGAAGACATCGCCGGCGGACTCCAGTCCGTCGGCGACCGTAGCAGTGGAATGGCCCACCAGACCGGTGGTGATTTTGATTAAGGCGAGGCTACCGGAGACCAACATCCCGAGGAGAGCGACGCGTTGGCCGATCTGCATTCTCCTCCAGTGTAGGGGTTTGCAGGCCCATTGGAGCGAAGGCTTCTCGGTTGAGCCAAACACTTGATTCTGTTATTCTCTTAGGGTTGGCTTCATACAGACTATTCCTTACCAATCGCGGGATTGGGCCTACCTGAGAGGTTTCGCAAATGTCAGGCCATTCAAAATGGGCGACCATCAAACACAAGAAGGCCGCCTTGGACTCGAAGCGCGGAAAACTGTTTACGCGCCTGATCAAAGAAATTACGATCGCCGCCCGCAACGGCGGCGATCCGGACGCTAACGCTCGTCTGCGCACCGCCATCACGGCTGCCAAAGCTGTCAGCATGCCCGCCGATAACATCAAAAAGGCGATCATGCGCGGCACCGGCGAACTCGAAGGCGGCCAGATCGAAGAGGTGATGTTTGAAGGCTACGGACCGGGCGGCGCAGCCGTGCTGGTGAACGTAGCAACCGACAATCGCAATCGCACCGTCAGCGAAATCCGGCATGTGTTTTCCAAGAACGGCGGGAACCTGGGCGAGCAGGGCAGCGTGGCCTGGATGTTCGAACGCAAGAGCCAGATTGAGATTCCCATCGAAAACGCCACAGAAGACCAGCTCATGGATATCGTGCTCGAAGCCGGCGCTGACGATTTGGTGAACAACGGCGATTCCTGGGAGGTGTTATCTCCCCCCGACGCTCACGAAACGGTGATGACGGCTATTCAAAAAGCGGGCATCAGCGGAGCGGAGGGCCAGGTGGCCATGGTTCCCAAGAACCTGGTTCGCCTGGAAGGCAAGAACGCCGGTGCGATGCTGCGGTTGAGCGAGGCGCTGGAAGACCACGACGATGTGCAGAATGTATACTCCAACTTCGATATAGACGAGAAGGAGTTGGAGGCTCTGGCATAGTCCCGTGCGGGTGCTCGGCATCGATTGCGGCACGGAACGAACCGGTTACGGTGTAATCGAGAGCGACGGGCGGCGGCACCGCATTTTGACGGCTGGGGTGGTGCGTACCCGCGCAAGCACTCCGATGGAGGCGCGGCTGCTGGAGATTTTCCGGCAGTTGCGCGAGGTCATCCGGCAGTACGAGCCGGGGTCGGGGGCGATAGAGGAAGTTTTCTATTCGGCCAACGTCAAGACGGCTCTCAAGCTGGCTCAGGTCAGGGGCGTGGCGCTACTGGCGATCGCGGAAGCGGGGCTGGAGTGCGGCGAATATTCCCCCCTGGAAGTGAAAATGAGCGTGGTGGGCTACGGGCGCGCCGAGAAAGCGCAGGTGCAACTGATGGTCCACTCGCTGCTGCGGCCGGAGGCGGCGATTCGCTCGGAAGACGCCTGCGACGCCCTGGCAGTGGCTATCTGCCATGCGACCCATGCGGCCGCCGAGCGGAGGCTGGAGAAAGCGCAGTGACGGAGATTTCGCCCAATCGGAACCGGCAGGCGCGAGCCAGGAGATGCCTCGCTGCGCTGGCGGCGGGCCTGTGCGCCGCTGCGTCGGGTGTGGCAGGTGATGTCCCACGCGTCCTCTATAGCAAGTCTTTTCCCGGCAGTACGCCGCCGTTTGTGGCGATTACGCTGGAGAAGAGCGGGGCAGGGGACTACAAAGACGCTCCCGAGGACGACAACCCGCTCAAATTCCAACTGACCGAGGCGGAAACCACAGAAATTTTCGGACTTGTGGAGAAGCTGGGCTACTTCAACCGGCCGCTCGAATCCTCGTTGAAGGTCGCCTTCATGGGGATGAAAACATTCCGGTTCGAAAACGGCTCGGAGAAGCACGAAGTCAAGTTCAATTTCTCCGAAGACCTGGATGCGCGCACTCTGGCGGACTGGTTCGAACGCATTTCCGAGAGCGAGCAGCACCTGATCGACCTGGAGCGCGCGGCCAAGTACGACAAGCTGGGCGTACTCAAATCGCTGCTGCAACTGGAGTCCGCGCTGGACAAAAAGCGACTGGTCGCGACTGCGCAGTACCTGCCGATGCTGGACCGGATCGCCAAGAACGACAGTTACATGCACACCGCACGCCAGCGCGCGGCAGCAATTGCGGACGTGATCCGCAGGGGCAAATGAAGCGGCTGCTGGTCCCGCTACTCTGGCTTTCCCTCGGATTGGCACAGCCGACCAAGGCCCCCGCGCCGATTTCGGAGACCGAGGAACGGGATCTGAATACGGCGCTGGGCGAAGCCGGATCCAGCCCGTTCGAATTCATTCACGCGCTCGAAAAGCATCTGGAAAAGTACCCCAATACGCCGCGCCGGCCGGAACTGGAGCGGGCGCTGGTGAAGGCCGCCATGGAGAACAAGGACGATCGCCGCATCATCCTCTATGGCGAG
>CAZMRK010000596.1:0-8186 GCA_964568355.1 uncultured Solibacteraceae bacterium | reverse complement strand
AAAAGTGGTTATTCTGTTTCGATCTGTTGCTCGCCAATATCGCTCTGCTCGCGTCGCGCATCGGTATTTTGCACTGGAAAGTAACGATTCCGGCTAGGCGGGCTACGGCGGTGGAGCCGACGGCGGCACTACGCTATGAATAGCCGGAAGGCAACCTCCACGCAGATGCACGCAGAAAGAACACATAAGTCTTATCTGCGTATCTTGCCCACCTGCGGTTGCTTTTTCAAACCCGCAAGCTGAAGGATTCGCCCAGGTAGACTCGCTTCACTTCCGGATCGCGGCCCAGGGCCTCCGGGCTTCCGGCGCGGAAGATGCGGCCGTTGTTGATGATGTAGGCCCGGTCGGTGACCACCAGCGTTTCCCGCACGTTGTGATCGGTGACCAGGATGCCGATGCCGGAGCGCTTCAGGTCGAAGATGATGCGCTGCAGTTCGAGCACCTGGATAGGATCGATTCCGGAAAAGGGCTCGTCGAGCAGCAGAAAATGCGGATCGATCACCAGCGAGCGCGCGATCTCGACGCGCCGCCGCTCGCCGCCCGAAAGCATGTATCCTTTGCTGCGCCTCACCTTTTCCAGGCCAAGCTGGTCGAGCAGCCGCTCCATGGTCTCGCGGCGCTCCTGGTTGCGCAGCGGTAGTGTCTCCAGAATCGCCATCAGATTTTCTTCGACCGTGAGCTTGCGGAAGACCGAAGGTTCCTGCGGGAGGTAGCTGATGCCGCGGCGGGCCCGCTCGTACATGGGCAGGTCGGTGATGTCGTCTTCATCGACCAGCACGCGGCCCGAGTCCGGATTGATCAGGCCGACAATCATGTAGAACGAAGTCGTCTTACCCGCCCCGTTGGGACCGAGCAGCCCGACTACTTCGCCTTCCTGAACAAAGACCGAAACGTCGTCGACGACCTTTCGCCCGCGATACGATTTGGAGATGCCACGAGTCTGCAATTTACGCATGCGGGCTATTTCTTTCTGCGGATCCGGCTGACGGCGGGCTGGCCGGGAGAGCCATTTACCAGCAGCCTATCATCGTTGGAAAAATAGGTCAATTCGCCGCCGCGCGTGTTGCCGCGCACATTATCCTGCAGCAGCGCGGGCACTCCGCGAAGCACGATGCGATCGTCGGAGGTGTAATATTCGCCGTGGGTGCCGACCCCGGTGCGAGTGCGCAGCGGAGTGGTCTGCACGATCTGGACGTGGCCTTCTCCCAGGGCCTTATCCAATCGCGAATCCGATCCGGATTCGGCCAGAAACGCCTTCAGATCGTCCGCTTTTACCTGCAGACCCGGACGGAGCAACACCACGCTTCCACGATAGTGGGCCTGGCGGTCCTGCTCGGTATACACCAGATCCGCCGCCCGCACCGTGGTGAAGATGGGAGGCCCGGCCGGCGTGCTGCGCGCATTCTCCGACTTGTTCGATTTGTCGGAATCGTCGTCCTGGTCCTCATGGAATTGGGTCATCACGTTCCCGTTGGCCAGCAGACTGCGCTTCTCGCGGTCGATATCCACGCGCTGCGCCTGCAGGCGGTCGGCGCCCTGCCACAGCACCACATCGCCTTCGTAATGGATACGCCGGTTGCGGTTGGCGGAGGTCATTTTCTGCGCCAGTCCCTGCAAAGGCGCGTCGCCGGACAGCAGATCGGAGGTTTTCTTCTGTTTATCGGGAAGGCGGCTGGAATTGACATGTCCGTCAGCGATGAAGTTCCCGGTGTGCTGATCCATATGAATGACGTCGGCCGAGGTGGAGCCGGTCGAGTCCCACATGCGCGCCGAAGTCTCGAGCAGAATCTGGTTGGCGGTGGAATCGAGGGTGGCTTTGCTGGCCCGCGCTTTGCGATCCCCTTCTTCGTAAGAAAAGTCTTCCCACTGCTCCATGCGCGACATCTGGCTGGTCTTGGGGTCGAACTGCGCCAGCAGATTCCGGCTGCGGGTAAAGACCGGCGCGCGATTCCGCCGGCGCTCTTCGGGGGTAGGGTCGGTCTGGGTTTTGGCGTTGACGGTACGGAACGACTCCAGGCGGTTCTGCTGCCCGTAGCGGATCCAGAATTTATCGCCATTCAGGAGGCGGTGGTGCTGCGCGGGACTGTTGGGCAGAAACTCCAGCATGCCCGCCGAGTCGGTTTCCATCGAATCCAGTTCCTTCCCGCCCGGCCGCATGTGCATGCGGATCACCTGGCTGCGCAGAATACGGGTTTCGGGAAGCTGGGCCCTGCCCTTGGAAGGCGCGGAAGGGGGCAGCGGCTTGGACACCAGCACTCCGTTGCCGTTCACAATGGCATCCGTCAGGATGCTTTCGTTCGCGATGGTCTGGAACGCCATGTCCACACGGTCGCCGGTGATGGTGGTTTCGGTGGTCTCTGCGGTCGAAATCAAGTTCGCTTTGGGTGCTCCGGCAATCTTCTGAACGTCTCCATTGTCGTCGAAATCGACCCACAGATGCTCGGCGCCATACTGCAGGCGGCGGTTGGGATAGGTGTCGGTTCCATGCGCCATAAGCGCGTCGATCTGATGAATCACGTGGTCCTTCAGCATCACCGTGGTGGGGCCGGCTTCCACCACCGTGTTTTCGCGCGTCATTCGCGCCCAGGGGACCAGCCAGATCGTGGCGGCCGCCTCGCGGTAGATCAGCTCGCCCGACTCGATTTTCATCAGCTTGGTATGTGGACCGGGCGCTTTCCAGTTCACCACCGCCTGGCTGTTCATGTGGAGTTCCTTGGTGCCCGGATCGTAGGAGGCGCCCACGCAGGTGCCGTCGCCGTTTTCAAAAGTGAAGCTGGCGGGGCGGTCCGTGGTGGCCTTGCCGGTGTCGCTGAAAAACGTCACTCCGGAGGAGCGGATGGTCACCAGCGTGCGCTTGGGTTTGCCCTCGGCCGGCATGCCCAGGGTGATCTGGACCTCGCCGTCGGAAAAGAGCTTCTTGTCGGTCGGCGAAAACTCCGCCCGGGCGCTGCGCACCAGGTCGTATTCGTCGCCCTCTTTGTGGTAGAAGTGCAGCTCCACATCTTCCAGGAGGACGTGCGAATTGTCCGCCGACTGGCCGAATTTCTTGGCGTGAATCTCGACAATGATCCGGTGGTTATCGGTCTGGCTATAGTTCCAGTCTTCCCGCGTGGAGTTCAGTTCCCGCGGCAGGGGCCTGGGCTTCGGAGGAGCGTGTTCCTGGAGTGTTCTCTTTTGGAGACGATAGGTGACACCAACGCCGCCGAGGATCGCCAGAATGGCAGTCAGAATCAGCCAGCGCGTACCTCGCATCGTGCTTCCACCACTATAGCAGGAAGGCCTCTCCCTCCCCGGAAGCCGCTTTGTTACGGAACTTTCACCGTCCGCGTCAAGCAAAATATTAGTCTTTATTTTCAGTATCTTACATGAAAATATTGTCACTCTACGGGCGAGTGTGCTAATAATTGTTTCTCGGAGCCGGTAGTGTGAATCCCCCGGTTCCCATCCGTAAACAAACAACTTCATTCGTGGAGGTACCTACATGAAGATAAGACCGTTGTACGACCGAATTGTGGTCAAGAGAATTGAAGAAAAAGAGCAGATGCAGGGCGGCCTTTACATTCCGGACTCGGCCAAAGAGAAGCCCCAGGAAGGCGAGGTGGTGGCCGTTGGCAAGGGTAAACGGCTGGAAGACGGCAAGGTGATCCCACTGGACGTCCAGGTAGGCGACCACATCCTGTTTGGCAAGTACTCGGGCAGCGACATCAAGCTGGACGGCGACGAGTATCTGATCATGCGGGAGGATGAGGTCCTGGGTATCCTCGACGCGGCCCCGAAAGTAGCGAAAAAGGCTAGCTAAGGAGACATCGGAATGGCAAAGCAGATTATTTACGCAGAAAGTTCCCGTCAGGCGATTTTGCGCGGCGTCAACCAGTTGGCCGATGCCGTGAAAGTGACCCTCGGCCCCAAGGGCCGGAACGTGGTCCTGGAGAAGAAGTTCGGCGGCCCCAACATCACCAAGGACGGTGTGACGGTTGCCAAGGAAATCGAGTTGAAGGATCCCCTGGAGAACATGGGCGCCCAGATGGTGCGCGAAGTGGCCTCCAAGACCTCGGATGTGGCCGGTGACGGTACCACCACGGCGACCATCCTGGCGCAGTCGATCTTCCGCGAAGGCGTGAAGTCGGTGGCTGCCGGTGCGAACCCGATGGCCCTGAAGCGCGGTATCGAGAAGTCGGTTGAAATCGCAGTCGGTGAGATCAAGAAGCTCTCCAAGCTGGTCTCCGACAACGCCATGATCGCCCAGGTCGGTACGATTTCGGCCAATAGCGACCACACCATCGGCGAAACCATCGCCGAGGCCATGCAGAAGGTCGGCAAGGACGGCGTCATCACGGTCGAAGAATCCAAGACCATGAACACCGAACTGCAGACCGTGGACGGCATGCAGTTCGACCGCGGTTATCTCTCTCCGTACTTCGTGAGCGATCCGGACCGCATGGAAGCCGTTCTCGAAGATCCCTATATCCTCATCCACGAGAAGAAGATCAGCAACATGAAGGACCTGCTGCCGCTGCTCGAGCAGATCGCCCGGTCCGGCAAGCCCCTGCTGATCATCGCCGAGGAAGTGGAAGGCGAAGCGCTGGCCACCCTGGTGGTCAACAAGCTGCGCGGCACCCTGAATGCCTGCGCCGTCAAGGCCCCCGGCTTCGGCGATCGCCGCAAGGCGATGCTCGAGGACATCGGCATCCTGACTGGCGGCAAGGCCATCATGGAGGAGACCGGTATTAAGCTGGAAGGCGTCCGCCTGGAAGATCTGGGCCGCGCCAAGCGCGTTACGGTGGACAAGGACAACACCACCATCGTGGACGGCGCCGGTTCCCAGAAGAGCATCGAAGGGCGCATCAAGCAGCTCCGCGCCCAGATCGAAGAGACCACTTCCGACTACGACCGCGAGAAGCTGCAGGAGCGGCTGGCGAAGCTGGCCGGCGGCGTTGCGGTGATCAAGGTCGGCGCGGCCACCGAGACCGAAATGAAGGAGAAGAAGGCTCGCGTGGAAGATGCGCTGCATGCTACCCGCGCGGCGGTCGAGGAAGGGATCGTCCCCGGCGGCGGCGTGGCCCTGCTGCGCGCGTCGGCGGCTCTGAAAGACCTGGCCCTGGGCGGCGACGAGCAGATTGGTGTCAACATCGTGAAGCGCGCCTGCGAAGAGCCCATCCGCCAGATCGTCATCAACTCCGGCACGGAAGGCGCCATCGTAGTCGAGAAGATCCGCGAGAACTCCAATCCTCACTACGGCTACAACGCCGCCACCGATCAGTACGAAGATCTGGTGACTTCCGGCGTGATCGATCCGGCCAAGGTGACCCGCACCGCGTTGCAGAACGCGGCTTCCATCGCCTCCCTGATGCTCACCACCGAAGCCATGGTGGCGGAGATCCCGGAGAAGAAGCCGGCTCCTGCTCCCGGTCCGCACGGCCCCGAGGGCATGGACTACTAGTCCTGGCTATCGCTTGTCAGACGGCCGCGTTTTCCCTCAGGGGGACGCGGCCGTTTTGCGTTTGGCGTCAGATTTTGCGCAGCTTCACGCCCTGCACCGAGTGCGCCGGCCCCTTTTCCAGGATCAGGTGGGCTCGCTCGCGGGTGGGCAGGATGTTCTCGCGCAGGTTGACGCTGTTGATCTCGCTCCAGATCTCTTTCGCCACCTGCTCGGCCTCTTCGGTGGTCAGGTGCGCGTAGCGGTGAAAGTAGGAATGGTGGTTGCGAAACACCGTGTCGCGCAGCATGAGGAAGCGCTCCACGTACCACTGCTGGATGTTGGCCTCGGAGGCGTCCACGTAGATCGAAAAATCGAAGAAATCGGAAACGAACACGCGGAGCGGCCGCCCGGAAGTTCCGTCGGCCGTCTGCAGCACGTTTAGCCCTTCCACGATCACCACATCCGGCTGTCGCACCACCTTGGCCTCGCCCGGCAGGATGTCATACGCCAGGTGCGAGTAAACGGGGGCGAACGCTTCCGGCTTGCCCGATTTCACATCGGCCAGGAACTGCACCAGCCGGCGCACATCGTAGCTTTCCGGAAAGCCTTTGCGCTTCATCAGGCCGCGTTCTTCCAGGATGTAGTTGGGGAACAGGAAGCCGTCGGTGGTGATGAGGTCGACCTGGGGATGGTTGGGCCAGCGGGCCAGCAGCGCCTGGAGGATGCGCGCCGTGGTGCTCTTGCCCACCGCCACGCTGCCGGCGATGCCGATCACGTAAGGCACCCGCGCGGGCAGGTTGCCCAGAAACAGGTCGGTGACTTTGTACAAACCCTGCGTCGCGGCGACGTATAGGTTCAGCAGGCGCGAAAGCGGCAGATAAATTTCCACCACTTCGCGGAGGGATATCTTATCGTTAATACCGCGCAGAGCTGCCACATCGGCTTCGTTGAGCGTGAGGGGGGTGGCGGCGCGAAGGCGTGCCCATTCTTCCCGGCTGAAGGAAACATACCGGGAAACGCCGGCAAGCTCCGCCGCTCTTTTGATCACATTCGCTATTTTAGCGTGGGACCGCGCGGCGCTATGCGGTCCCACCTACCGTTCCGCGACCGTAAGACATCTGAGTTGGTCCGTCAAGAGGGAAGTTGAGAAAGCTTGAAGAATCCTGCACAGGATTTCCACTGCAGCGTGGAGGCCGCCGAGCCCGACTTGGGTCGGCGCGGCGGACGGCGGCTGAGATAGATCTGCTCAGAGTAGGGTGTGCGGTCCCGCCAGCAGCGATAGAGGATGCGGATCCATTTGAAGGCCACCGAGCGCAGCGCGGCGTGGTGGCCGTTGCCTTTGTCCCGCTGCTGGTCGTAGTGTTGACGGGCCCAGTCGCAGCAGCGAATCGAGCAACCGGCCCATTCGTGGAAGCTCTGGCGAATAAACTGCGAGCAGGCCAGGCGCCAGTGGATCCAGCGTTGCTTTCCGCTGGCCTGGGTCACCGGCGCAATGCCGGCAAAGCAGGCTAGCTGTTCGGCTGCAGCGAAGCGCTCCCGCCGCGTGCCCAAGGCCGCGATCAGCCGCGGCCCCAACACCGGTCCCACCCCGGGAAACGACCCTACCAGCGCCGCATCCTCGTGGGTGGCATAGACCTCGGCGATCTTCCGGTCGAACGCGGCAATGCTGTGCCGCAACTGCTCCAGTGCCGCCACCAACTGCGCCATCGCCATCTGCGCCGTCTCCAGCAGCGCCGCATCGTTGGTGGCTGGCACGGCCGAGCCGATCGCCGCGATGCGCGCTTCCATGCGTTCTGGGCGGCGGCAGTTCTGCTTTTGGAAGAAACTCCGCAGGCTGCGCGGCGTGGCTTTCTGCAGCGCTTCCAACGTCGGCCAGCGCTGCAGCAGTTTCCCCACCAGAGCCGAAGCCGGATCGTCGAACCACTCCAGGATCTGCGGAAACACCTGTTTCAGCCAAGCCGCCAGACGCTGCCGCTGGCGGGTATGCTCGTCCACCAGTCGCCGCCGTTGCTGAGTGAGAAACTGCAGCCGCCGGGTGGGCAACGTGTCCGCCTCCAACCGCCGCAGTCGCTCCCGGTGGCGGCAGAGCAACTCCAGCGCTAGATCGGCGTCCACCGCGTCACTCTTGGCCCCAGAGGGCCGCAACGCTTGGCGATACTCGCTCAGCGTGTTGGGGGGAATGGCAAACACCACCAGGTGGGCATACTTCCACAGCATGGCAATGACAGCGCCGCGCGCCTGCTCCAGCGCCACCGCCACCGGCCGGCCGCCGAAACGCCGAGCCAATTCCATGGCCCAAACTGCTACCGCCTGGGGCGTGTTGTCCAACTGGCCACGCTGGGTCTCGCCTCCGGCGGTGCGCAGCGTGTAGAAGTGCTTCTGGTCGGCCCAATCGATGCCAATATAGGCGGCAAACTCGCTCGTCATAGGTTATCGGAAAAGAAAAGAATCAGGCAGGCAGGACCGGGTTTCCGCGAAAGCCTTATAGTAGAGTCTGGAAGCCCAGACTACATCTGAGTATTCGTTCTGGAAACCAGGCGCATCCCGCGGCCGAAAGTCTTACGGCAGGCATGGGTCAGTTGAGCCAACAACAACCCTGTTGCCAGGAAGCGGTATTCGTATCCGCGGGATGCCTGCTCCTTCCCAACTTGCCACCGACCGTCGCCGACGGCAACCGAATGAGCTTTTTTTCACAACTCGCCCCTGCGGCGGCTGTGGAAAACCTACCCCTTTTAAAACTCCTTTCGGAGTAACTATAAGGGAGCGG
>CAZMRK010000595.1:0-15433 GCA_964568355.1 uncultured Solibacteraceae bacterium | reverse complement strand
AAAAGAACGGCGAGAGTGTTTCGTATAGCGGCTTTTGCATGATTCGTCACAGTGAGTCACTCCGTGGCACCAGATATCCAATGCTAAGTTACGGCTTCCAGCGGATCAGGACAGCGGCTTTGGCGAGATAGTTTCCGTAGGCAGTGAGGATGAAACCGTCACGGGCTAACGTGGACGCAAGATGGCCGCAAGCCAGGCTGAGAGGCGACCCGTCAGAATATTCAAACTCATCGAGAACGTACTTTTCGGCAGTGTTCCATGTCCGGCCGTGGTCGCGGCTGACTAGCGCTTCACAGCCACGGCGGTAGCTGGCGCGTCGTATGCCGTCGTAATCCTGGCGGACGATGTAGGTCATGACCAGCAGTCCGCCCGGCATGCGCAAGAGGTTGGCGTGCATGCGTCCGCCCTGGTAGAGGATGTTGAGCGGCGACCACGTGGCTCCATTGTCCGTGGAAATGGAAACGGCGATGCCTTCCATATTGTCGTTGTGCATATTGACAAAGCGGTACGGCATGTCGGTACGCAAGGCGGCGACAAGCCAGCCGTTGGCGGCGCGGATGAGAGAGCCCTCGCTGACACCTCGGGTATACGTCTTGTGCTGGTAGGAGTCCTGCCAAAGCCAGGAGGAGGGCGTCACTTCCCTTGACCATGTATGGCCGCCGTCATCGGACCAGCGAAGCATGCCGACCGCGGGGTCCGCGGGGAAGCTGGTTCCCTTGCGATAGGTGTAGCCGATGACAGAAATGCGGCTGCCGGTGGGACCGCGCTCGACCAGCGCGTTGCCTTCGCCGCCGAAGTAGCCGTCGATACCACTGAAGGCGCCGTCCAGGACAGGATGCTGGAGCACACGGCCGTCCTGCCAGGAACGTCCATAGTCAGAGCTAAAGAACTGATGGATCTGCCTGGTCAGGTCGGTTTGAAAAAACAGCGAGCCTTTGCCGGCATCGGTGAACATCACAGGCCGGCCTTGGGCGTTGGCGACGATCGCGAAGGGACTCCAGGTTCGGCCGGCATCGCCGCTGAAACTCATAACAGGCTTTTCGCGGTCCGCGGAGTTTTTGGCGCTGGAACCATCGTCCCGACTCGCCGCCAGGACCAACTCGCCGTTGTCCATCTGGGCGATTCCGAAAGGCTTAATGCCGGTTCCGCCAGAGCCGTGAAGAAATTGCAGCTCCGCGGGGCGCAGCGTCCATCCGCCATTGCCGTCGCCCTTACGGATCCAGTGCGGGTGAAATCCGGTATGATCCGCGGCCGCGCCGAGCGGGAAACGGATGGGCGCCAACGCAGCGGCGGCCCGCAGGAAGTCACGGCGGTTCCACATGGGCGACGGAGGAAACATCAGAAGCTGTACTTCATGGCGAATTGGATATTGCGCGCCGTGGTGTTGGCGGCGGCGCCAGTGATGGTTCCGAAAGTCGGATCCGATAAGGTGGTGACCGGGTTGCCGGGGACGAAATGATTCAGCCAGTTGAACATTTCAAAGCGAAACATGAGTCGCTGCTGTTCGCCGATGGGGAAGGTTTTGTGGATCGCCAGATCCCAGCTAAAGGCTCCGGGACCGCGGCCGGTATTGAAGCCGAGATTGCCGAAGCGAGCCTGGCGGCTTGGGGCGCTGGCGTCGTAGGCTGCGGGGTTGAGCCATACCAGACGGTCCGAAGCGTGGAGGCGCTGATCCACCCCGGAGACAGCGTCGGGGCGTTGCGGTCCGCCCTGGCCGTTGCCGACAACATCGCGTCCGATGGTGATGTTGAGAGGCTGGCCGCTGCGCACGTCCATGATTCCCTGCAGCGTCCAACCGGCGGTGAGCAGGCGGCCGGCAGCGAATTGTTTGGCGAAGCCGGGAGTGGGCAGCGCATAGGAATGCACAACGGTGAGGCGATGCTTGACCTCGCCGGGCGTAAGGCCGACAGAGCCGGCGATGTTGCCGAAGTCCTGGGTGAGGCCGTCCTTCTGGAAGTTGGAGTCGGCGGCGCCATACTGCATGGTTTTGGAAAAGGTGTAGTAGGCGTCGAGAGTGAGACCCTTGGTCATGCGCTGGCGCACGCTGACCTGGAGACCGTGATGCCAACTGCGGCCGGCGTTTTCCTGGAGCCACGCGGGACCGATGTCGGCGTGGGGACGGATGCCGCTCTTGCCGTCGATGGGATTGAGCAGGGCTCCCTGATAAAGCTTGAGGGCACGGTTGCCGACGTAGGCCGCTTGAACCGCCAGGGTGTTGGTGAGGGCGTGCTGGAGGCTGATGTTCCACTGGCCCGAATACTCGTCACGGCGATTGCGGTCGGGCGCGAGGAGGCCGGGGACGAGGCCGCTGGGCAGTTTGCTCGGATCGTCGCGCACATCCTGCAGGAAAGAATTGGGGAACGGGAAATGGACGGGCTTGAAGCTGGCCGGAATGTCTACGACATTGACCACGGGGAAGGACGGCACTCGTGCATCGATCCAGGCGTCATCGTAATAGTAGAAGGGCTGGGGCGGACCGTAGGTGATGCCGCCACCCATGCGGAGCACGGTCTTGCCTTTGCCAGTGAGGTCGATGGCAACGCCGACACGGGGAGCGAAGTTGTTGCGGTCAGGCTCCCAGATGGGATCGCCGCGATTGGTGCGGGGACCGAAAGGGTCGGCAGTGGCGAGTCCGATGGATCCGGAAAAGACGGTGTAGTACTCGTACCGCAGGCCCAGGTTCAACTGGATGCGGCGGTTGACCTTCCACTCATCTTGAAAGTAGCCGGCATAGGTGTAGTAGGCATAGCCGCGGCCGGGATTGCCGAAGTCAAGTTCGAGGGAGAAGATGTTGTCGTTGATGAGGTCGGGGATGCTGTTGTACATGTGGACGACGTTGCCGCCGAACTGGGTACGTTTGCTGTCGGTGGAGCGGATTTCAAAACCTGTCTTGAAGGTGTGGGCGCCGCGGATCCAGGTGAAGTTGTCGACGCCCATATAGGTGGGGGTGTCGGAAGACAGCGAGTCGACGGTGGTGATGCCGGTGAGGCCGGGAGCGCTGAAGCCGCGGCCGTCCTTGGTGAGATAGCCGACGCCCGGAACGAAAGTGTTGTTGTCCGGATTGTCGGCCGCGATGTGACGGGAGATGGGGTAGTGATTGTAGCCGAAGCGCATTTCGTTCGACATGGTGGGAGAGATGACGATGTAGTCGGAAAAGGCCCAGTTCTTGACCGGGACGGGCAAAAGCTGGTGGATGACGGGGGAGAGCTGCGGATTGCTTACCAGTTGACTGTTCCAGACCAGGCGTCCTGAAAGACGATGGCGACCGAGATTGGCGTCGATACGGGAGAGAGAGGTGTCCTCGCTCACGCGCTGCGCGTCATTGCGGCGGTGGAAGCCGACCAGAGGATTGGAGGTGGGGGTTTGCGACGAAGGGCTGAAATCGGTCAGGAACTGAACCAGAGCGGGGTTGGTGATCTGGCTGAGGAGAAGAGGTGAGGCGACGTTGCCCGTGATATCGCGTCCGCGGACGATGCGGTCGCCTTCATAGTTGAAGAAAAAGAAGAGGCGGTTCTTCAGGATAGGCCCGCCGAAGTTGCCGCCGAACTGGTTATGGCGAAGTTCGGGCTTGGCGAGCCCGGACCGGTTGGAGAAAAACGTGTTGGCGTCAAGCTTGTCGTTACGGAAGTATTCCAGCAGGGTGCCGTGAAATTTGTTGGTGCCGCTCTTGGTGGTGACGTTGATAGCGCCCCCCGTGCCGCGCCCGTACTCGGCGGAAAATGCTCCACTGGAGGTTTTGAATTCTTCGATGGCTTCGACGCTGATGGTGTTGATGACCGTGCCGCTGCCGCCGACGGCGGCAATGCCTGAGCCGTTGTTTTCACCGAACGACATGTCGACGCCGTCGAGGGTCCAGTTGTTGCCGAGGCCGGGCAGTCCGTTGAACTGGACGCCGCCGCGGTTGGCGCCGGAGGTGCCGAGGTTGAAGCCCGGCTCCAGGGCGAGTAGCTGAGTGAAGGTGCGGCCGTTGAGGGGAAGGTCGCGCACTTTGGATGAATCGATGACCACGCCGAGGTCCG
The DNA here is from genome assembly GCA_964568355.1 of uncultured Solibacteraceae bacterium. Lineage (GTDB taxonomy): Bacteria > Acidobacteriota > Terriglobia > Bryobacterales > Bryobacteraceae > JAJPJX01. The sequence goes on along the minus strand of CAZMRK010000595.1, from coordinate 11,414 downwards.
TCGTGGTGGCGTTGACGAGCGGCGCCTGGCTGACGACTTCCACGGATTCGCTGACCTGGCCGAGCACCATTTTGAAATCGATTCTCGGCTTGGTGCCGGCGTGGAGTTCGATTTCGCCGGTGACCACGCGGCGAAAGCCGGACTGCTGGACGCTGAGGATGTAGTTGCCGGTGGGCAGGAGGGGGAACTCGTAGTAGCCCTCGGCATTGGTGACGGTCTTGCCGACGACGTTGGTCCCTACGTTTGTCGCCTCTACCTGGGCACCGACAAGGATGGACCCGGACGGGTCGGTCACGATGCCGACGAAGGAGCCACCGGTGATTTGGCCGAAGGACGGGGCAGCCGCGAGACAGAACACGAGAGCAGGAAGCGAAAGCTGGATACGAGACATCGCGATCTCCTCAAAGTTACATTTCTGCGTTCCCAACAGGCGCAGTGCCAGCTTCTGGCTGGCAGAGAACAGATTGAGGGATCATATTGCGAACTCGAGACGCTGTCAAGCAAAAAAACGCAAAATTTTGGATATTCCGGCGCAGACACGATGAAAAACGCGCAGAATCTTGCAAATCGCATTGCGGTGCTACTCCCATCGGTGATAACTTTGAACGCGCGTATGCAAGCAGCGGCGACCGGACAACGGAGTACGAACAAATGGTTCGCGGTGGGATTGCTGTCGGCGGGCCTGGCCGTGGACTACCTCACGAGAATCGGGATCTACTCGGTGTTCCCGCTGCTGAGGAAGGAGTTGGTGGCAGACGACGTTCTGCTGGGCCTGGTGGCGTCCTCATTTCCCTGGACGTACGGCCTGCTCTCCCCGGTAGCGGGGTATCTAGGGGACCGGTTTTCGCGGCGGACGGTGATTCTGGCGAGCCTGGTGGGTTGGAGTGTGTCTGCGGGACTTTGCGGGGTTGCGCGGTCGGCGTGGGAACTGGTGGCTTTGCGGGTTCTGCTGGCCGTGGCCCAGGTGGCGTTCATGCCGACGGGCCAGGCGTTGGTGGCGGATCTGCACGGCCCGGAGACGCGGGCGAAGGCGTCCGGGTTTTTCCAATCGGGATCGTACGCCGGCATTTTCCTGGCGGGCCTGCCAGCGGCGGCGGTGGCGACGCATCTGGGATGGCGGATGATGCTGGTTCTCTCCGGAGCGCTGGGATTGGCGTTGGCGGCACTGATGTGGAGGCATCTGCCGGAGGGGAGCGCGACGGTCACGGAGCGGGCTCGGCCGGTAACGGTGGGAGAGGCGCTCTCGCTTGTCCGAAAACCGTCATTGCTTCTGTTGACGGCGGCGTTCTCCCTGGCGGGGGTGGCGTTCTGGGTGCTGTTCACGTACCTGCCGCTGTTTGTCTACGAACGATATCGGGTAAGCCTGGAGGTGGCAGCGTTTCAAGCCACCTTCTACATGCAGGCGTCGGCGATGGTGCTGATGCCGGTGATCGGCGGAATGTCGGATCGATGGACCCGGAGGGCCCGGCGGAACCGGTTCTATGCCTGCGCGCTGGTGAGCCTGCTGGGCATTCCGGCGCTGCTGGGCGTGGGCGGTGGGAGCCATCCGGCCGTGCTCATCGGGGGGTTGATTGCGTTTGGGGTGGTGATGGCGGGGACCGATGCGAGCTGGATGCCGATGTTGTGCTACGTAACGCAAATCCGGCAGAGGGCGAGCGCGTACGGGATTCTGAATACCTGCTCAACATTGGCGGGCGGGACGGCCGCGATGGCAACGGCGCTGGTGATGAAGAAAGTCGGACTGGGGACGGTGATCTCGTCGCTGGCAGGGTTGTTCCTGGCGCTGGCGATCCTAGTGGCCGTGGCAGCGCGGTTTCTCCAGCGGGACACGGTGGAGGTTGAGGATTGAAGGCTGGGCCCGGAAGCCGAGCGTCGCTTCTTGAGCGTGCTGCGCGCGCGGGCAGGGCCGCGACAACTGCGGCGAGACACCGCCTGCGCGAGATCACCGGGCCACCAACTCGCTGAAGGCGATCTTTTCGAAGACTAGGTCCGCGGTGCTGCCTTCGTACACGATGCCGATGTGCTCGGGATCGATCTGCGACAGGCTGGGGTAGCCGCGGCCTTTGCCTTCGTCGAGAAGCAGGTGGTTCTTGTCGGGCCAGGTGCGGCCGTCATCGAAGCTGACCTGAATGGTCTGGTTCACGCGGGCTGTTTGGGAGTGGGGATTGGCGAAGAGCAGCAGGCGCTTTGGAGTTCCGCCCTGGCTGAACTCGATGGCGCGGAGGCTGCCGTTGCAGTTGGGCTCGATGATGGTGCGGTCGCTCTCATGCGGAGCCCAGGTTTTGCCCAAATCGCGGGTGACGTAGACAGCGCGGAGGCGTGCATGATCGTTGCGCATGTTGAGCATAATGGAGCCGTCGCTGAGCTGAGCGGCCTGGCATTCATTGCCGCCGCTATAGGCGGGCGCGCCGATGGTCCAGTGGGTGCCGTGATCCTTGCTGACCATGATGGTGGCGAAAGGAACACCCTTTTCGTCGCGACCCTGCACGGGCATGACGAGCGTCCCGTCGGCGAGGTTGATGCCCTGCTGCGGGGCGGGAGCGATCAGCCACCACTCCTGTTTCTTGAGCTTGCGCGTGAGGTTTTCCGGCTTGGACCAGGCGAGGCCGCCGTCGGTGGAGCGGACCATCATGATCTGGGCGCTTTTGCCAATTTCGAAGCCGGGCTCGGAACCGTCTCCGGTCCACTGATGCTTGCCGGGCTTGCCCCACATCCACACGGCCCAAACGAAGATTTCGCCGGTCTTGCTGTCGACCAGGATGCCCGGGTCGCTGCAGCCGTTCTCCTCCTGTGGCTTGCCCCCGTAGGTTCCCATGTCCATGATGACGCGCGCAGGGTCCCAGGTGCGACCGCCATCGGTACTGCGGCTAAGTCCGATGTCGATGTCTTCCTGAAGGTCGCGGGATTTGCGGCGGCGCATATCGTAGACGCAGTAAAGCGTGCCCTTGGGCCCGGTGGCGAGCGACGGAATCCGGTAGGTATGGACGCCGTCGTCGTTGTGTTTCCGGAGGGCGAGGCCGATGCGACGAGTCTCGGCAGGCGCGTTTTGCGGCTGAAGCGATCCACCGTTGACGCCGGCGGAAAGGAGCTTCGCGGACACCTTGTGGGATAGATCGGCACCGGGCTTGAGCTTCATGGAAAGTAGCAGGATGTTGTCCCCGGGAGCGGCAGGGTGGCTGCCGCGGAAGGAGATTCTTGCGGCGGGAGGAACCGCTTCACCGAAGCGGGTAGCGGCTTCCAGGTCGGGCTTCGCGCCGGACCAAAGCAGTTCGAGCGAGTCGACGTCGTTGAGATCGGTTGTGCCGTCGAGTGCAAAGTCCATGGACTGAAGGTCGACGGGCGTGGCGCGCGTGGACTTCAGCGAAACCTGTATCAGGAGATTTCGGTCATTCCGGATCAGAACGGGGTGAACGTGGGGCGTAACGGAAAGAGTGAGTCCGCTGGTTGCGGGCCCGCACCCGATGAATAACGCCGCCAGAGCGGAACAGATCACCAGTTTCGTGAGGGTGGGCTCGGCCATCATGGTTTTCCCGCTTATCGAGATGCGACGACGGACTGCAGCTCCGTCTCGCTCGCTTCTTTATCTTTCACTTTTTGCGCATAGTCGTCAGCCTGGGCGATGATGTCAACGCCCACCATCTCGCTCCATGCAGCGATCAGCTTCTGCGTGACCACCCCGGGTTTACCGTCTCCGATCGGTTGGCCATTAATGGACGTGCACGGCATGATGCCGAAAGAGGTGGCCGTGAAGAAGGCTTCATCGGCGTTGATGATTTCGTAGAGACCGAAATCCTGCTCAACGGCCGGAATGGAGAGCGACGGCAGGAGGTCGAGAACGGCACCCCGGGTGATGCCGAGGAGGATGTTCCGGCCGGGGGGAGTGTAGACCTTGCCTTTGCGAAGCAGGAAAAAGTTGGACCCGGTGCCTTCCGTGACCAGGCCTTGCTCGTCGGTGAGGAGAGCCCAGCCGGAGGAGTCCACGCGCTGCGCCTGGATGTTGGCGACCTGGTAGTAGATGCGGCTGCGGTTTTTGACTTTGGGATCGATCAGGTGGGCAGGCACGGAACGCTGGGCCGGCACCACGGCACGGACGCCGTTCCGGTACAGAGGACCGTAGGCGGCAAGATGCCACCAATAGGGCCAGCAACTGATGGTGATGGTGGGCCGCACGGAGCCACCGAAGACGCCGCGGTACATGGGTAGCGGACCGCGCGAGATGTTGTGCATAATCTGGGCGTCGGCTCCATCGAGCGCGGGGAGATTCTGTTCCAGCGTTTCGAGGGTGGCGCGTTCCATTTCGTCGATGGCAAGGCCACAGTCGATGTTGAGATAGCGAAGGCCGGCGTAGGTGCGCTCGAGGTGCTGGCGCAGGCGGAACGGCTTCTGCCGATAGGTGCGGGTCATGTCAAACACCATGTCGCCGAACATGAGGGCGGAGTCAAAGATGGAAACGCGGGCTTCCTGCTCGGAAACGAACTCGCCGTTGAAATAGACTTTTCGGGCCACCAGGTCTTCTCCTTATGCGTGAATTCCGTAGTCATGCTCGACTTTGACGACGACCTTGTGGAGGTCGTGCCGGCCGTCGAGATCGCAGTTGGGCATGTGTCCGCCGCCGGGAAAGAAGACGGCGAAATCACCGGGGTAGAGCTTCACTTTGACGTAGTCGGCGGGGACGGCGTAGGCGGCTGCGTCGTCCTTTTCCTCATAGGGGGTGACGACCTTGAGAGTGTCGGCTGGGGCGAAGCCGGTGACGACCTGGCCGGAAATCATGTAGTGCACGTCGATGTATTTGCGATGGGCTTCGAACTGGACGTTCTTGGGATCCTGGGAGGCAGACTTATCGATCACGGCGTAGGCTTTGGGATCGATGACGTGTTTGCCCGGCGGCAGGGTCGCAAGGTCAGGCCGTTCGAGGAAGCGGAAGGCGACGGCGATGCGTGCCAGTTGCGGGTGGGTTCTCCAGGATTTGAGTTTGCCGCGCACGAGGAGGGAGTCCCCGCCGGCGGCGATGGCTTGTGGGGTGAATGTAGCGGCGCCGATCCAGGCAAGGAAGCGGCGCCGCGTTGGATCCAAATAGTTTTCCATGGCGATCATGTGTTAAGTCCCCGATTGTATTCCACCAGAACTTCCATGCCTGACAAGACAGGTTGCACGGACATCTGTGGATTGAGCTTACGGACATTCACTTCGACCCGATTTTCACCTACCCGCAGGTGGCCCGGTGGCACGGGAAAGCTGATCCAGGAATCGTTGTTCATGATGAAAACGGCGCGAGCGGTGCGGGTTTCCAGAGGCAGGACGGCGTCGTTGACGGAAACGTCGAAGTCGTCGGGTGGGGTGAAGTTGGTGATTTTGAGGCGCAGCGTGACACGCGGCTCAGCGCCGCACTCGATGGCTTTACGGCAATCGTCGGCGAAGCCGAAGGGGACCGGGTGAATTCCCGGAGCAAGCGTGACGGGAAGCACGATGTCGTCCATGGCACGGTAGTCGCGGCTGGCCTGTCCGTTGTTGCCTTCGACGGCGGTTTCGCGCGAGGCGGATTCCAGGACGTAGCGCTTGTTCTTGAACTCGAAGTTGCGCGTGTCATGCAGCTCGTGGAGCACCTGGTAATAGGCGGGATGAAGCTCGCTGTAAAGGACCGTGTTCAGCGCCTGAGACTGCGGGGGCGTGTGCGCGTCGTGGCCGTAGAGCAGGTGGCCGAAGTTGAAGAGATTCAAGCCGTGGGCTCCGCGGAGGTACATGAGGTGAGCCCAGGCGCGAGTCTCTTCGGTGGTGCGCCAATGATTGATGCTGGGGTAGATCCAGCACGGCCTGTCGCGGACGAGGTCGAGCCAGGGCGCGAGGTTGAGTGATGTGGTCATGTAGCCGCATCCGGGGGAGATGGCATCGACAAGACCATCCTGCACCCACCTGGCGACGTCGAGGCCACGGTCGTAGCAGGCGGCGATCTTGGGAATGACGCGAACATGGACGTACATCCGGCGGCCGCGCTGTTTGGCGACCTGGTCGGCGATGGCGCGGACGTCGCGGATGAGGCCGGTCATGAGGGCGGTGTTGGCGGCTTTGCCGGATTCCTTGAAGTAGCGGGGATCGCGATCGAAGTCGAGCGAGATGCCATCATTGTCCCAGCGCGTGAGGAACTCCTCGATGATGGCAAGTTTGTGGGCGCGTACCTCGGCATGAGCGTAGTCGAACATCCCCCAGGTGAACGAGTCGATTCCCTGTTTGAGATTAGGCGGCAGTCCTTTGAAACCGGCTTCCCAGTCGATGGGATATTTTCCATAGCCAAGCAGCAGGCGCGGGTTCTTGCGTTTGAAGACGCTGACTTCGTAGCGGAAGAACTGGTCGTGAGGATCGTTCATGCGAACGATAGGGATCACCTTGCAGCCGAGGCGATGCCCGTACTCGACAGCAAGCTTGGGGGGATTGGCGTCGCCGGCGATGAGGCGTTTGGTGTTCTCGCGATAGCGCCAAACCCAGGAGTCACCCAATTGAGGGAAGGAGTCCATGAGCAACTCGCCGGACTTAAGTTCGGCGACATAGCCGTCGCTCGAGCAGAGATTGTAGAAGATAGCGTCGACCTGCGTTCCCATCAGCGGATGGATGCATTCCTCGACCCAGCGTTCTCTGGTGAGTGGATAGTCGGCGCACGGCATGTCGTTCCACTCGGTCTCAAAGATGAGGCGGAACGGCGGCTTGGGTGGGGTGGATGGAGGCGCCGGGGATTGAGCCGTGGCCCTGGTTCTGGAGAGCCCGGCGGCGGCCAGGGATGCATGCAGAAACCGCCGGCGTCCGTGGTCAGGCGTGCCGGGAGCGGCGGGTCCGGCATTATCGCAGGACTCCATGCGATCAGATGCTGGTTTATGCGGCTTTACCACTCGACAGAGTCTATCTCAGAAGCCGGGGAGGGTCAAGCGAGCGAATGTGGATTTTCGCATGGCACGCTTGAAAATACGCCACCTGGCTAACGATATCGGGCTCCGTGCGGGGAAAGAATGGGTTTGACACGACCGAAGAGTTCTTGACAATATCGGCACAGAGTGGCATACTGCGGCAGAGGTTGAGACACCCAGGCTCAAATCTGCAGCGCCCTGGTTCCCTACCGCCACTATGAGCACAAACAAAGTGAACCTCTTCCGGGAGGAACGCAAGATCCAAATTCTGGAACTACTGAAAACAGACCAGCGGGTGGAAGTGGTGCAACTGGCGCGGATGTTTGACGTCAGCGAGGACACAATCCGCCGGGATCTGAAAGACCTGGAAGGGCAGGGTCTGATTGTGAAGACGCACGGCGGTGCTATGAATCGCGTCGAGGAGCCGAAGTCTTACGAGAAGCGGCTCGAGCATGCGCCGCGATTCAAGTCGTGCATCGGAAAAGGGGCGGCGGAACTGGTGGAAGAGGGGGAGTGCCTGCTGATCGACAGCGGCACGACGGCGCTTAGCCTGGCCCGGTCTCTGCGGGTGAATAAGGCTAAGGTGCTGACCAACAGCCTGGAGGTGGCGAAAGTCGTCTCGGAGAATCCGCAGTATGAGCTCATCGTACTGGGCGGACGTTGGGATCCGCTGCATCAACTGGTGGGACCGTCGACGGTGGAACAGCTTTCGCACTATCGCGTGGACAAAGTGTTCTTGGGAATGCCGGGGCTGGACGTGAAGCACGGCATTACGGTGCCGTCGGAGGAGGAGGCTGCGGTGAAACGAGCGATGATCCAGATCGGCCAGCAGGTGATTGGGCTGGCGGATCACACGAAACTCGGCGCCGTAGCGTTCGCCTATGTGGCGCCGGCGTCGGTGATCGATCTGCTGGTGACCGATGAACTGGCGGACCTGACTCCGTTCGGCAGCCTTTCATGGAAAGTCGTGCGCGTGAAGACCGAAGGCGAATAACAGAAACGAGCCGTGCCACAGACAACTTCGGACGTGATCATTGTTGGGGCAGGCATTACCGGACTCAGCGCGGCATTGCACCTGAAGCAGCTCGGGACGGAGCGAGTGGTGGTGCTGGAGCGGGGCCACGCGGGCACAGGCCAGTCCGGCCGGGCGGCGGGCATCGTTCGGGCGCTGGTGAACAACACCGCCGTATCGGCGATGTTGATGGAGTCGCTGCGCTTCTTCGGCTCGTTCGCAGAGTGCTTCGGGGAACCGCTGCCCGTGCGGCAGGCCGGTTACCTGCTGGTTGAGGATGCGGCGCGGCAGCAGACGATGGAGACGGTGCTGCGGAATGCAGCGGCGTCGGGATGCGATGCGCGGCGCATTCCGCGGGGGGAGGCTCTCGAACTGCAGCCCGGATTGCGGGAACGCGACGACGATATCTACGCGTTCGAGCCGTCAGCGATCTGCGTCGAGCCGATGCTGGCCACGCAGATTCTGAAGCGCGTTGTGCAGCGGATGGGCGTTACGGTGGAGCACGGCTGCGAGGTGACCGGGCTGTCGCTCGCTGGATCGCGGATCATGGGAGTGGAAACGGCCCGGGGACGGATTACCGGGAACCAGGTTCTGCTGGCGACTTCGGTTCTGGGCGCCGCGCAGTTGCAGCCGCTCGGCATCCAGGTTCCGGTCTATCCGCGGCGCACGGAGATGGCGTTCTTCTCGGTATTCCCGGACTCGCCGTATCGCCTGGCGCGGATCGTTTCGGATGCGCGCACTCTCTTATACCTGCGGCCGGAGGGCAGCGAGCAGATGTTCGTCGGCTGGCGGGAGGGGGACCGGCGATGGTCGCCGGAGGACTCGGCAGGATTGAACCCGGATGACTATTGGCAATCCGCCCGGTATGAGAGCCTGGCGGAGATGGAGCGGCGCCTGGCCGGGTTGCTGCCATTCGCCGCCGACGGGTTCGTCTCCCGCACTTATGCCTGCGTGTACGACTATACGCCCGACGGCATGCCGATTCTGGATCGCGCGGAGACGCTGGACGGACTGTATTTCGCCCTCGGGTTCAGCGGCGGGGGCTTTTCCCTGTCGCCCTGGGTCGGGTCGGTAATGGCGAAATTGATGGCGACCGGGGAAAAGCCGCCGGGCCTGGACCTGCTGCGGCGGAGCCGTTTTGAGACCGGGGACCTGCTGTCGTGGAGCAACACGGCCGAGGTCCGCGCATGATCACCGAAGCGGTGGCCTTTGATTCGGCCCTGCTCAGCCGGGAGTATCTCGCCGATCCATATCCTTACTATGCGGAGCTACGGGAGAAGGCGCCCGTCTATTTCAGCCAGAGGCTGAATGGCTGGGTAGTAAGCCGGTATGCCGATGTCAGCGCAGGGCTGCTCGACAAGCGGCTGATCTCGGGACGGCGTGTGCAGTCGTTTTCGAGCAGCCTGGAGGCAGACGAGCTTGAGGGCATGGCGGCGCTGCACCGGCACCTGGAGAAATGGATCGGCAACATGGACCCGCCGGATCACACGCGGCTGCGCGGGTTGGTGAGCAAGGCGTTCACGCCGAAGATGGTGCAGGATCTCGCAGAGGGGATCGAGCGGATTGTGAACGGACTGCTGGAACGGGCCGAGGCGAAGGGCGAGATGGAGTTTGTTCGCGACTTTGCCTATCCGCTTCCCGCCGCGGTGATTGCCGCGATGCTCGGCGTGCCGGGCGAGGATCAGGACCGGTTCATCGGCTGGGCTGACGATCTGGTCGCCTACACGGGCAGCGGAACCGCGTCACCGGAGTTGGGGCAGGCCGCGCAGCGCAGCGCGGCTGCGCTCACTGCGTACTTCGAGGACATGGCCGCGAAGCGTCGCGCGGAGCCGAAGGCCGATCTGGTGAGCAGCCTGGCCTTGCTGGAAGAGGCAGGTGACCGGATCACGCCGCAGGAGCTGATCTCGATGTGCACGTTCCTTCTGGTAGCAGGCCATGAGACGACGATGGCGCTGCTGGCCAACGGTCTCGTAGCACTGTTGAGAAATCCGGAGCAGTGCCATGCGTTGCGTTCCAATCCGGAATTGGTTGCGGCCGCGGTAGAGGAGTTTCTTCGGTACGACAGTCCGATTCAACATCAGACGCGGGTGGCAGCGCGGCGGCTGACGATTCAGGGAACGGAGATTCGGGAAGGACAGCGGGTGCTGCTGATGCTGGGAGCGGCGAATCGGGATCCGGCGCAATTCTCCGAGCCGGACCGGCTGTTGATTCGGCGGGAGCCGAACCGGCATCTGGCATTTGGCCTGGGAATTCATTACTGTCTGGGAGCGCCTCTGGCGAGGCTGGAGGCTCACATTGCGTTCCCGGCGATTCTGCGGCGTTTCCCGAGACTGCGTCTGGCGGAGGAGGTCGGGGCGTGGCGGGTCCACACGTCGAACCGGAATCCGGTATGCATGCGGCTGGCGTGGTGAGCCCGATGGCGAAGGCGATGCAGGCTACCAGGAGCAGGACAGGACGCGAGGAGGCGCCGGACGAGATGCTGCGCATGAGCGAGCGGGTGCGAACGTCGCTCTATCTGGCGCGGCGCATTCATCGGCATGACTTTCGTGCGCTGCGCACGTTCTTGCGGCGCACCTTTCCTGATGTGGGTTGGATGCGGCGGGCGGGCCTGTTTCTTGCCTGGCTGCGCGTGCAGGGTTGGGAGGCGATTCCACGCGCTTTGCGGACGACGTCTTTTCCCGAGTCGGTTTCCAATACGCCGATCTGGCTGACGGACGAGAATCCCCTGGCCGGGCATCCGTGGTCTCGCGATCCGGGCGCGCGGCTTCCGGAACGCGCGGAAGTGGTGGTGATCGGTGCAGGCTTTACCGGCGCATCACTTGCTTACCACTGGGCCAAATCCGGCGCGCAGGATCTGATGGTGGTGGTGGATATGGGCGACCCAGCGTCGGGAGCATCGGGGAGGAATGCCGGCGAAGTGGTGATGGGGCGCTACTTCGCCATGGTATTTTCCACGGTACGCCAGCATTTGCCGCGGGTCCGCCCGGACCTGTCAGCACAGGCGATGGACCGGATGGCGCGCCAGTTCGCGGCAGTCTATTGCCGGGCGGCCTACAAGAACGCGGACATGGTGGAACGGACGATCCGCGAAGAAGGGTTTGCCTGCGACTATGCACGGGAAGGCTGGGTGCGCGAGCGTCCGGCCGATGAACAGGATGAGTTGGACCAGACCGTACGGATGGGCGTCGAGAACGGGTTCGACGACTGGACCCGGATTTCGGCCGATGAGGCGAGCCGGAAAACCGGCGCGCGCATCGCGATGCCGGCGAACTACTCGCGCGGCGCGGCGCGTTTTCATCCGGCGAAGTGGGTATGGTCTTTGTTCGGGCGCGCGCTCGAGTCCGGCGCGGTGCGGCTGTTTACGCGGACGCGCGTCACGCAAGTGGTAGACGAAGGCGAGGAATACCGCGTGGTGACCGACCGAGGCTCCATCTTTGCGCGGCATGTGGTGAACGCGACGGAGGCATACACGGCGAAGCTTCACGCCGCGTTTGTCCAAGTGGTGGAGC
>CAZMRK010000594.1:0-4453 GCA_964568355.1 uncultured Solibacteraceae bacterium | reverse complement strand
AACGACACCAACGTGTCGAATGCGTACAACCTGGACTACGACTACGGCCCCTCTCCGTTTGACCGCAAGTTTGTGTTCAACCTGCTGGGATACTACCAGATTCCACTAGGCCGGCATGGCGGAAACCGGGTGGTGAACTATATGCTCCAGGATTGGGCCATCGCTCCGATCTTTTCGGCTTACAGCGGACTGCCACTGGAGGTGACGGATGGCTCCTGCCAGGAATTCGGACAGGGGTCGGGAGGCAGTTGCACCGACGCCATCCTGATTACCAAGAACACGTTCGGTCACAGCGCCCATTTCGGTGTGACAGGAAGCCGTACGACCGGTGTAGGCATCTCGGGCGATCCAGCTACCGGAGGCAGCGGGATCAACCTGTTTGCCGATCCGAATGCGGTCTACAACGCATTCCGTCCGGTCGAGATCAGCCGGGATACGACCAGCCGCGGCGGAGTGCTGCGCGGCCAGAACCGCTGGAACCTGGACCTGAATGTGACACGCCGATTCCGCTTTGGCGAGCGCATCTCGACGACGTTCTCGGCCAGCTTTTTCAATGTGTTCAATCATGTGGAGTACAGCGATCCGTCATTGAATTTGCAATCGCCCAACTCTTTCGGCGTGATTTCCGGGCAGTTCAACTCACCGAGAGTAGTGGAATTCGGGCTACATCTTGACTTTTGAGCGATTGGAGAAAGCGGAGGCGCCGGGTTGCAGCGCGGCGCCTCCGGTGGCCTCCAGACTGATCGATACGCGCTCGGCCGGTTCCGGCACTGAACCACGAGCCAGGCTGCCGGATCTTCCAGGTAACATAAAGTCTTCATGGCTCTTTCCCTCTCCCTGGCGGAGGCACGCCGGATCGCCGTGGCGGCGCAGGGATTCGCGCGCAAACGCCCGCAGCGGGTAACCAGGCGGCATTTGCGCGAGACGATCCGCAGGCTGGGGTTGCTGCAAATCGACTGTGTCAACGTGGTATGCGCGGCGCATTACATGGTTCCGTTCTCGCGGCTCGGGCCGTATGACCGTGGCGCTTTCGACAAGCTGATTTACCAGAGCGGCGAGTTTGCCGAGCATTGGGCCCATGAAATCTCTATCATTCCGGCCGAGACGTGGCCGCTGCTGCGATACCGGCGGGAAACCGACCGCGTGCGCCCTTGGGGGTTTGCCAAAGTCTTGGAGGAGCGCTCGGAATACGCAGCCTGGGTGTTGGAAGAAGTGAAGCGAAGAGGGCCGCTGGCCGCCGACGACCTGCCGGCGCCGGACGGTGTGGAACGCAGAATTCCGGGAGCCTGGATCGGAAGCGTTCCGCGCGGCGTGCTGGAAGCTCATTTTCTGCGCGGGGCCCTGGCGGCAGCGGGCCGAAGGGCGGATTTCTCGCGCCTCTATGACCTCACCGAGCGGTTGATTCCCACGCAGCATCGCGGCCGCCACGTGGCGTATGACGAAGCCTGGAGAACGCTGCTGCTTCAGGCGGCACGGTCCCATGGTGTTGGTACGGCAAAGGATCTGGCAGATTACTTTCGTATGCCGGTGAGCGCGGCCCGGCCTCACTTGCGCGAACTGGTAGAGATGGGCAAGTTGCACGAGGTGCAAGTGGAAAGCTGGCGGGAGATTGCATACCTGGATCTGAAAGCGGATGCCCCGCGGAGTATGGATGCGGCTGCTCTGCTTTCGCCTTTCGATCCGCTGATCTGGTGCCGCCCGCGCGTGGAAAGGCTGTTCGGGTTTGCGTACCGGGTAGAGATCTTCGTGCCGCCGGAGAAGCGCAAGTATGGAGTATACGTATTGCCGTTTCTGTACGGGGAGAAACTGGCAGCGCGCGTGGACTTGAAGGCCGATCGGGCGAATGGGCGCCTGCGGGTGCTGGGGACCTGGTTTGAGGGACGCAGGACGGCAGACGCGGCAGCCGCCTTATCGGCTGAGCTGCGCGGGCTGGCAGAGTGGCTTGGTTTGAAGGTTGCCGGGAGCCGGCCGTAGCGCGGAAACGGTTATGTGGCGGGCGCTCTGCCTGCCCGAAAATACCGGTCTGCCAGTGGGCGAAGCAGAAAATATCCGAATACCGCGGCCAGCAGGGCATGGGTTGCCAATTCAAACCTGGAGTGAAAGACACTCAGAACGAGATGGTAGCCGATCCATGCGAGCGCGAGCCAGCGCGCCCAATCACTGCCGCGAAGGAGATACACTCCGCAGACAATCGCAATGAGGCGGACCAGAGAAATCCAGAGAATTTCGTAGGGGAACGGGTGCTGCGGTTTGAAGTCAACAAGGTGAAAAACCAGCCCCATGGCACCTGCCAAGATGTACAGGCAACCAATTACGGTTACGGAAAGCGGACGTTTTCTCATAAAACACCGCGAGTCCGGAAGGAACAGGCCCGCCGGCCAATTATACGGCGGAATGTCCGGATCCCATTCGGCGGCTCCGCTTCTGAATGTGAAGCACCAACCTTTTTCCTTCGCCAACGTCTAACCCACGAGACCGATTTCGGAGGTTATCCTTGCGCGAGCTTTTCCTGGATGTGAGATATGGGTTTCGCACGCTGTGGAAAAGTCCTGGTTTCACGGTGGTTGCGGTGGCCACCATGGCGATCGGGATTGGCGGAAGTACTGCAATTTTCAGCTTTGTGGACGGCGCGCTGCTCAAGCCTCTGCCCTACGCCGACGCGGACCGGATCGTTCAGGTGCTCGAAAAGCCTCCCGGGGGCGGCAGGAACGGTATCTCCACTCTCAACTATCTGGATTGGCAGAAAAGTAATTCCGTCTTTGAGTATATGGCCGCTAAGACGGGCGGTTCGGTTGCGCTCACCGGCATCAACGATCCCATCCAGGTGCGAGGCTCGCGGGTATCGGCCCACTACTTCGATATCTTTGGGATCAAGGCCGCGATCGGCCGGACGTTTGCAGAGGGGGAGGACCAGCCGGGCAAAGAGCACGTGGCGATTCTGAGCCATGCCTTATGGAAATCTCAATTCGGCTCGGATCCGGGGCTGATCGGACGCTCGATTCTGCTGGATGGAGTGCCGCATGTGGTGATCGGCATCCTTCCCGGAAGCGGCGTCGCCGATCGCTGGTACTCCCAGATCTGGCGTCCGCTCCCGTTCGAGCGGCAGAACATGACGCGCGATTTTCACTGGTTCGGCGCCGTCGCTAAGCTCAAGCCGAATGTCACTTTAGAGCAGGCCCGCTCGCAGATGGACGCCATTGGAGGCCGCATCGCGCGCGACTACCCTGATTCGAATAAAGGCTGGGGCGTGTCGATCGACCGCTTCTCCGACATGCTGGTAGGCCGGCAGGTACGAACCTATCTGCAGGTTCTATTAGCGGCGGTCGGTATGGTCCTGTTGATCGGCTGCGCGAATCTCGCCAACCTGACGCTGGCGCGCGGCACAGTGCGGGAACGCGAGATTGCCATCCGATTTTCGCTCGGCGCGGGCCGGTGGCGGGTGGTGCGCCAACTATTGACGGAAAGCGTGCTGGTTTCGATCTGCGGCGGAGTCTTCGGCGTGGGGCTGGGATATGCGATGATGACCGCGCTGCGGGCGGCCGTGCCTCGATATACGCTGCCGCCGGAAGCCGACATCGCCATGGATGCCAGGGTACTGCTGTTCGCGCTGCTGTTGTCGGTACTCACCGGCCTGCTCTTCGGCCTGGCGCCCGCCCTGCATTCGACGCGGATGAACCTGGCCGGCGCGATGAAAGAAGGAGGCCGGGGCGCGAGCGCGGGTGGCCTGGGCCAGAGAATCCGCAGCGGCCTGGTGATTTCCGAGGTCGCTCTGGCATTCGTGCTGCTCACCGGCGCGGGGTTATTGATGCGCAGCTTTTTCGAAATTCTGCACGTTGACCCCGGCTTTGATTCGACCAATGTCCTCACGGCCGGACTTCCGATCCCGGAGAAGCGCTTTCCGAATCCGGAGCAATTGAATGTCTATCTGCGGCAGGTCGTGGGCGAGTTGGGATCGCTACCAGGGGTCCGCGACGTTGCGCTCACGTCGGCACTGCCGCTGGACGGATGGGGCTATGGTATGCCTTTTCTGATTGCGGGCCGACAGTTCGTGGATCGCGCGAATCGCCGGGCGTGCTATTTCAAGATGGTTACTCCTTCTTATTTCCATGCGCTGGGAATGCGTTTGAAAAAAGGCCGCTTCTTGACGGAAAGCGACGTCAAAGGCGCGCCGCCGGTGACCGTTATCAATGAAACCATGGCTCGGAAGTATTTCGAAAACCAGGAGCCGCTGGGGCAGCGCATTCTGATTCAGGAGATTGTGCCGGGCAAGACACAATTGGGTGCGGAGATCCCCTGGGAAGTGGTGGGAGTCGTGGCCGATGAAAAGGTTAACGGCTTGGCCGACAAAAGCGATAACCCCGGAGTCTATGTATCCAATGAGCAGAGTCCGGTGTACTACCAGGGGCTGGTGATCCGCGCGGCACTCGATCCTTCCCGCCTGGTACAGGCCGTC
>CAZMRK010000593.1:0-10170 GCA_964568355.1 uncultured Solibacteraceae bacterium | reverse complement strand
CGGATCGCGCGCATCTCTTCCACGCGCGATCGCGTGGCGCGCGGCGAGTACCTGCTGGAGCCGCGCCTGATCACCAACCTGTTCGACCGGAGCCGGGAGAAGCGGCGGATGCTGAAACTCGCGGATTTCCCCCAGGTGTTGAAAGACGCGATCCTTTCGGCGGAAGACAAGCGCTTTTTCGAGCACCACGGGCTGGATCCGTTCGGCATGGTGCGCGCAGTCTACGTGGATCTGCGGAGCGGTCGGAAGGAACAGGGCGCTTCCACCTTGACGCAGCAGCTCGCGCGCTCGTTCTTTCTGGACCAGCGCAAGACCTGGCGGCGCAAGCTGCCGGAGATGATGATCACCCTGGCGCTCGAGCAGAAGCTGACCAAGGACGAGATTTTCGAGGATTACTGCAACCAGATGTACCTGGGGCGGCGGGGCAGCTTCAGCATTCACGGGTTCGGAGAGGCCGCGCAGGCGTATTTCGGAAAGGACATCCGGCGGGTGAGCCTGGCGGAGGCGGCCATGCTGGCCGGAATCCTGCCCAATGCCAATTACTACAATCCGTTTCGCGCTCCGCAGCGGGTCAAGGAACGGCGCGACCGGGTGCTGGCACTGATGCGGCAGAACGGCAAAATCTCCGAAGCCGAGTATGCCCAGGCCGTTGCCACGCCGCTTCACCTGCAGCCGGGAGCAAGCCAGGCGCTGGAGGCTCCCTACTTCGTGGACATGGTGACGGATACGCTGCAAAGCCAGCTTCAGGATATGGATTTCCTGAGCCATCCGTACCGTGTCTATACGACGCTGGACCTGGATCTGCAACGGGCGGCGGTGGATGCGATCCGGACGGGCATGGAAGAGGTGGACAAACAGTTGCGGCGCCAACGGCGCTTCCGTGACACGAGCTTTCCACCGGCGCAGTGCGCGCTGATCGCGCTCAATCCGCATACCGGGGAGATCAAGGCCCTGGCCGGGGGACGCAACTACGGCATGAGCCAGCTCAATCACGTGTTGGCCAGGCGCCAGCCGGGCTCGATCTTCAAGCCGTTCGTATATGCTGCGGCGCTCAATACCGCGATCGAAGGCGGACCGCAGGTCTTCACGCCCGCCAGCACGGTAGTGGACGAGCCCACCACCTTCTGGTTCGACGCCCAGCCGTACGAGCCGAGCAACTTCGAGCACAAATTTTACGGCACCGTCACGCTGCGGCAGGCGCTGGCCAAATCGCTGAACGTGGCAACGGTCAAGGTCGGCGAAATGGTGGGCTTCGACCGGGTGGCGAAGCTGGCCAAGAGGGCCGGCTTGAATTACGACATTCAGCCGACGCCCGCGATCGCGCTGGGTGCATACGACGTGACGCCGTTCGAGATGGCCGGTGCCTATACCGTCTATGCCAACGAAGGGCTCTACGTGAAGCCCACGTTCTTGAGCGAGGTGCGCGCCAAGGACGGCCGGTCGGTCTACAACAGCAAGCGGGAGAGCCATCCGGTACTGGACAAGCGCGTGGCCTACCTGATGACCGACCTGATGGAGGAGGTGCTGCGCAGCGGCACGGGCGCCGGAGTCCGCGCGCGGGGATTTCGGGTCCCGGCGGCGGGCAAGACGGGGACGTCGCGGGACGGCTGGTTCGCGGGCTACACCTCCGAGCTGCTTTGCATCGTCTGGGTGGGCTTTGACGATAACCGCGAGCTGGACCTGGAGGGCGCCCATTCCGCGGCGCCGATCTGGAGCGAATTCATGAAGCGCGCCCTGGAATTTCGCGACTATCGGGATGCCAAGCCGTTTTCGGCGCCGGACGGCATTGTCTCGATCGACGTGGATGAGGCGTCGGGGCTGCCGGCCGTGGCGACCTGCCCGGCTCCACGCGCCGAGGCCTACATCGCCGGGACGCAGCCGGTGGGCGTGTGCCCGCTGCACGGCCAGCCCGGCCTAACCAGTGTAAGTGGATGGGCCGATCCGCCCGTTAAGACCGCGGTCGCCAAGTGAAAGCGTTACCGAGCCGCGACCGTAAGGAGCGGTCGCAAACTGGCACAATTGCAGCATCCTGACGGGCAAGCGCTCGGCATCCAGCTACCTGTCCGCTCGCCCAAAAGCTGAAAGCTGACCGCTGAAAGCTATCCACGCTCTATCCTACTGCCCGTGATGGCCATAGCGCATCTCGCCGGCCTCGATGCGGACCGGCAAGCGGTTCTGGGGCGGCGGCAGCGGACAGGTGGCGTACGGTGTGAAGGCGCAGGGCGGATTGTAGGCTTTGTTGAAATCCAGCACGATCCGGCCTCCGGACGGGAGATCCGTATAGAGGAATCGGCCGGCTCCGTAGGTCTCCTTGCGGCTGGTGGTGTCCCGGAAAATGAAGAACAGCTCCTGGGCGCCGGGCTCTTCGAGCACCGGATAAAGACGCAACTCGCGGCCGTTCAGCGAGAAAGCGGCGTAACCCGGGGAGGGGAGCGAATCCATCTGTCCCAGGATGTTGGGGACGCGCAACTGGCGCGGCTCGGCGACGAAGCGGGCGGTGATGCGCCAGGCCGGATCGGGCGGAAACCAGTGCAGGCCGGTGAAATCTCGGCGGTAGGGGCTGTTCAGGTCCTTCAGGCGGATGCCGAAGCGGTCTCCGCGCTGGATGACAAACGCCTGACGGCTATCCCAACGCAGGATATCCGGCGACCCCGAGGTGTCCGGGCGCAGCATACGTGACGATCCGCTCTCCTGGTGCCGAATGTTGCCGCGATCCAAGGTGAAGGCGCCGGCGATCCCCGGAACGGTGTTGGACCCTTCGTGCAGCCAGAACAGACCGGTGACGGTCAGCCAGCCCCAATCCGCCTTGAGCGAAGCTTCCCGGCCGGCGCGCCATTTCCGGATTTCCTGCCGGTAGGTAGTGTCCGGCGCCGCCAGGAGAGCGAAGCAGAGCAGGGCCGCGGCGGCGCGCATGGGTTACTTGGGGGGATCGTCCTCGGCGAGCGCTTGCGAGAGGAGGCCGGCGAACTCTTCGGTTTTGCGGTCGATGCGCTCTTTGAGGCGGGCCAAGTCCAGCTCCAGGCTGCGCAGCCGGTCGGCCAGATGCAGCGAAGCCAGAACGGCGATGCGGGTGGAGTCCGCGTTCGGAGCCTTGGCGGCGATGGACAGCATCAACTCATCCACGCTCCGGGCGAGATCCTCGACCTCTCGAGGATCGCCCTTGGAGAGCAAGGTATAGGATTGGTTCAGGACGGTGACGCGGACCGGATGCTTCTCGGGTTCGGCGCCCACAGGATTATCCGACGCTCAACTGATCGATCTGGCCGAGCAATTTTTCAATGCGATTGCGGACCTGTTTGCGTTCGTCCTGCAATGCCTTGATCTCGTCGGCCAGCCGGGCCGCTTCGGCTTGGGCCTCGGCGGCTTCTTTTTGGGCGGTCTCCTTCTCCTGACGGAGACGGTGGACGAGTTGGACCGCCTTTTGGATGCGATCTTCCAAACTGCTCAAGGAGTCAGATTCCAGTTCCACCGGCGTCATAAGCTACCCCTGTGCCAAAGCGACTTTGGCTTTTTCAATCAGCGACTGAAATGCAGCGGCGTCGCTGGCCGCAATCTCGGCCAGGACCTTGCGATCCAGGTCGATTCCGGCGGTCTTCAGACCATGTATGAATTTACTGTAGCTGATATCGGCGGCCCGGCAAGCGGCGTTGATGCGCACGATCCAGAGCGAGCGGTAATCGCGCTTCTTGTTCTTGCGGCCGATGTAGGCAAACTTGAGTGCCCGCTCCACTGCTTCCTGCGCGGCGCGGTTGAGTTTGCTCTTGGTAAGAAAATAACCCGATGCGCGTTCAAGAGTCTTGCGGCGCGAATCGCGGCGGTTGGTTCCTCTTTTTACTCTGGGCACGTTTTTCTCCTTATTCTTTCAGTGACTGGGTGGCGAATCGGGCACGTGCCACGCGCACCGTCCCCACACCCGGAAATCTTCTAATAGGGAATCATGCGGAGCAGCGCTGGCTGGTTGGCCTCGTCGGCTACCACGCCGGCACGCAGCTTCCGCTTGCGCTTGCGCGTCTTGGAGGTCAAGATGTGCCGGGCGAACGCATGATTGCGCACCACTTTACCGGTGCCGGTCTTCTTGAACCGCTTGGACGCACCTTTGTGAGTCTTCAGCTTAGGCATAAATGTTCCTGGATCTTACGAACAGGTAAGTCTTTGCCATCATAGCATTATTCGCGGCTGTCCTTCCACTCCTCGTACCAGGCCATCTGGATGGCCTCCAGTTTGCTTTCCGAGACGTTTTGGGGATCGTCTTCAAAATCGGGCAGAGCGGTGACCCAGCGGCGCAGGTCCGTGAAGCGGACGGTCAGTGGGTCGATGGCCGGGTATTTTCCCAGCAGGGAAAGGGCGATGTCTTCTGCGTCTGTCCAAATCATAGCAATGAATAGGTTTATTCGATTTTCAGGCCGCGCAGAGCAGTTTGCACCACGGCGTTCATCATGTTTTCCGCCAGTTTTTGGGTGACGGCGTTGAGTTCCTGAACCTGGCGGAGTAGCAGCAAATCGTCCCCGGAGTGGTAGACCAGGAGCAGGCGATTGGCAGAGAGATTGATCTGCTCCCGCTCCTGGGCGGAGAGATCCCACCAGGCGTCGGTTTGCCTGGCTTTTTCCACAGCCTGCAGTACCGTGTCGGCTTCGCGCTGGGCTTCGAGCAGTTGGCGGGTGTGGAAATCTTCTTCAGCGAAATCAATGGATTCCGAGATCATGGCGTCCACCTGTTCGCTGGTCAATCCATAGGTAGGCTTTACCTCCACGGAATGCTCGCGACCGGTGCGCGCATCGCGGGCGGTGACGTTCAGGATTCCGTTGGCATCGATGAGGAAGCGGACCTCGATGCGGGGCAGGCCGGCGGGGAGCGGATCGATGTCCCGGAGATCGAACCGGGCCAGGCTGCGGCAATCTTTGGCCAGTTCCCGTTCCCCCTGCAGGACGTGGATCAACACGTTGGTCTGGCCATCGACGGCGGTGGTAAAGGTTTCCGTCGCGCTGGCGGGGATCGTGGAGTTGCGTTCGATCAGGCGGGAGACGGCGCCCCCCAGAGTTTCGATGCCCAGCGAGAGCGGGGTCACATCGAGCAGCAACTGGCCTTCGACCGACCCGGAGAGAATGCCGCCTTGCACGGCCGCTCCCAATGCCACCACTTCCTCCGGGTTCAGCTCAGTGTGCGGCTTTTTGCGGAACAATGCCTCGACCGTGCGGCGGACCAGGGGGATGCGGGTAGATCCGCCGACCAGTACCACTTCGTTGATTTGTTCCACAGAGAGGCTGGCATCGCGCAGGCAGTCGCGGCAGGAGACCAGCGTGCGTTCCACCAGGTCGGCGATCAGCGCCTCCAGGCGCTCGCGGGTGAGATGGCGCTGGTAGAGACGGCCGCCGTATTCGAGCGAGAGATCGGCGGAGGGCTCGAAGGATAGCTGCTCTTTGGCCCGGATGACGGCGCGACGCAGAAGTTCCACCGCCTGGGCATCGCCGGACAGATCTTCTCCCCACTCGCTGGCGATGTCTTCCAGCGCGATGCGCAGCAGCCGGTGATCGATATCGTCGCCGCCCAGGTGGGTGTCGCCGTTGGTGGCGAGGACCTCGAAAATGCCCTCGCTGAGCTTCAGGATGGAGATATCGAAGGTACCGCCTCCCAGGTCGTAGACGGCGATGATGCCTTCCCGGCGCCGATCGAGCCCGTAGGCCAGCGCGGCGGCGGTGGGCTCGTTGACCAGGCGCAGCACCTCCAGGCCGGCGATGCGCCCGGCATCGCGGGTGGCCTGGCGCTGCGCATCGTTGAAATAGGCGGGGACGGTGATGACGGCCTGCGTTACGGATTCGCCCAGGTAGGCCTCGGCATTCTGTTTCAACCCGCGCAGGATGGCGGCTGAGAGCTCGGGCGGCGTGAACGTCCGGTCGCCGAGACGTACCCGGATCACCTGCCCGCTATCTTCGGCAATGCGGAAAGGAAACAGGGCCAGGTCGCCGCCCAGATCGGGGAGGCCCTTCCCCATGAGCCGTTTGACGGAATAGGCGGAGCGCTCCGGGGAGGTGAGCAGCAGGTCGCGAGCGGCATTGCCGGCGAGCAGTTCGCCGGAGGGCGAGAGCGAGACCACGCTCGGAACGATGGCTTCCGGACCGCCGGGGATCACGCGCGGAAGGGTTCCCGCACTTTCCAGGCAGGCCACCAGGCTGTTGGTGGTTCCCAGATCGATACCAACCACGCGAGGACCGGAATCTGCGGGCAAGACCGAGGACATAGTGAATTCGCTGCTTCTACGCGAAACCGGCGGCAGCCAGTTCTTTTATGAGATTTGCGAGATACTTGCGGCGATCTAGCATCTCCCGAATCGCCTGGAGCGTTGCGCGGCTCCGGGTCTGATCGTACTCCTGAAATCGGACGGCCAGCTCAGCATCCACCTGGTTCACCAGGGATTGAAATCGCGCGGCCGCAGCCCGGAGACGGTCGGAGTCTCCTTCTAATTTTAGCTCTTCCAATTCCTGATTCAGCTCGAAGACCTCGGCGAGCAGGGCGGGGGAGTTGGACTTCCCGGTGAATTGCTCCTGGCGGAGCAGGTACTCCGCGCGGGTCAGCGGATCCTGGAGCGTACGGTAGGCGTCGTTTAGCAGGGCAGCGGTATTTTCGGCGGCACGCCTTTCCTGGAGGCTGGCGCGGGCGAAACGGTCGGGGTGGAGGCTACGGCTGAGCTGGTAGAAACGGCGCTCCAGGTCGTCGGGCTCCAGGCAGAGGCGGGCTTCCAGACCGAGGAGGCGGTAGTAGTCAGTCACGCCGGGGCCAGTTACTTCTTCTGCTTCTGCTGGTAATCGCTGATGGCGGCACGGATGGCGTCCTCGGCGAGCACGGAGCAGTGAATCTTCACCGGGGGCAGGCTCAGTTCCTGAACGATATCGGTGTTGCGGATGGTCAGCGCTTCGTCCACGGTTTTGCCCTTGAGCCATTCGGTGGCAAGCGACGAGCTGGCGATCGCGCTTCCGCAGCCGAAGGTCTTAAAGCGGGCATCGTCGATGATTCCCGTATCCGGATTGACCTTCAATTGCAGTTTCATGACATCGCCGCACTCCGGCGCGCCCACAATGCCGGTGCCCACGCACGGATCGCTCTTGTCGAGAGAGCCGACATTGCGCGGATGGTTGTAATGGTCCAGGACTTTCTCCGAATATGCCATATGTGCTCCTAATGGCTCTGCGCCGCCCAATCCACCTTGTGAAGGTCCACACCTTCTTTGGCCATCTCGTAAAGAGGAGACAACTCGCGCAGTTTCCGCACGACCTCGATCACACGATTCGCCACGTAATCGACCTCGGCCTCCGTATTGAATCGTCCCAGGCCGAAGCGGATGGAGGTGTGAGCGAGATCGTCACCCACGCCCAATGCCTTCAGCACATAGCTGGGCTCGAGAGTGGCCGAGGTGCAGGCCGACCCGCTCGAGACCGCCACGTCATTCATCCCCATGAGCAGCGATTCGCCCTCGACATACGCGAAGCTCATGTTGAGGTTGTGCGGCAGGCGATGTTCCCAGGAGCCGTTGACGTAAACTTCATCCAGACCGGCTTCGAGCTTCGCGCGCAGGCGGTCGCGCAGGGCGGCCAGGCGGGAGGCTTCTTCGGCCATCTCGTGTTTGCAGATGGCGCAGGCCTCGCCCAAACCGACAATGCCCGGCACGTTCAGGGTGCCGGAGCGCATGCCGCGCTCGTGGCCGCCGCCATCCATCTGCGCGGTCAGTTGCACGCGGGGGTTGCGGCGGCGCACATAAAGCGCACCCACTCCCTTGGGGCCGTAGATTTTGTGGGCGCTGATGGAGAGCAGGTCGATCGAATCGGCGCCGACATCGACCGGAATTTTGCCGACTGCCTGAACGGCATCGCTGTGGAACAGGACGCCGCGCTCACGGCAGATCCGGCCGATCTCCGCGACGGGCTGCACCACGCCGATCTCGTTGTTGGCGTACATGATGCTGACCAGGATGGTCTGGTCCGTCAGGGCGTCGCGCAGTTGATCCAGGTCCACCAGGCCGTCCTTGCCCACCGGCAGGTAGGTGACACGGCAGCCGCGCTTTTCGAGCCGTTTGCACGTATCGAGAATGGCTTTATGCTCGGTGGTGGCCGTGATGAGGTGGTTGCCGCGTTCGGCATACATCTCCGCGACGCCTTTGAGCGCCAGGTTGTCGGATTCGGTGGCGCCGCTGGTGAAGACAATCTCTTTGCCGGTGGCGCCGATCAGATCGCCGATCTTCCTGCGGGCATCCTCGACTGCCTTCTCCGCCTCCCAGCCGAAGCTGTGGTTGCGGCTCGCCGCATTGCCGAACCGGTTGGTCAGATATGGCATCATGGCGTCGAGAACCCGGGGATCGATCGGAGTGGTGGCGTGGTTATCGAGGTAGATCGGAGTGGACATACGGCTCTATCAGCGAAGATGACGCATCCGTCGGGGACTGTCAACCGAGCCGCTCCCGAGGGAGAGCTCGTACTAGAGACTCTGCAACTATGGTACCAGTACTCTCACTCGACCACGAAGGCGCCGGTATAATAGAATCTTCTCGCGCAGTTCGCGAGTCGCCCTCCTATATCGGATGAGTCGCCTTCTCCGCATTCACGCTCCCACTGGTGTGACGGGTTTGCTGGTCACCGAAACGATTCTGCTTGCCTACGCTTATATTTTGGCGAGTTTTGCGGTCCTGCCGGTGGATCCGCAGGTGGTGCTGCTGGACACCGGCGGTTGGGCAGGGCTGGTCTGGGTGCTGGTGGCCGTGCTGGTGAGCATGCACCTGCAGGACCTCTACTCCCGGCTCTATGTCCATTCGTGGCTGGCATTGATGCAGCAACTGTGCGCGGGCTTCGGAATCGCGCTTCTGGTGGAGGCCGGTATCACCTATTTCCGGCCCTCGCTGCGCGTGCCGGTGCGAGTGATGCTGGTGGGCAGCCTGCTGGCCATGGTGCTGCTGGTATTCTGGCGCTATTTGTACACCTCGCTGGTGCTGAGCGTGGTGGATAAACGGCGCATTTTGTTTGTGGGGATCAATCCCCTGGTAGCGGAGATCGCCGAGCGGATCGCGCAACGCGGCGACCTGGGGTTGGCCGTGGCCGGCTATATCGGCGACCTGGAAAGCGGCGCGGGCTATTCGCGCAGCCAGGGGAAATGCCTGGGTTCGATGGCCGATCTGAGCGATATCGCGCGCAGCGTGAATCCGGACTGCATCGTCGTTGGATTATCCGACAGGCGGCAGAAGATGCCCGTCGCGGATCTGCTCAAGCTGCGCTTCGCCGGTTACCAGATCGAAGAGGCGCCTACCACCTTCGAGATCGTATGCGGCAGGGTGGCGACCACGGGGCTCCGCCCGGCGCAACTGATCCTCTCGGCCGAGTTCGCGCCAAGTTCGGAGAACCTGCGGTACCAGCCGGCCTTCAACTTTTGCTTCGCCCTGGTGGCCGGCCTGCTCGCGATGCCGCTGATGCTGCTGATCGCCCTCGCCATTCGCCTGACTTCGCCCGGACCTGTGCTGTGGCGTGAAGAGCGCGTGGGGCGCGCGGGTAAGGTATTCACGCACTATGCCTTCCGGGTTCGCCGGCTGGGAACGCTGCCGGGCACCAAACGCACCGCCATCGGACAGATGATCTGGAAGTTTCGAATCACCGACCTTCCGTCTCTTTGGAACGTGCTCCGCGGCGAGATGTCGATGGTGGGACCGAAGGCCTTGCATCCGGAAATGGTGGCGGAATGTGAACGCCAGATCCCCTATTTCCGGCACCGGCACCGGGTCAAGCCCGGCCTGACCGGGTGGGCACAGATCCACGAGAACGATTCTCCCTATACGCTTCCGCCTGTGGAAATGCTGGAGTACGACCTCTACTACATCAAGCACATGTCGTTCAGCCTGGATGCCTATGTTCTGCTTCGTACGTTAAAGCACATCATTCAGGGCCCTATGACCTGATGCCGGACGCCATGCCATACTAATACAGACGCGCGGGGATCATTCTCGGGCGTTAGCGTCCACTGCACCGATCCGGATCCATGGGGAAGACCACTCTCTCACCAGAGACCGAAACCGTGGAGCAGGAACAGTTTGTTCCGCTCTACCACGTGGTGCTGCTTGACGACAATGACCACACCTACGATTACGTGATCGAGATGCTTCAGAAGCTTTTCATCTTCTCCCTGGAGCAGGCCTTCCGC
>CAZMRK010000592.1:0-9518 GCA_964568355.1 uncultured Solibacteraceae bacterium | reverse complement strand
GCTCACCGAAGGCTTGCGGCAGATCAGCGTCCGCCCCGAGGCGGCCTGGCAGGCAGCCCTGCTCCTTCTGAGCCAGCACCGCGACGCCGATGCCCTGGCCATGCTCGATCGCTCGCTCCATGTACACCCGGACGACGCCGGCCTGCGATTCGCAAAAGCCGCCGTCCAGGGTCTTCTGGATCAGCCTGCCGAGGCCCGAAAATCGCTGCGCGAGATCGAGGCTCGCTGGCCCGAGTGGGATCGCCCTTATCTGGCCGATGGCCTGCTCCTTTCCCGTGCAGGAAATCCTGCCGAGGCCCGCCGGCAGCTTCAGACCGCCGCCATCCTCGGCGGGACCGATCCGGCCGCTCGATGTGCGTTAGCCAACCTCTCCGGAATGCCGGGGCCGGATCCCCGCTGCGCCTGCCTCACCGATCTCCGGCGCCTGCTTACTCCCTGCCGTTAGGCGCTGAAAAGGACCGCTTACTGACGTGCGCGGTTCGGTGGCGCAGCAGGTTACCGGGGTGTAGTGGATTTCCATTATTGTAGCCCCTGGCTGGTTCGGCTAGAATCGGCCAGACGATTTTGCCGATCAGAGGGGGAATTGTGCCGCATATCCAATTGCCGGAAGGTTTGCCGGGCATCACCAGTGGTTTTGCCTTTCGTCCGGAGACAGCCAAGCCCATGCGCGAGTTGGCGGAGATTCTGCTGCGCGGGCCCAGTCCATTGACCAGCGCCGAGCGCGAGACGATCGCCGCATTTGTCTCTTCCCGAAACGAATGTTATTTCTGCCATGCCAGCCACCGCGCAGCCGCGGCGCATCATTCCGGCGGAAGCTACGAGGTGGTGGATGCGGTGCGCGCCGACTATCAGAGCGCCCCGGTCAGTGCGAAACTGAAGGCCCTACTCACGATTGCGGGCAAGGTGCAGCAGGGCGGCCGGCGCGTGACGGCCGAAGATGTGGCTGCGGCGCGAGCCGAGGGGGCGACCGACGTGGAGATCCACGATACGGTTTTGATTGCGGCGGCCTTTTGCATGTACAACCGCTACGTGGATGGCCTGGCTACCTACACACCGAAAGACGAGAAGCTCTACGACCAGATGGGCGAGCGCATGGCGCGCGACGGATACATCCGGTCCGACGCGGCCAGCGGAGCCGGCGCCCGATAATCCGGAACGCCTCGGAGCCCTTCACGACCGGGCTGTAGCGGGCGCTGTCCTGGAGTGGAGCGACTTCAATAAACGATCGCTCGAAGCAGCGATTTCCCGGACCGCTTGTTCGAAGACCTCCTGGTTTGCCTGAGAGGGCTTATGAAAACCGCTGATTTTCCGGACGAACTGTAGAGCCGCGCCGTGGAGTTCCTCGGGGGTGGCGGGTTCTCCCGGTCTGCGGAGCGTTTTGATGCTTCTGCACATCGTCTTAGGGCCGTTTCTTTCCTTCCTGGAAGGAGCGCTCCACCAGGTCGTGCGGATCGGTCGAAACGGCGTGATCCCTCCAAAGCCAGCGTAGCATCTCCGGAAAGACGGTTTGGAGCATCTTCTGCCCATGGCGCTGAATGCCCCAGGTATAGTTGAGATCGTATCCTTTCTCCGCGAGCGCCTGCTGCATCCGGACGTTCTGGTAGAACCAGTCGCGAGTCTGGTCATAACTTCCATCCACACGCAGCGCGCGGTTGTCGTTGCGCCCGTCGACCAGGAAGATGCGCAGGGGCTTTTTCTCGCTCTTGCGGATGATATCGGGATAGGCGTGGCCGCCGCGGATATTGGTAAAACTGCCGACATTGCTGAGGATCTTGCGGAAGTGATCCGGCCGTTCCCAGGCGACGGTAAAGGCGGCAATGGCTCCCGAACTCGATCCGCCGATGCCGTGCCGCTCGGGGTCCCTGGAAATGTTGTAGTCCTTGTAGAGCACCGGCAGCAATTCGTCCACGATGACGCGCGCATAACGATCGTCGAGGGTGTTGTATTCGGTGGGACGATTCGTGTCGCGATCCCCCCAGTTGTGCAGATTGGGCTCGGGCTGGTCGGGGCGGCGGCCGGGATTGATGAAGACCGCAATCATCACCGGAATCTCGCGGCGATAGATCAAGTTGTCCATCACCACCGGCGCCCGGACGTCGCCCTCCGGGGCGAGGAACGCCTGTCCATCGTTATAGATCATGAGGCTGGCGGGCACAGCCGGGTCGTACTGGGCCGGGACGTATATCCAGTAGGTGTGTTGCGTGCCGGGATACGCCTGACTGGGCAGGATGAACGGCCCCCGGATCTCACCCTTGGGAACACCTTCCTGTGGGACGGCGTCAGGTGACAGCTTGTAGTGGATATCGGTATTCGGCGTTTCGACCATAGCCGGACGCGTCTGCGAGAATCCGGCGACGGCAAAGATCGCGAAGAGGGCGAAAAACGTACGTGGCATGGTCCGGGAGCCAAGATATCACAGCGAGATCAGGGCTCGGATTGACAATCGACGCTCTTGCGCGGCGACTGACCCCGCCGCGCTACAGCTTCATGCGCTCCAGTTTGCGGTAGAGCGTCTTGCGCTCGATGCCCAGGATCTGTGCGGCGCGGCTCTTGTTGCCTCCGGTGGCGACCAGCACGCGGCGGATCTGCTCTTCTTCGGCCTCGGCCAGAGTTTCTACCGGGTGCTCGCGGGATTCCATCACGCTAAGGGCCCCGAGTACGGCGTCATCGTCGATGCGGTCGTTGGGCGCGAGGATCGTCAGGCGCTCCATCAGGTGCTGCAACTGGCGCACGTTGCCTGGCCAGGTGTACTCCTGGAGCGCTTTCATGCCCGATTCGAGCAATCGGACTTCGCGCTGGTAACGGGAGTTGTACTTATTGAGAAAGGCCCGCGCGAGCAGCGGCACGTCCCCGCGGCGTTCCCGCAGCGGCGGAATCACGATGCGCACGACATTGAGGCGAAACCACAGGTCCTCGCGAAACTTGCCTTCCTCCACCATTTTCTGGAGGTCGCGGTTGGTGGCGGCGAGCACACGCACATCCACCTGCTTGGAGCGGGAAGCGCCTACCGGGCGGATCTCCCGTTCCTGCAGAAAGCGCAGCAGCTTGACCTGGAAATTGAGCTCGATGTCGCCGATCTCGTCGAGCAGCACCGTACCGCGATTGGCGGCCTCGAAAACGCCCATGCGGTCGCGATCGGCTCCGGTGTAGGCGCCCTTGAGCGTGCCGAACAACTCGCTTTCGAGCAGCGTGGGAGCGATGGAAGCGCAATCCACCGGAACGAACGGCTGGGAGGCGCGGGGGCTGAAGCGGTGGACCATGCGCGCCACCAGTTCCTTGCCGGTGCCGGTCTCGCCCACAATCAGCACGGTGGCATCGGTGGGCGCTACCCGGGAAGCAGTTTTGTAAATCTCGACCATGGCGGCCGAACTGCCGATCATCTCGGTCTCCGGCAGGTCGTCCGGCCCCACGTCTTCTTCTTCGGCCTGCAGCGACTCCTCGGCGCGCTTGACCGTTTCGAGCATCCGGTCGAGATCGAAAGGCTTGGCCACGTAGTCAAAGGCCCCGCCGCGCGTGGCCGCCATCACGGTTTCCATCGTGCCCCGCGCGGTCATCAGAATAACGGAGCAGCGCGGGTCGCGCCGCCGGGCGGCATCGAGCACGTCCAGACCGGTGCGCTGATCGATGTAGATATCCGAGATCACGATCGGATAGGAGGACTGCTCGAGACGCTCCAGCGCCTCCTCGGTGGAGGAGACGGCATCGACCACATAGCCTTCCAGCTCCAGGAAGGTCACCAGCGTAGTCCGAACCGCGGGATCGTCTTCAACAACCAGTAGTTTTGGCATCAATGCTGTTCCGCAAGTGCGGCGGCAACCGGCGTCGGCAGAACCAGCGTAAAGCAGGACCCTAATCCAGGCCGGCTCACCACATCGATGGCGCCGCCGTGCTGCACCACGATCTGCTCGACGATGGAAAGGCCGATTCCCGTTCCAGCCTCGCCCGATTCCTCGGCTTTCCTGGTGCGGTAAAACTTCTGAAAAATCTTCTTAACTTCTTTCTGATCCATTCCGATTCCCTGATCCTGCACCGAAATGCGGACGTGTGTCTCCGAGCGCCGGGCGAAGGCCGTTACCTCCGTATCCTGAGGCGAATATTTGATGGCATTGGTTAGCAGGTTATAGAACGCATATTCCATCAACTCACGGTCGCCTACCAGGGCGAGGTCTTCCGTGGGAGACTCCAGGGTGATGCGGATGTGCTTGCGGTCGGCCAGCGGGCGCACCCGGTCTACGCAGCCGGACATGAGCGTAGCCACGCCGAAGCGCTCCTGTTTCAATTCCATTTCGCCGGCCGAAAGGCGCTCCACGTTGAGAAAGATCTCGATCATGCGGCCCAGGCGCTTGGATTCGGAGTTGATCAACTGGGCGATCTGCTTGCGCTTCTCATCCGGCATGGTATAGCGGCTGATCAGTTCGCTCGATCCCTGGATCGCGGTAAGCGGCGTGCGCATCTCGTGGGTGACGAAGTGCATCGCCTGCTGATAGCGAACGCGCTCGGCTTCGGCCTTGCGCAAGCGGCGGCGAACCACCAGCGTCTGGTAGCCGGCGGCGCTGATCATCGAGACCCACGCGGCGGAGACCGGCGTGACAAAAGAAAAGACGATCTGGCGCGTAAAGAAGAAGTAAGGCAGCAGGTTGGCCGCCAGCAGCACCGTCACGCCCGCGGCATAGGCCTGCCATCCGGGCAAGTATGCGAAGATCACACCGGCCGCGGCCACAAACAGAAGGCTCGCCGCGAGCACCGACCAGTGAGGCGCATCGGTGATGAAATGTCCCTGGGCGATGGTTTCGAAGGCATTGGCCAGGATCTCGATCCCCGGCATGTAGCTTCCAAACGAATAAGGCGTTGCCAGGCGGTCCTTCATCTCCGATTGGGCAATCACGCCTACAAAAACCACCCGATTGTGGAAACGTGCGGCCAGCCGTTCATCAGCCAGCAGATCTTTCAGCGAAACCTGCGGGATGGGCGGCATCCCGGGAGGCACATAACGGATGCGCATGAGGCGCCCCTCGGCGTAGCGCGAGGGGATCAGCACGCCGCCCACCTGGAGGTCGTTGGGTGACTCCACAATCGTGGCCCCGCGGCTCACCCGGTAAGCTTCCAGCGGAAGCGCCCAACGCCGCTCCCGGTCCGTGGCCTTCTCCAGCGGGATGGCACGGCTGACCGCGTCCAGATCGTCGGGCTGCGCGTGCACATGGCCGACACCGGCGGCATACCGGCCGAAGCGCGGCAGCGGGTCCTCCCAGAGCTTGCCTTGCTGGATCAGCTCGCAGGGAAGCACGAGGTTCGGTGTGGCGCGGAACGCTGCTTCCAACCTGGCGTCATCGGCCGGATTGCTTTCATCGGCAAAAATCAAGTCGATTGCCACTGCCTTGGGAGGAGCTTTGGCGATCGCCTCCAACCCGCGCGCCAGAGGAGCGCGAATACCGCGAATGCCGTGGACCGCCTGGAGGGTCAACTCGTCAATGGTGAGGAGAATCGTCTCGGTCTGCCAGGGTCGCGGCCGATGCAGGCGGAACATGAAGTCATAGGCGTTGTTGTCCATCTGCGCACCGAGGCCGGTCCAGCTCGCCGCCACGGCAACCACGAATCCGCCGGCCAGCAAGCCTACATACGCTCCGGTCTGCCGAGAGAACCGCCACATCTTACCGCGCGACCGCTTTCTCAATCTCGCCCGGCTCGCGAGGAAGACCCGCGCTCAGAACCCGCGCGCCGGTCCGCGTGACCAGCACCATGTCTTCGATCCGGATACCTATATTTTCTTCCGGGATGTAGATGCCGGGCTCGACCGTGATCACCATGCCCTCGGCCAGGGGAGTCGCAGGATCATTGGCATCGTGAACTTCCAGGCCGACGTGATGGCCGATGCCGTGAGTAAAATACTTGCCCAACGGCTCGCCGTGCAGGTCTTTGCCGTGCGAATTGATGTACTCGTAAGCCACTTTGTAGAGGCTGTCAGGCGCCGTCTTGCCCAGGTTCATGCCGGGCTTGACGGCCGCGATCACCGCTTTTTGCGCCCCCAGCACGATCTCATAGATTTCCCGCTGCCGACGGCTGAAGTGGCCGCCTACAGGCACCGTGCGCGTGATATCGGCCGCATATCCGGCACACTCGGCGCCCACGTCCATCAGGAGGAGCTCGCCGCGGTCCATGCGGCGGCTGTTTCGCGAGTAGTGCAGGATCACCGAATTGGGGCCCGAGCCCACGATAGGCGCGTAGGAGCTGCGCTCGCAGCCGCGGTCGGCATAGACTTCCACCATGGTAGCGGCGATTTGATACTCGTGCACCCCCGCAGCGATCCGGCGCCAGGCGGCCCGATGGGCTTCGATCGTGGCAGCGGCAGCTTTTTCGAGCAGAGCCAGTTCTTCCGGCGACTTTTTCATGCGCAAACGGGCAATTGCCGGACCGGCGTCCCCGATGTCGCGCAAGGGCGCCAGCGACTGGAGCTTGGCTGCTTCGCTGCGTCCTTTGAGCGTATAGAGGCGCGGGTACTGCTCCAGCATCTTGTGCAGTTCGGCTTCCAGGCTCTCTGCCGGCAGCACGGTATCGAAACCAGTGCGCCGGCGGACGTCGGGATCGTCGGGGCCTAATTTGCGCCCGGTCCATTTTTCCTGTTCCAGACTACGCTGCGGCAGAAACAGAATCTCCCGCGGCATGGCGGAACGGGCCCCATATCCGGGAGAGTCCCGATCCGCGGGTAGCGGAGCAAGCAGCAGAATCGCGCCCGGCTCGAGCCAGCCGGTCAAATAGTAGAAGTTCGGTTCCTGGAAGAAGCCGCTGCGCAGGTCGTCATTATCTTTCTCCGTACGTCCGAACAGGACCGTCACGCCCTCGGGCAGGTCCTTACGCAGATGTTCGCGGCGCGCGCGATACACCGCATCCGGCTGGGACGCGAGAAGCGCCGCAGCGCAGAGGGCCAGGACGCAGAGACCGAAGGAGACCATCCGCACGCTTTTCAGTATAGCGACCTGCTGCGGATTCAAACCAAGGCGGACCGATTCAGCTAAGTTCGACGACGTAGACCTGCGTGTGGCCCGTGCGATCGCTGGCGAAGGTCACCCGTTTCTCGTCCGGCGAGAAGGCCGGGTGCGGGTGGGTCCACTGGGGGCCGTAGACCGAATCTGTGGCGACCTCCATCCAGCTCAGAGCGCCGCTCTTGGCGGAACTGCGGGCGGCGGCAAAGTCTTCGGCCAGGGCATAGCGGGAGGTCTTCCACTGCGTACCCTGATTGCTCGAATCGGAAAGACAGATACGGCGGCGGCCGCCGGTCGCTACGTCCACCAGGAAGAGCCCCTCATCGGGATGGTTCGTGTCGCAGAGCACGGTGTCACCCGCCCGATTGGGGGTGATGTGCCAGCAATTGAAATCCACGATGGTGTGGATCTGGCGCGTGCTCCAATCCATCCGGCGGAGAGACTTGGGCCAGACGGTGAACACCAGGTCTCCCGTGCGGCCGAGAAAGGTTTCGTGAACAACGAATTCGTCGTTGCCGTGCTGGTAGAGGCATTCGAGCCCGGAGCCGTCGCGGCGGACACGATGCATGCGTGGAGCGGGGTCGCCGGAAAATTCGATCCAGTCGGGATCGAGCGGGTGGAACTGGGGATGGATGACCGTGCGCGGAAAGGGGATCAAATGCCAGGCGGAGCCATCGGCGCGGCCCGCCACCAGACCGCACTGCGAGCCCTGTTTCACGGCGGCAGTCAGCCACTCGCCTCCGGGCGCAAGCGAGCATTCGCCCAACTGCGCGCCGGGGAACGAGGTGATGCAGGTCTCCGCCAGAGTAGCGCGGTCGATAGCCCAGATCTCGCCGCCGCGAACGAAGAAGATACGGCCGCCATCCGGATGAATGGCCGGCGAGAACGGATGGATGGCGGGACCTTCGGTCAACTGGCGGATCTCGCCATCGGGAAATCCCACCTCGAAAAGCTGCGCGCTCCCCGTGCGGTAAGAGGTGAAGATCAACGTACGCCCATCGGGAAAGAATGAGCTTTGCAGAAAATAGGTGGGGTGATTGATGGACGGATGGGACGTCAACTGGTGGATCGACGCATCGGTCACGCGGTCCTGATAGTGGGAGTGCTCAGAGGGAGATACGGAACCTTTTCCGCCGGGCGTGGACATGGCTGGTCCTCCAGCTTACCAAACGGCGGCCTGGCCTCCCGGATCGCGCGGTACAATTGGCTCCAAATGGAAACACGCGTCGTTCGTTCGAGCTTCAAAACGATCCGGCTGTGGTACATTTTCGCGGTGCTGGTATTCCTGGCGGGTGTCTTCCTCTATTTCCGCTACTGGCAGGACAAACCCCGCTGGGTGATGGCCGTCCCCCTGGTGTTCTTCCTGGTGCCGCTGCAGAAGCACATCCAGCGCCAACTCATCAGCCTGACGCTGCACGACGACCGCCTGACTCTGGAGCGTGGGCTGTTTTCCAAATCCCGGCGCACGATGGACCTGATGAAGGTGCAGGATGTCTCCGTACAGCAGACCTTTGGTCAGCGCCTGATGCGGACCGGCGATCTCTCCTTCGAGACGGCGAGCGAAAGCGGCCCGGTGACGATCGCTGGAATCGACCGGCCGCGGGAAATAGCGGACCTGATCCTGGCCGGATCGCGGCGGGCAGTGCCACCACCCCCAGCCTCTCCGCCCGAAACCGGCGTCTAGTGCACTGCCTGCACCCGCCGTAGCGTGCGCTTCAGCGCGCCGCGTCGACGCTCTCGTCGACGTTCTGGATGGTTTCCGCGATCCGGCCCTACCGCTGGCTCAAACCGCCATCGACCGCAAGGGTTTGCCCGGTGATGAAATCCCCCGCCTTAAGGAAATAGAGCACGGCTTGTGCGACTTCTTCCGGCGTACCAGCGCGCCGGGCCGGCGTCGCTTCGATCATGGAAGCGCGGCGGTCATCCAGGTCATCGGCTCCGATCACGCCGGGGGCCACGGAGTTTACGGTGATTTCGGGCGCGAAAGCCTTGGCCAAGGCGCGCGTCAGCATGATGACGCCGGCCTTCGAGGCGCAATAGTGCGCGTGCGCGGCCCAGGGACGGATGCCGCCCAGAGAACTGATGTTAACGATCCGGCCGCCCCCGGAGCGGTGCATGAGCCGGGCGCCGTGCTGGCAGCAAAAAAAGACTGCCTTCAGGTTCACGCTGTGGATAAAATCCCAGTCGGCTTCCGTGATCTCGAGCGGATCCAGGCGGGTGAAGCGGGCAGCATTGTTTACCAGACCGTCCAACCGGCCGAAGTGCCGTTCGACCTCAGCGAACATCGCGGCGATCTCCGGCACCCGTTCGAGATTCGCCCGAAAGAGCGCCGCGTCGCACTCGCGAGCGGTCTGACGCGCTTCTGCTTCGGACTGATGGTAATGAATCGCCACCCGCGCCCCTTCCCGCGCCAGGGCCAGTGCGATGCCGCGCCCGATGCGTTTGGCCGCACCGGTCACCAGCACCACTTTTCCGGCGAGGCTAGGCTCCGGGGCCGCCATGCACTTCCACCTCGTCGGGTTCGGTTGCATTGCTCACCGT
>CAZMRK010000591.1:0-6075 GCA_964568355.1 uncultured Solibacteraceae bacterium | reverse complement strand
TGGTCGTTCCGAAAGAACTCGTAGGCCGAGCCATGAAATTCGTTGGTGCCGCCCTTGGAGGTGACAATCACCTGGCCGGTCCGGCCGCCGAACTCCGCGCCGTAGCTGTTCTGAACAATCTTGAACTCCTGGATGGAGTCGATCGGCGGGTACGCAAAAGTGCCGCCCGTAAAATCATTCGTTACGTTGATTCCGTTCAGGCTGAACTGGTTGCCTTCCGGGCGGGACCCGGAAATGCTGAAACTGCCCGTGGTCGCGATACTGCTGTTCTGCGTTGACGTCCCCACCGATACCCCGCCGAATACCACGCCCGGCACCAGCGCCGCCAGTTGCGTGTAACTCCGCCCGTTTAGGGGCAGGGCTACTACTTGAGCATTCTGGATGACCTGGCCGATCGTGGCGTTCGCGCTCTCGATCAGGGGGGCCGATTCCGTGACCGTCACCACCTCGGTCAACTGGCCGACCGGGAGATTGAAATCCACCAGGGCGGTCCAGCCGATCACCAGGATGATGCCGTTGCGCACTACCGGCCGGAAGCCGCTTGCCTCGGCGCGAACCTCGTACTCCCCGATGGGCAGGGAGAGCACCGTGTAGCGGCCGCTTTCATCGGCCTGCGCCGATCGGCTGACTCCCGTATTGACGTTGGTAACCGTGATTTTGCTGTGGCTCACCCCCGCGCCGCTGGCATCCTGAACCAAGCCGCTGATGCTGCCAAATCCGGAAGATACCTGAGCGATCGCGGGCGTGGTCAGCGCCAGCACCGTCAGGAGAAAGAGACACGCCGGGCGTACCAGTGTGGAAAACATGCTTTCCCTCCCCTCTAGGGTCCTACCGGTATTATTGGTAACACGTGTGCGCGGGTCTGTCAATGGAAATTTCGCGCAACTGGATTGTTTCCAGCGCGAACCGCTCCACGTGATAGAATGCAGTGACAGGTAATACGAGTGCGTGGCACGGTGTCCGACGAATCCTACTCCCGTCCCAAGAGTCTCACCTCCGACGTGCAGGACATCCTCCTCGGCTGGATCCGCGACGGCAAGTACCCTCCCGGCAGCCAGTTACCGTCTGTCCCGGAACTGGTTCGGCAGCTTGATGTCAGCCGGACCGTCGTGCGGGAGGCGCTGCAGGCCCTGGTAGGGATGAACCTGGTGGAGATGCAGCCAGGTCGCGGCTGCTACATAAAGAGCATCCCCTCCGAACTTGTTGTAAATGCGGATGTTATGGCGTCGCTTCTGGGCATCGAGGCGATTGCCGAGGTCGCCGCTGCCCGGCGGGTCATCGAGAGCGGTGTGGCGCGGCTGGCGGCTACCACGGCGACCGACGAGGACTTCGAGGCCATGGAAGAGGCACTCCGCAAAATTGAACGGGCCGCCAGCCGCAACCAGCCGATGTACAGCGTTACCCCCCAGTTCCACGTCGCTGTAGCGCGGGCCACCCACAACAAGGTGCTGGAAAAGATCGTCTCTTCTTTCAACCTCTTAATGGCTTCGGGAGGCGCCGTGATCGAGCGCGGCAACGTCGGCTATCAGTACCGGCTGGATGAGTATGCATCGCACCGCCGCCTCTACGAAGCCATTCGCTCGCACGATCCCGACCGGGCCGCCCATGAGATGGAGGACCATGTCGGCGACACCGTCTCACGGCTCAATGAAATCGCCAACAATCCGGCGGCTGTCGCTGGCTTGAAGCGGAGGTGAGCGGTGGCGCGGCGGATTCTGTGGGCCGCGCTGCTCTACACCGCCGCCGGTCTGGCGCAGGACCAGCCCGGCCAGCTTGCCCAGGCCGAGCGCGCTTTCCGGCGAGCCTGCGAGCTGCAGCCGGCATCCTTTCCGGCCCACTTTAATCTCGGCCTGACGCTTTATAAGGAATCGCGGCCGGGTGATGCCGTCGCTCCGCTGACCCGCGCGGTGGAGCTTGAATCCTCCTCATTTGAAGCCAGTTACCTCCTCGGGGTGGTGTTGGCGGAGACTAACCGGAAGATCGAGGCGATTCGGAGCCTGCGGTGCGCCCATGCCCTCAATCCAAAGCATGCCGGAGCGATGCGTCTGCTCTCAGTCCTCTATCTCGATCAGGATTATTCTCTCGATGCCGCGGACATCCTGACCGAGGCCCTTGCCCAGGCTCCGGACGACCGCAATCTGCTCCTGCTGCTGGCCGACGCCCATCATCGTAACTTCCAGCTTGATCGGGCTTTAGAGGCCGCCGAGCGGGCCGCCAAAGTGTCTCCAAGCTCGGCGGATGCGCAATTCCGGCTGGGCTACGAGCTGGAAACCAGCGGCCGCTTCGAGGAAGCCGAGGCAGCCTATCGCAAGGCACTGGCCGCCAGCCCCGGCCACCCGGGAGCCGGCCTGGCGCTGGGCCGTCTGGCGCTGCGCAGCGGCCGCATCGAGGAGGCGGTCCGCCGGCTGGAGCCGCTGACTTCCAGCGAAGCCCGCCTGGAGCTGGCGCGCGCCTGGATCGCCGCCGGCAAAAGCGCTCAGGCCCGGGCGCTGCTGGAGGAACTGGCCGCCGCCCGGCCGGACGACCCCGCGCCCCATCTGCTGCTGGCTCAGGTCTTCGACGCCGCACAGCAGCCCGAGCTCAGCCGTAAGGAGCGATCCCGCTACTTCGAGCTTCGCCGCCGCGCCGCCATCAGCGGCGGCATGGGGGATGCGACCGCCGCGACCCGCCGCCGATTTGAGCCTTGACAAGCGCGCCGTCCCAAACCGATAATACTGGTCATACTGGAGGGCAATGGCGTTGAAGACCTCGGCTTGGCTTGCGCTTCTGGCGGTACCCGCCGCGATGGCGGCCGGTAATCGTATCGGCCTGGACAACCGGTACTTACCGGCATTTGACGGAACTCGAGCCGTGGCCACCATCGTCGCCCCTCCGCACCCCACCCCCCTAGAACAGTTGGCGGTAGAGCGGATTAGCCGGACGGCCCGAGAGGTTTTCGGGTTTGAGCTACCGGTGGCACGGGCGGGCGCGACGGTGGCTACGCGGTCCACGATCGTCATCGGCACACCCTCCGATAACTCCCTGCTGGCCGGGGTCGAACCTCCCGAGTCGGAGGATGGATTTCTGATCCGCCAGATTGGGCCGGATACCCTCGCGGTGGCCGCCCGGGGTAGCCGGGGGGTGTTCAACGGCGCCGTCTACCTGGCCGGGTTTGGGATGCAGGCTCAGGGAACGGGCGTGGGTTTCCAGACGGCGACGGTCCGGCGCGAATCGCCGATCCGCAACCGCGGAACCTATAACCTGGTTTGCTGGGGGCTGGCGCCGCGCTACACCCGGCAGGACTGGGAAAAAGTCATTGATGCGATGGCCGATGACGGGATGAACCTGATCTACTTCTGGCTCTCCGGCATCTTCCGGTCCAAGCAGTTTCCGGAAAGCTTCATTTATCCGGAGACCCCTCTCACCACCGATGATATTCGCCAGCTCATCCAGCATGCGCACAGCCGGGGCATCGAGTTCTATCTGGGTACGGGCGTTTTTGCCTGGTTCGGGATCGACGATATCGCCAAGTACCACTCCGAACTCCGCGATCCGGGCATCCCCTTTATGTCGCGAACTCTTCCAGCGGCCCGGCAGGCGATGAAGCGGTACCTGCTGGAGCTATACGACGCCTTCCCGGAGGCCGATGGAATGTGGCTGGAGATCGGCGACGAAGGCGAGTACGCCTGCAAAGACCCCGCCTGCCAGAAGCCGGTGGATGAATTCGGATCGAAGGTCAGCGGCCAGGCCTCTCCGGCGTTCCTGAAGGATTTTTCCGCGGATCTGTGGAAAAAATATCCGAAGGCCAAACTGGTGTGGGGCATCGGTTACCCTGAAGCCCATAAATGGGATGTCAAGTATTACGACGAGCTGCGGCAGAACTTTCGGGATCCCCGCTATTACTTCCTGGAGGTTCGCCAGAACTGGGCTTTGCAGGACAGCGAAGGGGTGCTCACGCCGCTGCGGGAGCTTTCGGCAAATGCCATGCACTGGGACCAATATTATGCCCTGCCGCTGCGGGACATCGGCGAGAAAGCGCGCCGCATCCAGCAGGATCACCTGGCCGGATATGTGGTCGCTTTCGAACCCGGTTTCAACAGCCATTCCGTCTTCGGGCGCACGGTTCCTTTTCCGGTCGATGCCATCCCGTACCGCCTGACCCGCTTTGCCTATAGCGAGTTCACCTTCGATCCCCAGTTAAGCTGGGACGGATTCCGCCAGCGCCTGCTCACTTATTTCTTTGGCGAAGGCGCGGATCCGGAGTTGGTGGATCTCACCTTGAGCCTGTTCGAGTTTATGCGCACGGGGCCGATCAGCGGCTCATTTCGGGAGCTCACGAACCCGGTGGATGGCCGCTCTTATGGCGTCCTTTTGAAGCCGCGCCTGGCCGCCATCGAGGCACGGCTGGCCAGACTGGAGCCGGGATTGGGACAGCGCGGCCGCACCGTCGGAGTACCGCTGCTGCGCCGCGCGATTCAAGACCTTCGTCAGGGATATTCTATTCCCTGATACGAACTGCCATGACCAAATACCTCTACCGTACCCTAACCTGGCCCGAAGTCCGGGAGCGTGCCGAACGCGGCGCGGTGATTGTGATCCCCGTGGCCGCGATCGAGCAGCACGGCTATCATCTGCCCATCGACACCGACAATGTGCTGGTGGAACACGTCACGGAAGAAGCCGCACGGCGCTCCGACGGGTTGATCCTGACGGCGCCCATGATTCATTACGGCTTCAATGAGCACAACATGGGCTTTCCCGGGACGATCAGCATCCGGGAGACTGTTTTCGTTGATTTCTGCTACGACGTGGCGCATTCGTTTGTGCGGCAGGGATTCGACCGTGTGATCTTCGTAAACGGGCACGGCAGCAACCAGATGCTCTGCAATCTTGCAGCGCGGCGCATCGTCAACACCACCCGTGCGCTGGCCGGGTCAGTGGCCCACTGGGCGCTGGCGCGCGAAGCGGTAGACCGGCTCCGGGAGTCGGAGTTCCCGGGCGGGATGGCGCATGCCTGCGAGTTCGAAACCGCAATGTACCTGCACATCAAGCCGGAACTGGTGCAGCACGACAAGATGGTGCCACGGGAGACTCCTTCGCGGCAAAACCGGTTCATTTTCGACGATCTGTTCGGGTCAGGGCCGGTCCACATGGTGAACCGCTGGAGCCGCATCACGGAGTCAGGGGTGGAAGGCGACCCGATGCTGGCCACGCCGGAGAAGGGCAAGCAGTTTGCGGAATGCACCATTCAGAACCTGATCGAGTTCGCGCGATTATTCCGGGCGTATGAGGTAGGCGCCGATGTCGACTTCAATTACCGGAACGAGAAGTTATGAAGCTGGCGGCGTTCGACGGGCTGATCATCGCCGCTTACATGTTCGTGATCGCCTATATCGGATGGCGCAGCCGGAAATTTGCAGGGAAAAGCCTGGAGAACTATTTTCTCGGGGGCCGCAGCATGCCCGGCTGGATGACCGGCCTTTCGTATGCCGCCTCGATGATGAGCGCCGATTCGGCCGTCGCTTATGGCGGGCTGGCGGCCATCACCGGCATCTACGTTTGCTGGTTTTACCTGAGCCGGTTCGGCATCGCGCTGTTCCTGGGAGCGATTCTGTTCGCCGTCTTCTGGAAACGCCTCAACACATTCACCACACTCGAATTCTATGAACTGCGCTTCGAGGGCCGCCCGGCCAGCCTGATGCGCGTCTGGCTGGCGCTGAGGACTTCGCTGATCGCCATGGTGGCGTGGACCGGCATCTCGCTGCTGGCGCTGGTGAAGGTCGGCGAACCGATTCTGGGTTGGAATAAGACGGAGATTCTGCTTCTGGCTCTTCCCCTTTCGGTCGGCTACGTCTACCTGGCGGGATACGTGGGCGTGGTGCTCAGCAACATTGTGCAGATCGCGGTGATGGCAACGGGAGCGGTGGTGCTGGCGGTGAAGGTGATCCTGGCCGCCGGCGGTCCCAGCCAGCTTGCGCTGCATCTTGCGGCGGCGAAACCCGAAGCGCTTTCCATACTGCCTCCCGCGGGCGATGCGGTATTTCCGACGCTGGCATGTATCGCCTGGCTCCTCGGCACCAGCATCGGGTATGGAGG
>CAZMRK010000590.1:0-5345 GCA_964568355.1 uncultured Solibacteraceae bacterium | reverse complement strand
TCCAAAGATGTCTATGACATGGCCATCGCCGGCAACGAAAGCGCGCGGCGCATCTGGACGATCTTCGGTGAAGCGCTGGGCGTAGCCCTGGCCATGCTGGTGAATACTTTCAATTTCCCGCTCTATCTGCTGAGCGGTGGTGTGCTGGGCGCGTGGGACCTGTTCGCCCCGGCCATGTTCGCGGAGGCGCGGAGGCGGTCCTTCACCTTCCGCACCACCGAAACGCGCGTGGAAAAAGCAACCTTGGGAGACGAGGCCGGGCTGTTCGGCGCCGCCTATCTGCCCTGGGTTGAGGGGCCGGATTTTCTCAAAAAGTAGCCGGAGCAGCCATCATGTGGATGGGCATCGATATTGGTACGGGCGGTACGCGTGCGCTCCTGGTAGATGAGCGCGGCGTGGTGCGGGGTGCCTTCACGGCCCCCCACGAGGACATGCGGATGGAGCGGCCCCTCTGGGCCGAGCAGCGCCCTGAAAACTGGTGGGACGCAGCAGTCCCGGCTATTCGCGGCGCGATGGCCGCCGCCGGAGTCTCCGGCAGCCAGGTGCAAGGCATCGGACTCTCCGGCCAGATGCACGGCCTGGTCATCCTGGATCAACACAATCAGGTCATCCGGCCCGCTCTCATCTGGTGCGACCAGCGCAGTCAGGCTCAGGTGGACTCCATCAACCAGAAGATCGGTAAGGAAAATGTGCTGCGCGCCATCGCCAATCCGGTTCTTACCGGATTCACCTTGCCGAAATTGCTGTGGGTGCGCGATCACGAGCCGCGCCACTTCGAGCGGGTGCGGCACCTTCTGCTCCCCAAGGACTACGTGCGCTTCCGGTTGACGGGAGAATACGCGTCGGAAGTCTCCGATGCCTCCGGCACCGCGCTCTTCGATGTAGTCGGGCGCCGCTGGTCCTATCCGATGGTGGACGGCCTGGGTCTCGACCGGGCCATCCTGCCGGCGTGCCACGAATCAAGCGACATAAGCGGCAAAGTCAGCGTGTCGGCGGCCGAGCTGACCGGTCTCGCGGCCGGAACTCCCGTCGTCGGAGGCGGTGGGGACCAGGCGGCCTCCGCGGTCGGCAATGGGATCGTGGAACCGGGCATCGTTTCCTGCACGCTCGGCACCTCCGGCGTGGTCTTCGCCCACATGGAGCAGGTGGCTTACGATCCCCAGGGCCGGGTTCACACGTTTTGCCACGCCGTTCGCGACCGCTGGCACGTCATGGGTGTAACGCAGGGAGCCGGGCTGAGCTTGCAGTGGTTTCGCAACCGCCTGGCGCCGGGCATGAATTACGATGCCCTGACCGCGGAGGCGGCTCAGGCGCCGGCCGGATCGCAGGGGCTCTTCTGGCTGCCCTATCTGATGGGCGAGCGCACGCCGCATCTCGATGCCACCGCGCGTGGTGGCTGGATCGGGCTGACCGCTAGCCATCAGCGCGCCGATCTGGTGCGGGCAGTCATCGAAGGTGTTTCTTACAGCCAGCGCGATTGCCTGGAGATCATCGAGGCCCTGGGCGTGCCGGTCCGTTCCGT
Source organism: uncultured Solibacteraceae bacterium (assembly GCA_964568355.1). Lineage (GTDB taxonomy): Bacteria > Acidobacteriota > Terriglobia > Bryobacterales > Bryobacteraceae > JAJPJX01. The sequence goes on along the minus strand of CAZMRK010000590.1, from coordinate 3,823 downwards.
GCGTGCTTCCGGCGGTGGAGCATCCAGCCCTTTCTGGAGACAGGTGCTGGCCGATGTCCTCAACCGCCGCGTGGTCACGCTGGCCACCCAGGAGGGCTCGGCTTATGGCGCGGCGCTGCTGGCCCTGGTCGGGACCGGCGCCTATGCCACGGTCCCCGAAGTGTGCCAGGCGGTCATTCGCGAGACGGCATCGCTTGCGCCGGACGAACAGGCGGCCGGCCTTTACGAGCGCGGCTATGCCGTCTACCAGGCGCTCTACCCGGCCTTGCGGCCGATCTTCGGCAAGATCGCCGGGTTGTAAGCCGTTACAGCCGCGCCCGGTAAATCTCGGTGGCTTTGTGGATCCAGTCGAGCGCTTCCCGGCGGTTTTCGAGTGTCGGGAAGTTGGCGCGAGATTCGGCCCAACGCTCCAGGTAGCTCAACTGCTCCAGCAGAATCGTAGCGGATTCGTGCGCCGGCGCCGGCCGCCCCGGCATATTCAGGTAGATGGGCGACGAGTGCGCGAACACCGGCATCTTCCACCAGGTCTCGCCGTAGGGCAGCATCTTCGGCCCGTGAGCGCGGGCCGCAATCCAGCCGCCGCGGTCGACTTCGATGGTTTCGTCGATCGAAGCATCGAAATGATCGCCCGAAGGCTTCGCCGACCGCACCACCTTTCCGTTCACCACGATTTCGAGCACGGCATATGGTTCCAGCGAGCGCGCCCGCGCGCGTACGCGCAACTTCGCCGTTCCCACCGGTAGCTCCAGGGAATCGCCCGCGCCTTTCCCATTCACGGAGAATTCCAGCAGCGGATAGGTGGAGATGAACGTATGGCCTTTGCGGATGCCCTCGATCCACGAGTCGTAACTCAGAGGGCCTTCCGTCTTCACATAGGTGCGAGCGCTGCCCATGGGCGGATTGAGCGCCATCTTGTCGGAGCCGGACGACGCCGCCACATGAAAACCGCAGTTGAGATAGTGATAGTACATCTCGATCGGCGGTTTCGAGTAGGCCGACGGACCGTGCATCTTGTAGATCTCCACCAGGATGGGATGGTGCTCGAAAGGATTGCCGGTGGTCAGAATGTCGACCGAATCGATGCGTCCCAGTGCGATGTCCAGAGGCGCTTCCATCGAAGGATATGGCCAGTGGGCCCAGGTAACCAGCGCTCCCTGGGAGTGCGCATCGTCGGAGGCGTGCAGCATGAGGGGCCAGTCGTAGCCGCCGACGCCGCTTTCGCGCAAGCCGCCCGTGCTGACCGGCCAGACGATCGATTTGAGATTCTGAAAAATCAGGTGCGCCAGCAGGCCGTGCCGGAATTCCTCGCCGACCTTGATGAAGTGCTCCGCATCGGACTCGCGGGCGAGCTTCCCGGTGAAATGCTCGACATTCCAGAAGTTGCCGTCACCCGGCCGCCCGATCTTGTAGCCGCTCTTGAGCAGCAGCAGGCTGCACACGCGCAGCCCCTCGCATTCCATTTCGTAGCGCACGCCGGAGGGGTCGGGAAAATGCATGTGGGTGTCGCCGGGATACCAGCCCTGGCCTTCGAAATCGGCAAACTTGCGCAGAGTGAGCGACACCGTCTGGCCTGCGGCGGCGGTGATCTCCGCCTCCTGATGGATCAGGTCGTACTCCAGGCCTTTGCGCGCTGCGAAGGTGTAGTGACCTGGCGGCAGATCGATCTCGGCGCCGTCATAGACCAGGGCATGCAATTCCAACGGAATCTCCGTCCCGTCTCCAAGAATGATGTCGCCGGCGGTGCGGCGCGTGGGATCGACGACGGGCAAATGGCCCAGCGGCGCGAAATAGTCGCCGGCCGTATTGGTCACCCGCAGGCGGACGCCGGTGGGCCGCCCATCCGCGGTCTGGATCCGCAGCTTCACCCGCGCGTGCCCGGGGAAAGGAAGCCGCGTGGGGAGATCGGCATAAATCAGCAAAGCGGCGAAGCTTGCCACGAGAATCAGGCGTTTCACGGGCCCTCCGATGGAGAGACATCATATCAGGCCCATGATCTTAATCCACGGAGCCTTAGCCCAGGCGGTAGCGGGTTTCGGAGAGTTGGTAGAGGGGGCGCCAGGCCAGGCGGTTTACCGAGACGACCAGGGCGGCCATGACGATGGTTGAAAGCAGGAGAAGGTCCAGGTTGCCGGAGTCCGTCGCCTGGCTGATTTGCGCTCCCAGGCCGATCGTCGCCAGAGTCTGGCCTTTGAAGTGAAAGTACTCGGCTACGATGCTGGCGTTCCAGGCGCCTCCTGAAGCGGTCACCAGGCCGGTCACCAGGTAAGGGAAGATCCCCGGCAGGATCACCAGGCGCCAGCGGTCCAGGCGGCTGAAGCGAAATACTGTCGCTACCTCTCGCAGGTCCGAGGGGATGGCCATCGCCCCGGCGATCACATTGAATAGCACATACCACTGGGTTCCCAGCAGCATGAGCAGGACCGAGGCGATTCCCAAGCCTCCACCCAGCCGGATCAGGCCCAGCAGCACGACCGGAAATAAAGCGGTCGCCGGGACCGAGGCCGCGATCTGAGCGAAAGGCTGCGCAATGCGCGCCAGTTTCGGATTGGAGCCGATGGCGACGCCCGCGGGAATGGTCCACAACGAGGCCGCCAGCAGCGCTGCATTCACCCGGAGAAATGTCGCGCCGGCCCCGATGAGCGTCGCCAGCACCTCGGCGCGGCCGATGGTCCGTAGGGTTGCGCCAGCACGAAACACCGCATACAACACGATCGCCAGAGCGGTAATCCCCAGCGCCACGCCCAGCGTGTGCTTCCAGGCCGCCGGCGCTTGTGGTTTGGCGGGTTGGGCCTCCCGATGCGCAAAATGCATGGAGATTCGCTCGGAAAGAGGCTCGATCGTCCGCTCTCGCACCCGCTCCAGCACCCGCGAGTTACGCAGCAGATGCAGCACGGGAGAACGAGGTGGCGCGGCGCTCTCCACCTGCTCGAACTTGAACTTATCCGCCCAGGCGATCACCGGCCGCCAGATCACCTGATCCATCAGCACAATCACACCGATCATGGCTCCCAGGCCCCAGAAGATCGCTCCCGTGTCACCCGCGCTGGCCGCGGTCTGCAGGTACGAACCCAGCCCCGGCAACCGGAAATCGCGCTTCCCCAGCACGAACATTTCGCAGGCCATGAGAAAGAACCAGTCGCCGGCTACCGAGACCATCGAGTTCCAGACCAGTCCGATCGCGCCGTACGGCAGTTCCAGTTGGACAAACCGCTGCCAGCGTGTGAAGCGATAGATCGCCGCCGCTTCCCGCAGTTCCCGCGGCAGGGACTTCAAGGAGGCGTAGAAACTGAACGCCATGTTCCACACCTGGCCGGTGAAGATCAGCAGGATCGACCCGAACTCTACCCCCATCTGCCGGTCGGGGAACAGGGAGACCATCGCCAGCATCACTCCGGGCAGAAAACTCAGCACCGGAATCGATTGCAGAATGTCCAGCGCGGCCACCATCAGGCTCTGGAGCCGCCGGTTGTACACCGCTATATATCCATAACCGACGGCGAATACCAGGCTCAGCAGATATGCCACGGCAATCCGCACCACGGAATAGAACGCATATGCCGGCAGCGCGCGGGGGGATTGCGAGATCTTCGCAGCCGGGGTCGCCGCGCCCAGCCAGTAGCCTGCCATCACGAAGACGCCGTACATCACGGCCAGCGCCGCCGCGAAGACCACCGCGTCCACGAGCATCGACCAGGTGCGCTCCCGGATCAGCGAGCGCGAAAGCTCCGGCATTTTGATCACAGCGTCACCGCCTCAGAAGGGGCGGGAGAGTTGGCGACCTCCTCGGGGATGAAGAAACGCTTATCATCCGCATCGTAATCGA
>CAZMRK010000589.1:0-3732 GCA_964568355.1 uncultured Solibacteraceae bacterium | reverse complement strand
ATGCTGGACGATTTCACACCCGACAACGGAGCCACCCGCGTGATTCCAGGCTCCCACCGCTGGCGCCGCCTGCCCCCGCCCGGTTCATTCGACCCGTACCCCGGAGAGCAACTGGTGACCGGAAAAGCCGGAACCGTGGTGGTCATGAACGCCCATATGTGGCACGGCGCTTCGGCCAACCGTACAGCGGCGCCCCGCCGCGCCATGCACGTCTACTACACCCGCCGGGACAAGCCCCAACAGCAGTACCAGAAAGCCCTCCTGCGGAATGAAGTGCAGCAGCGCCTCTCGCCGGAAGCCCGCCGGATTCTGGCGCTCGATGACGCCGCCAACGACGAAATCAGCTCCCGGCTGAGCGGAATGAGCGGATTTCTGAAGTAGCGGCGCTTCACTCGCAAATCGGATTTGGACCATCGACCGATGATTCCGCGCTCCGGCGGCAGTCTATATATTCGGAACCAACAGTTCGCTTACTTTCCAGGAGACTTGACATGCCCAATACAATCCGACTTCATCGCGTGCTTCGCACGACTCCCGAAAAACTGTATCGAGCTTTCCTCGACCCCGGCGCCCTGGCCAAATGGCTGCCGCCGTACGGCTTCACCGCCACGGTTCACCAGATCAACGCCCAGGTTGGGGGCACCCATCGGATGTCGTTCACCAACTTCACCACGAGCCAAAGCCACTCGTTCGGTGGAACCTACGTGGAACTGGTGCCGCACGAACTGATCCGGTATACCGACAAGTTTGACGATCCGAATCTGCCCGGCGAAATGCACGTAACCGTCCGGTTGAAAAAGGTTTTGGTGGGAACCGAGCTAGACATCGTCCAGGAAGGCGTGCCCGATGTAATTCCCCCGGAAGCCTGCTACCTGGGCTGGCAGGAATCGCTCATGCAGTTGGCGCAACTGGTCGAGCCCAACATACCCAATTAAGTACTTGTGGCAAACCGGGGCAAACCGGGGACAGGCAATGAATTTCGCTGCATTTGCGAAATTCGTTGCCTGTCCCCGGCTTGCCCCGGCTTGCCCGTTCACACCCAAATTATTTTTTTATTTGCTTTGCTGTCAGTAACTTAGGATTTTCCGGCAGGGGGACGGCCTCGCTTGAATTCTATCGTGAAGACGTCCGAGGGAATCCGGTCCCCTTGCTTTCTTCCACGAAGACCTGGTCGATCCTACCTATGAATCCCTACCCGCTCCCACCGTGGAGCGTTCCGCCCCCTTGCCGGATTCCCTCGGATCCACCACATCCTGGTAGACTTCCATCAACTTGCGGACATCCTCGACATCGCGCGCCGTGCAATCGTGCAGCGGCGGACGGACCGGACCCGCGGGAATCCCCAGAATCTCCATGGCGGCCTTCATGACCGACACCTCGTAGCCCTTCGACCGCTCCCGCAGCGCATACAGCGGATGCACGTACTTGCGCATCAGCTCATTAAGCCGTCCGAAATCCCGCTTCAGCCCCGCATCGGCCAAAGCCAGCGAGAGCCGCGGCGCGATGTTCGAGATGCTGGAGGTATAGGCCTGTACCCCCACGGCGAAATACGCCGGGACGCAATCGTCGCCCATGCCGCCGAGCCAGGCCAGCCGGTCGCCGCAGTAGTTCATGATGCGCTGCAATTTGCGGGCATCGCCCTGTCCGTCCTTCCAGAACGCGAGGGTGGGCACGTGATCGGCCAGTTTGGCCACCTGGTGCGGGGTAAACGCAGCCCAGTCGCGGCTATAGAGCATCAGAGGCAGGCCCGTCGCCCGGCCGATGGTCGCGTAATATTCCACCAGTCCGATCTCCGGAGCGTGGCTGTAATAGGGCGGCAGCACCAGCAGGCAGTCTGCGCCGGCCTTCTCCTCCCGCCGCGCGATATCGGAGCCCAGTACCGCGCTGAAACCCGTGCCCGCTACCACCGGCATGCGCCCCGCCGTGGCCTCCACGGTCACTCGCACGACACTGGCGATCTCCTCCGGCGTCAGCGAGTAGACCTCCCCGGTTCCTCCTGCCGCCACCATGGCGCAGAAGGGATGCCGCGCCATCTCGTCCACGTTGCGCGCCAGCGCATCCAGGTCCACCGACAGGTCCTTGCGGAACGGAGTGATGGGAAAGCCGAACACACCACGGAAACGCTCTCTGAGTTCAGATACAGACATAGCAGCCACCTTATCACAAAGGGCCGCCCGGCCGGTCAGATCTGATATCCTCGCTGAAGTAATCCTTATATGTTGCGAATTCTGCTGGTTTCTCTGGCCCTGGCTGCGGCGCTCGACGCGCAGTCGGCCTATGACCTGCTTCTGAAGGGCGGGCACGTCATCGATCCGAAAAACCACGTGAGCAAAGTGCTCGATGTCGCGATCGCCGATGGCAAGATCGCCCGCGTGGCTCCCAATATTCCGGCGGCGCAAGCGAAGCGCTCCGTGGATGCCGCCGGTTTGTATGTCACCCCCGGACTGCTCGACATCCACGTCCACGTATACATGCGTCCGGCCGCCGGAAGCTCCGAGGGGAACTTCAGCGTGCCGGCCGACGCCTTCTCGTTCCGCAGCGGCGTCACCACCATGGTGGATGCCGGAACCGCGGGCTGGCGGGAGGTCGATCAATTTCGCCGCGACGTCGTGAAAGCCTCGCGTACGCGCGTGCTGGCCTTCCTCAACATCGTCGGCGCCGGAATGGGCAGCGGCAAGGAAAACGATCCGGCGGAAATGGATCCCGAAGGCGCCGCGCGCGCCGCCCGCGACAATCGCGATGTGGTCGTGGGCTTCAAGTCAGCGCATTACGATGGCCCCGGCTGGCCCTCGATCGAGAATGCCGTCAAAGCCGGCAAGCTGGCCGAGATGCCGGTGATGGTCGATTTCGGGCGGATCAACGAGGAGCGCAACATCAACACCCTGGTCCTCGATAAACTCCGGCCCGGCGATATCTATACGCACTGCTACTCCGGCCGGCGCCGCGAACTGCTCGGCGACGGCAAAATCAATCCGGCGATGTACGCCGGCCGCAAGCGCGGCATTATCTTCGATATCGGCCACGGCTCCGGCAGCTTCTACTGGTACGTCGCCATTCCCGCTTATCAGCAGGGCTTTCGCCCGGATTCCATCTCGACCGATCTGCATACCGGCAGCATGAACGGCGGTATGAAGGACATGGCCAATACCATGGCGAAAATCCTGGCGCTTGGCTCCCCGCTTGACGAAGTGATCCGGATGTCTACCTGGGCGCCGGCGCAGGAGATCCGCCATCCGGAACTGGGTAACCTGGATGTCGGCTCGGATGCCGACGTTGCCGTTTTGCGCGTGGATCAGGGCCGCTTCGGATACCTCGATTCCGCGCTGGCCCGCCAGCCCGGAACCAAGGCCATCACCTGCGAACTCACGCTGCGCCACGGCCAGGTGGTCTGGGACCTGAACGGCCGCGCCGCGAACGACTGGCACAACGATCCCGAAGAGAAAAAGGGCTGGGCCAAGTGATCCGTCTCTCCGCGCTGTTGCTCGCGGCAGCCGTCGCCGCTCCGGCGGCCATCGAAGTTTCTTCGCAATTCGAAGGCGGGAGTATCGGGCCGGTGGAACGCGTCTCCGCCACCCACCTGCGCTGTCCGGCGGTGGGACAGACGGATCAGGACCACCGCAACCGCCAGGCCAACTGGTACTATTTCCGGCTGGACCAGCTTCCCTCCGCGCCGGTAACCATCGACCTGGTCCACCTGGCCGGCGAATACAACTACCACGGCCCGGTCTACGC
>CAZMRK010000588.1:0-7695 GCA_964568355.1 uncultured Solibacteraceae bacterium | reverse complement strand
TGCCCCATCTCCAATGCCTACGCACCGGAGTTGAACCGCCTCTACGAGGAGTATTCGCCGCAAGGAGTCGGCTTCCTGGCAGTACACTCGGATCCCGCCGTCAGCGCGGAGGAGGTGGGGCACCACGCGCGCGAGTTTGGGTCCCGCTTTCCCACCCTTCTCGATCGGAATCAGGTACTCGCGCGGCAGACCGGAGCCAAGGTGACTCTGGAGGTGGCCGTACTCTCACCTGCCGCCCGCCTGCTCTATCGCGGCCGGGTGGATGACCGCTATGTCGATTTCGGTAAGACCCGGCCGGCCGCCCGGCGTCAGGATCTCCGCGCCGCGCTGGATGAAATTCTGGCGGGCCGGACCGTTTCGCAGCCTGAAACGCGCTCGCTCGGTTGCGCGATCCCGTTCCGGCAAACGGTCAAAACATCCGCGGTCACGTTCGCGCGGGACATCGCCCCGATCCTGTATCGCCACTGCACCGGTTGCCACCATCCCGGCGAGGTGGCGCCCTTTTCGCTGCTCAGCTATGAAGAGGCCGCCAGGCGCGCCGGTCTGATCGCGCGCGTGACCGCGAGCCGCTATATGCCGCCCTGGCTGCCGGAGCCGGGATACGGCCACTTCCGCGGCGAGCGCCGTCTGACTGCGGCAGAAATCGACAAGATTCGGATTTGGGCGGAAGCGGGTGCGCCGCGCGGCGATGGTGCCGATATGCCGGCGCCTCCAACGTACCCCAAGGGTTGGCGAATGGGACCACCGGACCTGGTGCTGCGAATGCCCAAGCCGTTCGCCGTGGCCGCCGATGGTCCCGACGTCTACGAGTGCTTCGTGGTGCCGTCCGGGCTCACCGAAGATCGCTATGTGCGCGCTGCCGAGTTCCGGCCGGGAGACCGCTCCGTCGTGCATCACGGCCTCTTTCTGCTGGACGCGATGGGCGCTGCGCGCCGTAACGGGATGCAGTATCCCTGCTTTGGTGCGCCGGGTTTTCTGCCGAGCGGGGGATTGGGCGGCTGGACTCCCGGTTCTTCCCCGATTCAGATGCCGGACGGGGTCTCGATCCCGATTCGGAAAGGTTCGGATCTGATCCTCCAAATTCACTATCACCCGATCGGAAAAGCCGGGAGTGACCAATCCACGCTAGCTCTATACTTCGCCTCTCGTCCGCCGGAAAAGCGCGTCGTGGATATCGGCCTGGTTTCGCGGGATATCGATATTCCGGCAGGCGCCGCCGACTATCGCGTGCGCGATCACTTCACTACTCCGGTAGACGTGGTGGCGATTGGCATCATCCCGCATGCCCACTATGTCTGCAAGGAGATGAAAGGCTGGGCCATTCTGCCCAACGGCCGCAAACAGTGGTTGATCTGGATCCGCGACTGGGACTTCAACTGGCAGGATCAATATCACTACGCCACACCGATGCATTTTCCAGCAGGGACGCGCTTTGAAATGGAATTCTCTTATGACAATTCGGCAACAAATCCACGAAATCCAAATCATCCGCCGCGCCGTGTCGTGTGGGGGCCCAGCAGTACCGATGAGATGGCCGGACTGCATCTGCAAGTGGTTCCCGAGCGTATGTCGGACCTGGAAGAACTCGGCCAGGCTCTATGGGGGAAAGTCATGCGGAGTGTGGGTGGGGGATTTTACCGCCGTTAATTGTAGAAAATTTCAACAATTCGATATTTATTTCAGATATATGGTTCTTATGAGGGGGATCTCGTGTAGACTAGGTACAGAGCCACTCTCCCCAGCGCCTGCGTATCGGCTGTGGGCCACAAAGGATGCGAAGTCATGTTGTTGGTCATTAGCCATTCCGAGCAGGACTATCAAGCAATCCGAAGTGTCGTGCCAGAAAATGCGGGTCCGGTTCGTCTGGCGCAAACCGCGCGCGAAGGTCTGGCTTTTCTCTCCAGCTATCCGGTGGAGGTCGTCGTTTGCGAGCGGGATCTTCCCGATGGCGACTGGCGCGGCATTCTAAGCGCCACCTGGCATCTCCCCAAACCACCTCTCCTGATCGTCATCTCCCGGCATGCCGATGAAAGCCTCTGGGCCGAGGTCTTGAACCTGGGCGGCTATGACGTTCTGTTGAAGCCGTTCTACCGGGACGAACTGGCGCGTGTGATCCAGCAGGCGTTCCGGTGCGGATCCGTCGTTCGCGGCCGCGCCAAGGCAACCAGCGCGGCATAGACGTCCGCCGGGCCCGAGATACGATAGGAGCATGGGGTTCGACCTCTGGATCGACGATCAACTCGCCTGGGCGCGCGGTACCTATGAATATCGCCCCATGGGGGCGGCGGTAATCGCGGCATCGGATCTGTTCCGTGCGCGCGATTTTCACCGCAGCACGCGCCTGCCTCCGGCGCTCTCGAAAGCCTATATCGGCCAGTTTGCTTCGGTCGGCGCCATGAATCTCCAGTTACAGCAGCGCCGCCGCCGGCCGAAGAGATAGACCCCACCCCTTCAGCAAAAATCAGAGCACAGCCTCGGTTCTTGACTTCACGATCTGTGTCTCCCATAATGACACCGCGGAAATAAGGAGTTTTTGCGTGGCACTTATTTCTCGACGATCCTTTGTAGGTACAGCGGCCGCGGTTTCGGCTCTGACTGCGGCCGAACGCCGGCGTGAGAAGGGCGCATCCGCGTTGCGCAGGCGCAACCATCCGCTCGACGGCCTCGCTCGCGAGAATCTGAAAATCACCGACGTGAAGGTGACAATCCTGTCTTATCCGCTGAGGGACAAGGCGTGGATCACCGGGCGGCAGCTAATCTGGAAATCCGATGCCGTTCTGGTTCAGGTCTTCACGGATCAGGGAATTGTAGGGATCGGCGAATCCAGTCCGTACGGAGACCCGGAGTATGTGCGGAATCAGATCCTCGAGTATGTCAAGCCGACGCTGATCGGCAAAAACCCGTTCGACGTGGAGTACCTGGCAACGGCTTGGGTGGGATCCCGCCCGCAGTATATCGTCTGGGCCGGAGTCGACGCCGCCATGTGGGACATCATCGGCAAAGCCGAGGGACTGCCGGTGTACAAACTGCTGGCGGTGGATGCTCCGCCACAGCCGCATATCCGCATGTACGCGTCAGGCGGTGTGGAATATGCCTGGTATCAGCGCCCCGAGGACCTGATTGACGAGGCGGTCCGTCATAAGGAGGAGGGCTACACGGCCTTCAAGTTCCGGATTGGCACCGAATGGAAGAACAGCGGCATGACCATAGACAAGTACATCCCGTATGTCCGCAAGATTCGCGAGGCGGTGGGACCGGAGATGGACCTGATGCAGGAGAGCAACATGCGCCTGTCGCTGGAGCAGTGCCTGGAATTGGCCCCGGTCCTGAACGAGTTGAGATTCCTGTGGTTCGAAGAGCCGCTGCGGACCAACGACCCCGGCGCTTTGGAGCGGCATCTGGAGATCAAAGAGAAACTCGGCAGGACCATGATCTCGGGAGGGGAGTCACGAGGCGACCGCTTCTCGTTCAAAGAGTGGATCGACCGCGGTGCATATGATATTGTGCAGCCGGATTCCAACGTGACCGGCGTAACCGAGGCCTGGTACATCGCGCGGATCGCGAACGTGAAGGGCAAGTACTACTGCCCGCACAACTGGCACGGCGGATTGACCACGATGGCCAACGCCGCGCTGGTGGCATCGGCTCCCAACCACTTGGTGCTCGAACTGAACCAGACCTTCAACCCGTTCAAGGAGGAACTGTTTCGGGATCCGCTGGTGGTGCGGAAGGGCTACATGGACTTGCACGATCAGCCGGGGTTCGGCCTGGAACTGAAGCCCGGAATCGAGGAGAAGTTTCCCTATTTGCCAGGGAACTACTGGAAAGACAATCCAAACCTCCCGGCAATCTAGTACTCCTGTGGAACAAAGTGGGGCAAGCTTCGGCCTGCGCGCCGGTTTCAACGGCGCGCGGTTTGCCCCAATGCCGATTCCAGACGCTGGTGATTTCGAACACCAGGCCGCACCGCCATTGGAAATATCGTCCTGGCATAGCCTGCAATGATCTGTTAGACTTTGCGCAATGTCTCCGGCTACCTCGGATTTCCGCCTATCTCACATCGGGCAAATCGCCATAACCGTGCGGGACCTGGACCGGGCGGTCGGTTTCTATCGGGATGCGCTCGGGTTGCCGCTGCTGTTTCAAGTTCCCAATCTGGCATTCTTCGACTGCGGGGGCATGCGCCTGATGCTCACACCAGGCGAGAATCCCACCGAGACTTATAGTTCCATCCTGTACTTCAAAGTAGAAGACATCCGTCATGGCTATGAAACACTGCAGGCGCGCGGCGCCGTGTTTGAAGGTGAGCCGCGGATGATCGCGAAACTTCCGGATCATGAGCTGTGGATGGCGTTTTTCCGGGATCCGGACCGGAACCTGCTGGCGCTGATGAGCGAAGTGCGGGGAACGTAGAAGACTTCGGGATGGGGTGAGTTCCGGCTGCCGTAACGGGGAGTTTCGGCGGACCGGGGGGTGCATGGCTCCCTCCGATGAGCCATGCACCGCTTCAGGAATTCTCTCCTCGTGCTGGACGCCCAGCCAGAGGAAGGCGGAAATCACGTTGGCCGCCACCGCCATCAGCAGCACGGAATCCCAATCCTTCCAAAGATCAAAGACAAAACCTATCAGGACCGGGGACACGAATCCTCCCAGGTTGGAGGCGGCGTTGACCAGGCCGGCCACGGCCCCGGCGGCCTTGCCTCCCACTTCGACGGCGGATGCCCAGATGGCTCCCAGGGACATATCCCCGAAACCGGCCGCCAGGGCGATTAGCAGGGCTGCGGAGCCGGCATCGGGATCCCGCAGCCCGATGAACAGAAGTCCGGCGGAGAGTACCAGGCAGGAAAAGCCGAGTGCGCCGCGGCCGCGGTTGGTGCCGTAGCGCCGGCTGAGCTGGTCCGCCAGAATCCCTCCGGCCCAATTGGCCGCCAGGCCGAACACAAACGGCAGGCCGGCATAAGTGGAAGCCTGGCTGAGAGGCATGCCGCGCCGTTCGATCAGGTAGGTGGGAAACCAGGTGATATAAAACTGCCACATGAAGGTATAGCCGAAAGCGACCGCCAGGATCAGCAGCAGCGGCCGCGAGAGCAGCAGACGGCGCCAATCGACGGGTGCCCGGTCTTCGAAGACAGCAGGACGCCCCGCGGCGATCCGGTCCAGTTCGCCCTGGTTCACGTGCCGGTGGCGCGCCGGATCGTCGCGATACCAGAACCACCACAGCGCCATCGCGCCCAGCCCGAGCGCTGCAAAGGCGACAAAGCTGAAGCGCCAGCCGTAGCGCAGCACCAGAAAGGCCGCTAAGGGAGGCGCCAGGGCCCCGCCCGTACGGCCCCCGCTGAGATAGGCGCCGAAGGCAGTAGAGCGCTCCGGTTGCGGAATCCAGCGCGTAAAAGCGGCTGCGATGGCGGGCGACAGGGCTGCTTCGACCGCGCCGAACACGAATCGGATCACAAGCAGCGAGACGAAACTCCAAGCCGCGGCCGTGAGCGCGGTGAATCCGGACCACCAGAAGATCGCAAGAGCCACCAGGCGGCGAGCCCCGAAGCGGTCCGCGGCCATCCCCCACGGTGTCTGCGCGACGAAATAGGAGAGGCTGAAGATACTGAAGACCAGCCCCATTTGCGTGGGCGTGAAGCCGAATTCGGCGCGCATATGGGGCGCGGCGACTGAGATACAGGCACGGTCGACATAGCTGACCAGGTTGATCAACAATGCCAGGCCGACGATGGAGTGGCGGACGCGGGAAGGAGAGGTCATGCGGTTGGCTCAATGCGAAGCGGAAAGACGGATGGTCTGCCCCGTGGCAGCCGATCGGCGGGCTGCGTCGAGAATCTCCATGGAGATTACGTTTACCGGAAGCGCGGAAAGTCCCTCGGGTTGGATTTCGCCGCGAACCACGGCCGTCAGGTAAGAGATCGGGTCATCGTAGCGCGGCTTGAGCGGTGGTACGGTGATCTGCTCTTCCTCCTTGCCGGGAAGGCGCTGCTGCACCTGTTCCAGGCGGACGGTCTTGACGTACCCGTTCTGGCCGTACACCTCCAGATCTTTACGATCGAAGGGCCAGTTCCAGGAAGCCTGAATAATGCCTTGGGCGCGCGCATAGGTCACTACGATCGTGGCCTCGTCGTCTGTCTTGGGATAGATCTGGGGCTTGATCTGCTGGGTAACGGCGGTGACCGAAACCGGCCGTTGGCCGTCCATCAGCCAGGTCATCAGGTCGGCGCCGTAGCAGCCGAAATCGAAGAGAGCGCCGGCGCCGCCCAGGGCCGGATCGGTCAGCCAGGAGAGAAATTCCGGCTGGACCCCGATCTCTTTCGGCCCGCGATGGCCATCATGGGCCACCATCTTGCGGATCTCGCCCAGCGCTTTCTTCTCGTGGACCAGCGACCATGCGGCCTGGTTGCTGGCATACCACGTGGTCTCGTAGTTGACCAGCACCTGGATGTGTCCTTTGGCGGCTGCCCGCTCCATGGCGTGGGCGTGCTCCAGGCTCACCGCCAGGGGCTTTTCCATCATGACGTGGATGCCGCGCGCGGCACAGGCCTCGACCACCCGCAGATGGTCGTAGGTGTTGGTGAAGACGACGACAGCCTGGGGCTTGGTCTGGTCGAGCATCTCCTCCAGACGGGCGAAGAAAAGCGATTGGTCCAGGTGGTAGCGCGCGGCATAGCCAGCGCGCAGTTGGGCATCCGGCTCGGCGATGCCCACGATGTGCGAGTCGAAGCGATTGTGATAGCGGTTGAAGAACCCGGCCACATGCCCGTGCACCAGGCCGACCACGGCGATGCGCAGGTTGGGAACCTTGCGCAGATCCTGGATCTCCGTGCGGGTGCCGTCGGGATCGTACAGGTTCATCGCCCAAATGTTCTCGGCATTGACCACCGGCCGAAGAGCTGCGCCGGAGGCGCCCCTGTCCAGGAGAGTAAAGAAGGGCGGGGTGATCTCCGGCACCTCGAAATTAATATGGTGCATGGAGCCGTAGGCGGCGCGGGTGGGCGGCGCGCTATAGACCATGAGTTCCACGATGTCGTGGCGCGGGCCGGGAATGCGCAGCTTTACCAGGCGGGTATCGTCAGGCGACGGACCCAGGCGCCAGGTCTCCACCAATCCTAGCTGGTCCCGATAGAAATGCAGGGCGTCGGCCAGCTTCGCCTTGGGGACCGTGACCCCGATGTGCTGCAAATGATCGGAAATGCGGCGCGCGCTGAGATACCGGCCGCGCTGTCTTCGATGCAGGGAGCCGTCCAGGTATTGGACGAATTCGATCCGCTGGTCGTCCGGATCGCGAAGCGAAAAATTCAAGTTGCCGTCGCGCCCCTTCGTGGCCGGCGGCGGAGTCAGCCCGCGCGACTGCAAAAGGCGGCGGAGGCTTTCGATGTCGCTGGTCTCGAAGGCTGCGTGTGTGAAACGGATGTTCTGCTCGGGCGTCAGGCCGGGAGACAGTTCCAGGTATTGGTCCTCGTTGATTTTGAAGACCGCCAGCGTGGTCTCGCCGGCCGCGCTTTTTTCCTCAAAGACCTGCTCAAACCCAAGTCGTCCGCTATAGTATTCGCGGGATTGCTCCAGGCTGGCGACTCGAAAACCGACGTGCGCGATGCCTTGCAGGGGGAGAGGTTGGGCGCACACCGATCCGGCGAGCAGACCCCAAACGCAAACCAATCGCATACTGATGAGCCTATCAGTAAACGCCGGAGG
>CAZMRK010000587.1:0-3250 GCA_964568355.1 uncultured Solibacteraceae bacterium | reverse complement strand
CATCTGCGCGTTCTGGGCCACCCCACCGGCCGGATTCTGCTGCACCGCGACGCCTTCCCGTTCGATTTCCAGCGCATTGTGGACCAGGCGGTGGCGCGCGGCGTGTGCCTGGAGATCAACGCCAGTCCGGAGCGGCTCGACCTGAATGCACACCTGATTCGCACCGCCAAGACGCGGGGCGCGAAGTTCACCATTTCGACCGACGCGCATCATCCCAAACACCTGCACAGCATGCGCTACGGCGTCATCACGGCCCGGCGCGGCTGGCTGGGCCCGGCTGACGTCCTGAACACCCTGCCGCTGGCGCAATTCGCGCAAGCGCTCCGAAGGAACTGAGATGCAGATAAAACTGATTCCACTGCTTTTGCTGCTGGTAATCGGCACGGTGCTGGCCCCGGCCGCCGATGTCACCATCCCGATCGAACGATTCAAGCTGTCCAACGGCATGCGGGTGATCCTGTCGCGCGACAATGCCGTGCCCGTGGTCGCCGTATACGTAATCTACGGCGTGGGGGCGCGATCGGAAGAGAAGGGTCGGACGGGCTTCGCCCACCTGTTCGAGCACATGATGTTTGAAGGCTCGGCCAACGCGCCCAAGGGTGTCCACGACAAGATGATCGAATCGAATGGCGGCGTTCTGAACGGCTCGACCCATCCGGACTTCACGGACTATTTCGAGACGCTGCCTTCGAACAAGCTGGCCACGGCGCTGTGGCTGGAATCGGACCGCATGCGCAGCCTGGCGATCACGGAAGAGAATCTCAAGAACCAGAAGGAAGCGGTGAAGCAGGAACGGCGGCTGAGTTTCGATAACCGCCCGTATGCCACGGCCATCGTGGACCGCTGGCCCCTGCTGGCGTTCCAGAACTGGCAGAACTCGCATTCGCTGATCGGCTCGTTCGAAGATCTGAACGCGGCTTCGGTAGAGGATGTCGCCAAGTTTTTCCGCACCTATTACGCGCCCAACAACGCGGTGCTGGTGATTGTGGGTGATATCCAGCCGGCGGCCGCCAAAAAGCTGGTGGATACGTATTTTTCCGATATCCCCTCGCAGCCGCAGCCCAAGCACCCGGATCTGAGCGAGCCGGCCGACGCCAAACCGCGCCACGAACAATACGGTGATCCGCTGGCGCGCGTACCCGGCGTCATCCTCGGCTATCCCGGCCCGGGGCGCCGCTCTCCCGATTACTACGCGCTGAACATGCTGGATGCGCTGCTGACCGGAGGCGAGAGCTCGCGCTTTCAACTCAACCTGGTGAAGGGCAAGGAATCGGTGATCCAGTATGAGGCCAACCTGGGCTGGCCTTTCGCCAGTCCCTCCGATTACAAAGCGCCCGGCGACTATGGCATCTTCCTGCTCTACAAGCCGAACTTCACGGGTAAGCAGATTGTGGAACAGGTGCAGGGGGAGATCAACCGGATTCAGAACGAGGGCGTCGATCCGAAGGAACTGGATCGCGTGCGGACCTTCCTGCGTTCCGCGCGTATCAACCAATTGCAAAGCTCTCTCAGCCGGGCGCAGCTATTGGGCCAGTATGAGCTGTTCGACGGCAACCCGGAGCTGATCAACACGGAACTGACCGATATTCTGGCGGTGACGCCCGCCCAGGTACAGGCGGCGGCGAAAAAATACCTGGCCGCGGAGAAGTGCACGGTGCTCGAAATCGTGCCGGCGCCAAAGAAAAATCCGGCTAAGGCCGAAAAGGAGGGCGAGTAAATGGAGCGGCTGTTGCTTGGACTGCTGGTATTGAGCTCGGTGGGGCTCATGGCACAGGTGGTGGACCGGACCAAGCCTCCCGAGACACCGCCGATTCCCGACTACAAGCTGCCGCCGGTATCGGAAACGAAGCTGCCGAACGGGCTGACCGTGGTCACAGTAGAAGATCAGCGGTTTCCGCTGGTGACGGTCAGGCTGGGATTTCTGGCAGGCTATAAGGCCGATCCCGCTGACCTGCCGGGGCTTTCCGAGACCACAGCGGCGCTGTTGACCCAGGGGACCAAGACGCGCACCTCGCGACAGATCGCGGAGGAACTGGCCGCAATCGGCGGAGCGCTGAACGGCGGCTCCGGCGCGGACAGCATCACCATCTCCGGCAGCGTGCTTTCCGAGAACACGGCCAAACTGCTGGCGCTGCTGGGCGATGTGGTGCGTAATCCGAGCTTCCCGGAGAACGAGGTGCAACTGCGCAAGCAGAATCGCGAGCAGGAACTGGAAGCGCAGCGCTCCGATCCCTCTTTTCTGGCCGAGGAAAAATTTGCCGCAGTGATCTACGGCTCGCACCCCTACGGCCGCGTCGCACCCACGCCGCAGTCAATCGAGCGGATCAGCCGGCAGGCGCTGAGCAATTTTCATGCGGCCTACCTGGTGCCCAACAACGCCACACTGATTCTGTTGGGCCGTCTGCCCAGCCATGCCGAAACGATGAAGCTGGTGGAATCGCAATTCGGGTCCTGGCAGAAAAAGGATCTGCCCCCGGCACCGAAAGCCGAATTTCCCACGACGGAGCGGGCGGTATGGCTGGTGGACCGTCCCGGTTCGGTGCAGGCGGATATTCACGTGGGGCATTTAGCGGTGACTCGCGCGCATCCGGACTTCTTCCCTTTGTACGTAGGGGATTTCGTGCTGGGCGGAGGCGGCAGTTCGCGCATGTTCGACAATATCCGGGAGAAGAAGGGCTTCGCTTATGACGCGCACGCGTCTCTTCAGCCCAAGCGCGACTCCGGCGATTTTGCCGCCGTCACGCAGGTCCGCAATGAAGTGCTGGAGCCGGCCATGCAGGCGGTGCTCGACGAGTTAGGCGGAATGGTGAAGGATCCGCCATCGAAAACAGAGCTCGACCGTACACAGAATTTCATGAGCGGCCTCTATGTTCTGCGCCTGGAAACGCAGAACGGGCTGGCGACGCAGTTGATCACCACCAAGCTGATGGGCCTGCCGAACTCCTATCTGGAACAGTACGTCGACCGCGTGCGGGCCGTCACGGCGGAGCAGATCCAGACCGTGGCCAAGAAGTACATGGCCCCGGACCAGGCGGCGATCGTGGTGGTGGGCGACGCATCCAAGATCGAAAAAACGCTCGAAAAGTTCGGAAAGGTGACGGTAACCAAATCCAACTGATGAAAACTCTCTCGTCCCGGGAAGTTTACAAGTGTGGTGTGTTTCGCGTAACCGAAGAAGAGGCGGTGGAGCCGGGCGGCTTCGAGATCAAGCGCTCGATCATCCATCACCGGGGTTCCGCCGTGATGCTGG
>CAZMRK010000586.1:0-3031 GCA_964568355.1 uncultured Solibacteraceae bacterium | reverse complement strand
AACGGGGACCCTGGCCCCGGGCGCGGACATCTGCACCACGGCGGAATGATCGGCGTCCGGCGCAACGCTTACCGTGAAGATCTGCGAAGTCGAATCGTAGCTCACCGCCCCTACGCTACCCTTCACCGCCTGGATGGAGGGAGCGGCCGGAGCATATCCGAACAGCGTCCGGGAGCTTTCTCCCGCCGCGAACAGCACGGTGGCGCTCGCCGTTCCGTCGTCGGTCAGTTCCGCGATGCGCTTTTTCCCAAGCGGCACCAGTTGCTGCCGGTCGCCCAGGAACGCAATCTGCGACGGCCCCACCGGAACCACGACGTAGTAAGCGCGGTTGTTCGCCATCGGCTCGCTGAACGTCTCCCGCGCGCTCGCCAGGCGTCCGAAGCCATTGAAATAGTTGTAGATGTAGACCGTACCGGAGTATCCAAGACTCTTCGGGCTGAAGCTGGCCATGACATCCGCTCCCCGGCTGAAGGCAAATACATACTGCGCCCGTATCCCGTCGAAATCGGTGTGCGCGGAGGCGATCAGCGTGTTGTCTCCCGCCGGCGCCTGATTGAGGTAGCTGGCATCGGTCGGAACCAGCGGGACGTCGGGCTTGACGATCACTCCGTCGGAACGCGCCGCCAGCAGCAGGTTATGGCCGTTGAGGCTGCCCACGCGGTCGCCCACTCCCACGGGTCCCGCGGAAAGCGTCGCCAGCAGCAGGTTTTCCAGTTCGCTGCTCATGAAGACGTCCGCAAACGGATAGGCGCCCACGGCGCTGGCCAGCCGGGAGGCGAACAGGAACTCCGTCCAGCGGCTCTGGTCGAAGCGATCCTGGCTAGTTCGAATCGTCGTGAGGTTGCTGTATTTCGAGGCCTGCAAAAAGTGGCGCGGCGCGGCCATGCAGTATTGCATCGTCACGCCGCGCTTGCCCAAGGAGGAGGCCATATGGTCCAAAAACGCGTCGGGGTCGGTCAGATTGTAAGCCGTGTGTGCCCGGTCATCCAGCCAGTCCTGCTCGTAGACGCCAACCCCGGAGCCCGCCAGAAACCCTGCCAGGTCTTCCCAATATTGCGGATCCACGGCCACGTTCTCCGAGATCCGATACTTCTGACGGTAGGGACTGTTCGCGTCGATCCAGCGGGAGTGCGTGATCAGCGGCACCCCCAGCTTTTGCTGAAAGCTCCGCAGGCTCGGCGCAAACAGTACCGGAGCCCCGTCGTACGCGTAAATTCCGCTGCTCAGATCCCGCCAGTCGGCATTCGCCCCTTTCGGATAAAACCAACTGTCCAGTTGGATGTATCCCAACGGAAGGCCCTGCTCTCGAAAGTTGTCGCGAATCGCCGTCAGGGTCTGCTCGTAATCCTGGGACGCCTCGGTCTGGTAATAATAGGTGGCGCCGCGATCGGTCCAGTAACCCAGCGAGCGCAGGCTCAAATCCGCATCGTTGGCCGGGCGTTTCTTGCCGTAAAGCGAGGTCAGCGCGTTACCCCAGGTCTCGAAAGCCGCGTTGATCCCGTTCTCGACCACCAGGATGGTCCGGTGGCTGGTGCCCGCCGGGAGGGCGGCGATCTTGGGAGAGAAGCCGGTCACCATCTCGTGGTTCGGCCCCCAGGAGGTCTCCGTCACCTGAAAATCGGAGGCAGCGGAAAGCAGGAAGGCGTGCGCCGCGGAATCGAAAAACAGCCAGGGGCTGTCTTTGGCATAGGCGTAGAAGCTGGCCATCGCAAACATGCCCGAGTAGGTCACGTGGCGCAGGTTCGCGGGATAGCCGGAAAACATCGGAAACGGCGCGCTGTTCCCTGATGCATCCTGGTACGTCACCGTAAAAAGCACAACCGGCTGATTGGTGTACGCGCGGATCGATCCATGCCGGGCGCCTTCCGCCGTCCAGTCGAAGCCGATCTCCGCGTACGGTCCAACCTCGTCCGAGCCCTGCCCAACCTGAATGTTCGACAGTGGTTGCCCGATGCGGCCCTGGAAGGACCAGCCAGGCACCTGTGCGTTGACCTGGTAATCCCCGCCTTCACCTACGGTTACGGATAGTTTTCCCGCTCCGTCGATGGTTACGCCGGCGCACACGCCTCCGGCGAGGAAAAGCAGCAGCGCAGACACACCTGCACTGCGTAAAGCGAATTGCCGCTTCATCCCCGTCCCCTATCTCACCCGTTAAACTGCGATTGAATTGTAGAAAATATCACACTCGTAGGCAATTGCTAGAAATCCTAGTACGGAAGTCCCGCCAAGGGTCTTAGGAGACGGAAGCGGCTGCAAACTATGGGAAAATGGCTGAGAGAAGGCAACCCTTGATCGTCGTGGACGGCATTTATTACGCCCTCGGACTGGCTGCGGGCGGCACAGTAGTGGTCTATCTGGCGAACGCCTGGTTCGCGGCCCCTCTTTTTGTGTTGGCGGCGTTCTGCCTGTACTTTTTCCGCGATCCGGAGCGGCAGATTCCGTCTGGACCGGTGGCCGTCTCACCGGCCGACGGGAAAGTGGTCGCGGTCCAGCCCGAAGGCCCTTCTCAGACCCGTATCAGTATCTTTTTAAACGTCTTCGACGTCCATGTGAACCGTACGCCCATCGCCGGCATCATCCGCAAGGTGCACTATCAGAAGGGCCGCTTTCTGGTTGCCAGCAAAGAAGACGCTTCGCTAGAGAACGAACAGACCGTGATCACCGTCGAGGGAGATGGCACGTCAATAGTTTTCAAGCAGATCGCCGGCCTGATCGCCCGGCGCATCGTTTTCTCCAAAAAACCCGGCGATCGCGTGGAAACCGGAGAGCGGATCGGCCTCATCAAGTTCGGATCGCGGATGGACGTCCTGCTGGGCCCCGAGTGGGACATTGTGGTCAAGCGCGGCATGCGGGTCTCGGCCGGTTCGAGTGTGATTGCCCGCCGCCGGCCCGCGGCCACTGGAGGGCCGGATAGACGAACGGTATGAATCGACTGGATCTGAAGAACCGCCTGACCGATCCCAACTCTCCGGAACGGCGTCCCCGGAGAGTTGCCTATGCCCTCCCGACTCTGTTCACTGCGGGCAATATC
>CAZMRK010000585.1:0-19421 GCA_964568355.1 uncultured Solibacteraceae bacterium | reverse complement strand
CGTCCTGCAGGGTCCGCCCACGCGGCCATTGCCGGCGGTCAAGCTGGAGCGGCACGGGAAGCACCTGGTGGCTGTCGGGATGACTACGGCGGAGGGGGATTGATGCGGGCGTCGCTGTTTTCCAGACAGCGGCGGGGTCTGACGGCGATTGACGGCGCCATGGCCCTGCTCGTGGTTCTGCTGATGGTGCAGATCTGGCTGCTTTCGGCCACTCTGGACGCCTACCTGGCGGGACATCGGGAGGTGGCCCTTCCCGGCGCGGTCGCATCCGCGTTTATTTTCGCGGCCTGCTCGGGCCTTTACCTGTTTGTGCGGCGGATCGAAGCAGGCGCAAAGGAGACGGACAGCGAGGAGTAGGACTCGCCAGCCGCCTCAAAAATCCTCGAAAAATCCCTTGACGCGATCTAAATTACAAGCATACTATAATCCTGTATTACAGGTTGACCGATGAAGGATGAACTGACGATCCGGCCAGTGCGCTCGGCCCGTCTATTCGAGGGAGTGCTCGAGCAGCTTTACGGCTTGATCTCGAATGGCAAGCTTGCGACCGGCGACCGTTTGCCCTCGGAGAGGGAACTCTGCGAGATGTTCCAGGTGAGCCGTACCTCGATCCGGGCAGCGCTGCGGACGATGGGGGCCTTGGGCCTGGTCGAAACCAAGAACGGCGGCGGCACATACGTGACGCAGGGCTCGGTCGAGAGTCTGGGTGAGATACTTTCGGTGGTCCTGTTCCATGGCTTCAACGATCTGGAGCAGATTTATGAAGCGCGGCGGGTGATCGAAACCTGGACTGCGTATCTGGCCGCGAAGCGAATCACCGAAGGGCAGATCGAGCGGCTCGAAGAACTGGTCGATCAGCAGGAGCGGGAGGTCCGCGAGGGGAAATCGGGGGTGGAAACGGACTTCGAGTTCCACCTGACCATCGGCAGAGCAGCCGGAAACGAAGTTGTGAGCCGGCTTCTGTATTCGATGATTACGCTGATCTTCAAAGGCCTGGATCCATCGAAGCGGCCTCCAAGCGACCTGTCCACATCGGTTGACCAGCATCGGGAGATTATCGGCGCCTTGCGGTCGCGGGACGCGCTTCAGGCCATGTACCTGATGTGGGACCACATCAAGGGC
Organism: uncultured Solibacteraceae bacterium; assembly: GCA_964568355.1. Classification (GTDB taxonomy): domain Bacteria; phylum Acidobacteriota; class Terriglobia; order Bryobacterales; family Bryobacteraceae; genus JAJPJX01. Next base: position 18,299 of record CAZMRK010000585.1, on the reverse strand, counting down.
GGCCCGGAGTCTCGCTTCCCGTTCCCTGTTTCGAAGAAAAAGTAGTCCGGTTCTCGGGCAAAAGGAGGTTCACAATGCGAGGGATACAAGTGTGTCTAGATAGGCCGGCAAGATGGTTCGTGCTGGCGCTGGCGGGCATGCTGACGGCGGTGAGCGCTTCCGCGCAGCAACCTTCGGCCACGTTGCTGGGGACGGTCACCGATACGAGCAATGCCGTGGTACCGCAGGCAAAGGTAACGGCTACGAACCCGGCTACCGGCCTGGTTCGCGAAAGTCTGACAGATGAATCCGGCAACTATGTAATTCTCAACCTGCCGGTGGGAACCTACCAGGTGGAGGTGCGGCATGCCGGCTTTCGCAATGCGCGGCGCGACGATTTGCGGCTGGACCTGGATCAGCGGGCGCGTCTGGATGTGCAACTCGAAGTGGGAAATGTGTCCGAATCGGTGGTGGTGGCGGGCGACGCACCCCTCTTGCAGACCTCGGACAGCGCGGTGGGCCAGGTGATGACCAACCGGACCATCACGGAGCTACCGCTGAACGGACGCAATTTCTATCAACTGGCGAGCCTGGCGCCGGGCGTGGCGTTTGTGAGCACGGGGGCGCCGGTGATTCGCTCCAACTACATCAATGTGGTGATGAACGGATCGCGCGGCCATGCAACCAGCTTCCTGATGGACGGCGTGGACACCAGCGAACACCATGCCGGAGGCACGTTCGTACGTCCGACAGTGGATGCGATCGAAGAGTTCAAGACCATCTCCAATAACTTTTCTGCGCAGTACGGGCGTTCGCCCGGCTTGATCACCACAGCGATCAAATCCGGCAGCAACGAGTTCCATGGCAGCGCCTGGGAATTTCTGCGGAACGACAAACTGGATGCGCCGAATTATTTCGCCAGCGCCGTACCTCCGCTGAAGTACAACCAGTTCGGCGCGGCTCTGGGTGGGCGCATCGTTCGAGACAAGACCTTCTTCTTTGCTTCCTGGGAGGGCCGGCGGATTCGGGAAGGCCTGACGAACAACGTGGTGGTGCCCACGGAGGCCAATCGTAGCGGCGATTTTTCCACGCGGCCGATCTTCGATCCCGCCAGCACGCGGGCGGACGGCGGCGGGTTTATTCGCGATCCATTTCCCGCAAACCGCATCCCGCAAAGCCGCCTTGCGCCGCAGGCCCTGGCACTGCTGCAGTTCTATCCGCTGCCCAACACCGCAAGTGGAACGTTTCTCTCCTCGCCATCGCGGGCTACTACAGGGGACCAGGTGATCGGGCGCGTGGACCACCACTTCACCGACCGGGACCTGCTGTTTGTGCGATATGCCATCAACTACGACCGGATCCGCGATCCCAACGCATTTGCGACGATCGCCCCGATCCCACAGCTTGGTAAAGGACAGAACGCGGCAGTCCGCTACACACGAACGTTTCGTCCGACGCTTCTGAACACGTTCGCGCTGGCTTATAACCGGTCGCGGTTGTTTCTGGATAACGCGCCAAATTTGAAAGGGAGCGACTATACGACGGCGGCGGGTATCCAGGGTATGGAGCAGACCGCGCCCGAGTTTCCCGGCTTGCCTTACGTCACGATGTCCGGTTTCGGCACGTTGAACGACGGCGTAGATCAGCCCAAACAGAACGTGATCGATAACAAGCAGGTGCTGGACGATCTGACCTGGGTACGAGGGGCGCACACCGTCAAAACCGGCTTTGAGTATCGCCGCTTGCGGGCGATCACGCGGGATACGGCCTACAATCGTGGATCGTTTGCCTTTTCAGGGACCTATACGCAAAACCCCGCTTCGGCCGGGGGCACCGGCAGCGCGTTTGCGGATCTGCTGCTCGGCCTGCCCGCCTCCGCTACCCGCAGTTATCCTATCGAGACAAATGGAACCTATGGCAATTATTACGCCGGCTATTTCCAGGATGACTGGCGAGTGACTCGAAACCTTACGCTCAACCTGGGCCTGCGGTATGAGTACGGGCCGTTCTTCAGCGGCGTACGCAATGTGCTGGCGGGATTTGACCCAAGTACCGGAAAGATCATCCTGCCGGAGCCGATCGACCTCACCGCGCAGCCGGTGGCGCAGCGGGCCTATCCGTTCTACCAGGATGTGATCGTAACCAACCGCTCGATGGGACTCCCGGATTCGATCACACCGTCACCCAAGACGAATTTCGCGCCGCGATTCGGCTTCGCGTGGCAACCCATGGAGCGCACGGTGGTACGCGGCGGCTTCGGGATTTTCTGGAATTACCCGATCAACGACATCCTGGGGAATAACTTCCTCGCGCCTCCCTTCATTCTCTACGACACGGCCCTCAATCCGGCGCCGATTCCCAATCGCACTTTCGGCGATTTCTTCCTTGGCGCGCCGCTCCCCTCGGCCTTCGGCACACCTTCCATCTCCGCCGCTCCGATTCAGGGAAGAAACGCCTACACCAACGAATGGAATCTCAGCGTGCAGCGCGCCCTCACACGGAGCCTCTCGCTGGAAGCTGCCTATGTTGGTCAGAAGGGGACTCATCTACAAAGGAGGCAACCGGTGAATCGGCCTCTTCCGGGACCCGGCGCCGTGCAGTCCCGACGACCTTTCCCGCGCTTCTCCGATATCTCGGTGGGAGCCTGGGATACCGACTCCAACTATCACTCGCTGCAACTGCGGGCAGAACAGCGACTGGCGCGAGGTCTGAGTTTCACGGCATCCTACGCATTTTCCAAGAGCATCGATAACAATTCCGACTACGGCGGTGGAGTGCTGGACTTTACCAATCTCCGCCTGGACCGAGCGCTCTCCGATTTTGATGTGCGGCATCGTTTCGTCGCGAGCTATACCTACGAACTGCCGTTCGGCGCGGATCGTCTGCGGCTGCCGGGGGCAGCCAACGCGCTGATTGCGGGATGGCAGGTAAGCGGTATCGTGACGCTGCAGAGCGGCCTGCCCTTCACTCCCGGGGTCTCAGGCGATTTTGCCAACACGGGTTCGGGCAACCGGCCGAACCGGATCGCATCCGGCACGGTATCGGATCCAACCATCGACCGGTGGTTTGACGTTTCCGCGTTTACCGTGCCGGCGCAGTATACATTCGGCAATTCCGGACGCAATATCCTACGCGCGGATGGCAACAGAAACTGGGATTTTTCGGCGTCGAAGCTGACGCGGATCTCGGAGCGGTTCAGCTTGCAATTTCGCGCCGAGTTGTTCAATGTCCTCGACACGGTGAATTTCGGCGCTCCGGTGACGACAATCAACGTGGCGAATGCCGGGCGTGTCCTCAGTGCGGGTTCGCCGCGAATCGTCCAGTTCGGTCTGAAGTTGCGTTACTAATGGGGGAACTACACTTGCCTTATCTGCTTCCGCGGAGAAGATTCCTGCAATCGGCACTGGCTGCAACCGCTCTTGGCTCGCCGCCGGCAACACACGGCAAGGATAAATTTCCCTGGCTGCGGACCTCGCGCCTGGTGCTGGCCGAAGGCTACGTGCCGCCTTTCTATCCGCGCCTGGAGTGTACCGGACAGAGGCTGGCAGAACTCACGGCGGCGATGGGGGCCGATGCGCTCCGTTTTCCCGCCATCTCGCGTTATGCCCTCTATCCGACGCATTACTATCCGCATCATCCGGACCTGGCCGGCCGCGATCTGTTCCGCGAAACGATCGAGGCCTGCCGGGCCAGGCGCCTGCGCGTGATCCCTTATGTGGCGGTAAACGTTGCGGTGTGGCCGGAAGATACCGAGGGCGAGGTAGCCGGGTGGATCGGTGTCGACGAAAAAGGCCGGCCGACTACTTCGACCCTGTTCTCGCTGGACCGGCCGGAGCGCTTTTTGCAAGCCTGCCTGCTCTCGCCGATGCAGGACCGGATCAAAGCCTATGTCCGCGAAATCGTGCGGAACTATGACATCGATGGCATCTACTTCGATGGTCCTTATCCTTATATGTCCAGCCAGAAGTGTTATTGCCGGTTTTGCCAGGCGGCGTACCGGCGGGATCGGGGCAAGGATCTGCCGGTGGCCGGCGCGGCTCTCAGCCGCGCAGCCGAGCGCGAGTACTACGAATGGTTCTCGATCGATGTGGCGCAGAAGCTGATGCGGGAGGTGCGGCAGATTGTTCTGGCGGAAAAGGATATTCCGCTGATTTTCAACCTGACGCCATTCCTGTTCACGCGGGGATATTCGGCGCCCCTGGCCGAGGTGTGCGATGCGTTCATGTTCGAATCCCGGCCAGGGCCGATTACGAACAAAATGTACCATCTGCTGCTGGGGCAAACCACCGGCAAGCGTCTTTGGAGCTATGTCAGCACGCCTCACCTTTCGGGTACGGATCATCTGCGAGCGAAGCGCCTGGGTGCGTGGTATTCACAGGCCGTGGATGGCGGCGAAGTTGCCGCCCAGAGCTTTGCCGTGATCGCGGCCGGAGCCGCGCCGATTTACTGGGGCGTGAACAATCGCTATCGCAGCGAAGGGGCGCTCGGCCCGCTGAAGGAGTCGTTTGCCTATCTGGAGCGAAACCAGCGTACGCTGCAAAATCTGAGAACCGCGCGTTACGCCGGTATTCTGACGTCGCGAAGCTCGATTGACTGGTATCGCTACCAGCCATCTTCGGCGAGCGGGTACAGCAACGCCTTCTACTACGGCGCCTACGCTCTGCTGCAGGACGCGCGTGTGCAGTCGGAACCGTTTGGAGAGGGGAGGCTGACAGCGGAGTGGCTGGCGCAATATCGGGTCGTGTACCTGCCCAACGCCGCCTGCCTCAGCGATGCTCAGGCGGAGGTCCTTCGAAGATACGTGGAAAGCGGAGGCGCGCTCCTGGCGACGTACGAAAGCTCGCTGTATGACGAGCGTGGTGAAAAGAGGCGGGATTTTGCCCTGGCGGATGTGTTCGGAGCGCATTGGAAGGAATCGCCGGATTGGCTGACGGATCTATTTTTGAAACTCGAGCCGGGAGCCGCAGCGCGGTTTTCCGCGGGAGTGACCGAGCTGCCCCAGGATCCCGATGTCACGTTCCTCACAGCCGATGACGAGGCTTCTGTTGCGGGACGGACGGTGCAGGAGGCGCGGCGCTCGGTACTCTCGCCGGGTTTGATCGTACGAAGCTTCGGGAAAGGGCGAGTGGCGTATCTGGCGGGCAGCCCCGAGGCGGTCTACTACGAGTCGCACCTCGAGATCCTGCCCGGTTTCACCCGCCGCCTGATCGAGCACCTGGCCGGCGAGCCAGCGCCGTACGATCTGGAAGCACCGGCGGGGGTGTATGCGCAACTAGCCGTTGATGCGGACAACATGGTGCTGCATCTGCTCTGCGATATCGGCAACAAGTGGAAAGGGCTTGCCAGCCGCGAGCAATATATGCCGGTTCCCAAGATCACCGCGCAGATCCGGCTGCCCCGGTCGCGCAAGCCGCGCTCGGTTCGCCTGCTGCGGCGCAATTCCCCTGTGAGTTTTCGCTTCCGGGATGGGCGGCTCGCGGTTGACCTGGCGGATGTCTCCATCTACGAAGCGGTACATATCGAGCTCCTATGAGACCTGAACAAATCGGTTGTTCCCCTGGATACACCTTTGCGTTTCACGGATTGGAATCCACCCTGGAACGATTCCTGTGGAGTCTGGAACGTCTAGCGGATCTGGGATTCCGGAACTTCGGGCTGGAGATCCTGGAGCCCGAGCACACGTGTTTGTATCGCGAGCCGGACGCCGTGGCGCGGTTGCTCGCAAAGAGCGCCGGTACGGGGGTGCGCCTGAATCATTTCACCATCTGGCATTGTTGCTCGAACCTGGTCAGCGCGGAACCGGAGCGAAGGAAGTTGGGCGTGGCGCAATTCGAGGAGGGAGTTCGCATTGCGCAGGATCTCTCGATTCCGCTGGTCACGATTGGCTCGGACTGGCCGCCGGAATGGGTGTCGCACTATCGCGAGGAATATCAGCACGCACCGGCGGAGGAATTTTTTGTCCCTTCTCCGGGCGATTACGATCGTCTTTGGCAGGCCCACGTGGAGGCGATCCTGGAGTGTGTCGCAATCGCGGAAAAAGCCTCGGTTCGCTTCGGCCTGGAGCCACGGGCGAATTCGCTGGTGGCCAGCTCGGATGCTTTCCTGAGACTTTGGGATCAAAGCCGCTCGGAACGCTTCGGCTGTGTGCTGGACGTGACGCACGCGGCATTTCACCGGGAGAATCTTCCGGCGGCTATCAAAAAGCTGGGGCCGCGCCTGTTTACACTTCAGGTCTGCGGGACGGATGGGGTCTCGGTGCGGCACCTGCCTTTGGGCGAGAGCGATCGGGCGACGCTCGCCGGGGCGTCTGAAGCGCTTCGGGATAGCGGCTTCAACGGAACGGTCGACGTGGAGATGTACGGTATGCCTGTGGAGCAGGTGGACGAGAGTTACCGGCAAGCTCGCGCGGCGCTCGAGCAGATGTAGGTGACGCCATGTCCCAGGCCTTCAGCCGCGCGGGGGTCGTGTGGATGCTGCTGGCCGGGACCACGATCAACTATATCGACCGCCAGGCGCTTTCCGTTCTTGCGCCGACGCTCGCGCGCGAACTGAAATTTTCGAGCCTGGAATATTCCTACATCCTGAACTCGTTTCTAGCGGTCTATTCGGTCTCCTATTTGTGCGTGGGCGCGTTCGTTGACCGGCTGGGCACGCGCAGGGGCTTGGGGTTGGCGGTGATCTGGTGGTCGCTGGCGGAGATCGCTCACGCGTTTGTCGGCGGCCTTACGGGGCTGTGCCTGGCGCGCGCCGCCCTGGCGGTCGGCGAAGCCGCCATCATCCCCGGCGGGGTCAAAGCAGTGGCCGAATGGTTCGAAGAGAAGCGACGCGGCATCGCCATCGCCACGTTCGAAATCGGCTTGAGTATCGGCCCCATCCTTGCTCCGCCTCTGGTGGCCTGGATCTCCTTGACCGTTGGATGGCGCTCGGCGTTCCTGTGGACAGGCGCGGCGGGATTGCTATGGACGATTCCGTGGCTGATCTTCTATCGAAAACCCGAACCAGCGGTCGGGCATGTCAAGTCGAAGGCGCCGGCAGGGCCGAGTTCCTGGAGCGCGCTGCTCCGCTCCAGGAAGGTGGCGGCGGTAGGAATCGGCCGGCTTTTCGGAGACCCGGTCTGGTACTTCTACCTGTTCTGGCTTCCGAAGTTCTTTTCCGACTCACGACATCTCGATCTTCGTGCCATTGGAGGTGTGTCGTGGATTCCGTTTCTCGCGGCGATGCTCGGCGGGCTGACAGGTGGAAGCGTTTCGAGCTGGCTGATTCGCCGAGGCGTTCCCGTGCTCGAAGCCAGGCGCCGGGTGCTGCTCGCAAGCGCCGTGGTTGTGTCCGCGGGCGTTGCTTCCGTCTATGCGGGCAATCTGTTCCAGGCGACTGTGGCGGTCAGCCTGGGCGCATTCGCTTTGCAGTGCTGGGGCGTCAACCTGGATACGCTTCCGGCCGATCTGGTACGGTCTGATGACGTGGCGCGCGTTGTGGGCCTTTGCGGGCTGATGGGCTCGCTGGGAGGCATCGGATTCACGGCGGCAACCGGGTATCTGGTTCAACACTACTCGTATACGCCGGTCTGGATCGCCACGGCGGTCATGTATCCGGCCGGCTACCTGGCGCTCCATCGCCTGCTGCGTGCGTAGACACGCGGCACGCGGGATCCGGGCATACCGTAGAATACAAATAGTAGGGAGGGTTGCGTATGTCTGTTCCCGTTGCTTTGCGCCATATCGCGGTGGGATTGTTGCTCGCAGGTACCACGGCCTTCGGAGCCAACATCCCCGTTCCGCCGCCAGCCACCGATGTTTCACCCGCCAGGCAGCCTGGAAAAGAAACCGCGGTCTTTGCGGGAGGATGCTTTTGGGGTGTGCAGGCCGTATTTCAGCGGGTGAAGGGCGTTCTCTCCACCGCAGCCGGATATTCGGGCGGATCGGCGAAAACAGCTACCTATAAGCAGGTTATTACCGAAACTACGGGACATGCCGAGTCGGTCGAGGTAGTCTATGACCCATCCCGCATCACCTATGGTCAGTTGCTGCGGATTTACTTCTCGGTAGCGCACGATCCGACCCAGCTAAACAGACAAGGGCCGGATGTGGGGCCATCTTACCGGTCCGCGATTTTCTACACCAGCGAGGAGCAGCGGCGGCTGGCAAAAGCATATATCGCGCAGCTCGATCAACAAAAGGTGTTTTCGAAACCGATCGTGACCGAGGTGACGCCGCTTCAGGCATTCTATCGCGCCGAGGATTATCATCAGGATTACGCATACTACAATCCCGATAACCCGTATATCCAGGTCTGCGATCGCCCGAAAATCGCTGCTCTGCGGCGGCAATTCCCGGAACTGTTTGTCGACTACAAACCCAAGAGGTAGCTGCCGGCCTGGAGGGGCTTGGCCGATCGGCGCAGCGATCTAAAATATCAGCCGGGGGCACTGAGCTGAAACCGGGGCTGCATGTATCGCGAATCGCCGCTGCTTTGGCAGGCGTGGCTCTCATCACATTTACCGCGTATCGCGTCATTCCAGTCAATGCCACGACCGTCGGGTTTGCCTATCTCCTGTTTGTCCTCGTGGTGGCCGCGACATGGGGTTTTGTGGAGTCCGTGGTCTGCGCGGTCGTAGTGACGCTGGCATTCAACTTTTTCTTCTTTCCGCCGGTCGGGACGCTGACCATCGCAGACCCTCAGAACTGGGTTGCGCTCTTCAGCTTTCTGAGCACAGGCGTGTTGGCAAGCCGCCTCTCGGCCTCTGCCAGGCGGCGTGAGATCGAGGCGATTCAGCATCGTCAGGATGTAGAACGGTTGTATACATTCAGCAGGGCCATTCTTCTGATTCGTGACGATGAACTGTTTCCGAAGCAGCTTGCCCTGAAGTTGGCGGAAGTTTTCGAGCTGAGAGCCGCAGTGCTGTACGACCGGCGAAGCGGTGACTTTCATCGGGCCGGACCGGCCGATTTCGAAGGTCTGGACGATCAACTCCGCGATTCGGCTCTGCAGGGAACCGGCTTTGTCGATGTGGTGTCCGGCCGTGTCATCACCGCGGTCCGGCTGGGTTCCGAGCCGATCGCCAGCCTCGCCATCCAGGGCGAGCGAATGTCCGACGGAGTGCTTCAGGGCATCGCGAATCTGGTCGCGATCGGCCTGGAACGGGCGCGCGCGCAGGACCTTGCTCATCAGGTGGAGGCTGCCCGCCAGAGCGAACAACTGCGGACCACTCTTATCGATGCCATGGCCCACGAGTTTAAGACGCCTCTCACTTCCATAAAGGCCGCTACGACATCCCTCCGCTCCAATCCGGAGCAGCCATTTGCGACGCGCGCCGAATTGATCGAGATCGCCGACGAAGAGACCGAACACTTGCAGAAACTGATCGACGACACGATCGAGATGGCACGGCTTGACACGGCGCATATCGAGATTCAGCCGATGTTGTCTGACCTTTCGTCCGCTGTCCGCGAAGAAGTCGCGTCGATGCAGGCGGCGGCTGACGGTCGCGCTGTAGACGTGGTCGCTGATGTTCCAGTACGGATCGCGTTTGACTGGCGCTTGGTGAGGCTGGCGGTCCGGCAGTTGCTGGACAACGCTTTCAAATACTCGCCACCGGGGGCATCCATCACGGTACGAGTGGAGCAGAACGAAAATCGTGCCGCGGTCGAGGTCTCCAATAGCGGTCCCGGTATCGAAGGCCCGGATCGGGCGAGGGTCTTTCAAAGGTTTTACCGAAGCCCCTCTGTCAAACACCAGGTACCCGGTACGGGACTCGGCCTGAGCATCGCGCATAGTATCGCGCGGGCGCATCACGGCGACCTGACCCTATCGAGTCACCCCGGTGAGACCACTTTTCGGCTCACGCTTCCTCGTATGATCGAAGAAGACAAATGAGTGCCGGTCGTGTACTGATCGTGGATGACGAGCCGCAGATCCGCCGCATTATGCGGACGACCCTGATTGGTGAAGGTTACGAGGTGGATGATGCCAAGACAGGGGAAGAAGCACTGGAGAAAGTGCGTGCGTTCCGGCCCGATCTCGTCCTGCTCGACATGAATATGCCGGGAATGGGTGGACTCGCGGCATGCCGCGAGATCCGCTCGGACACCAGCGCGGGTGTGATCATGCTGACCGTTCGGAATTCCGAGGCGGACAAGGTTGCCGCGCTAGATGCCGGAGCCGACGACTACATCACCAAGCCTTTCAGCACGCCGGAGTTGCTGGCGCGCATCCGGGCGGCTCTGCGTCGCGTTCCAGCATCGCAAACGGCGCCAGGAAAGATCAGCGCGGGCCACCTGCAGATTGACTTCGACGCGCGAACCGTATGGAACGGAACCGCCACCGTGCACCTTACGCCGAAGGAACTGGATCTCCTCCGCTACCTGACTGAGCACCAGAACGAAGTCGTGAAGCATCGCGAATTGTTGCAGGCTGTCTGGGGGCCGGACTACGGCGATCAGGTGGAATACCTACGAGTCTTCATCAAGAAGCTGCGCAACAAGATCGAAGCCGATCCCGAGCATCCCGAGTACATCACTACCGAGCCGTGGGTCGGCTACCGTTTCAACGTGGCCTCCGAAGCGCGCTGATCCCCCGCCGCTAAAGAATCCAAGGCAAGCGCTGTCTTGGCTTGTGTTTATGATTTGTTTACGGCTTTTCTATGACTTCTTTACGCCATTTCTCCTACTCTCAATTTGGGAGCGCGGAAAGATATGGCGATGGTCTTCGAAAAGTGCCTGCTGCCGACAACTGGCCGGCTCGGGTTAGGGGAAAACGGCCGGCAAGATCCCCAACTGGGGATCTTCGTCATCTTTACATCCGTCAAATCTACATTGGCGGCCCTGCGGCATGCCGGAGCCCTCGCGGATCGCTTGGCCGGCAGAATCACTTTACTGATCCCGCAGATTGTCCCGTACCCGCTTCCGCTTGCCAGTCCACCGGTCCAGATCGAATGGAGTGAGCGGCGCTTTCGGGTGATTGCCGAGTCAAGTCCGGTGGATACCACTGTCCGTCTGTATCTCTGCCGCGATCGCTACACGGCCCTCGATCAGGCGCTGAGCCCGCGCTCTTTGGTGGTTCTGGGCGGACGGCGGAGGTGGTGGCGATGGACGGCGGAGACGCGCCTCGCGCGAACATTGCAGCGCTCGGGGCATGAAGTAATTTTTATCGAAACGGAGTAACACCGGATGCTGGATGTTTTCTACATCACGATTGGCTGCCTGTTCCTGCTTGGCTGCTGGGCTTTTACGAAGGCTTGCGACCGGCTTTAGGACTGCGACCTGCGACCGGGCGACGTGGCCTCATCCGCCTGCTTGCCTGCGGGCCGCGATGTGGCCGGGCGAAGCGAAACGAAATTGCGTGTATCACCAAGCGGATGAAGGAAATTACTGAATCGCAGCATTAGGAGAATACCCATGGATTATGTGATCGCCGGCATCGCATCCGCCGGGCTGTTTTTCTATCTGATTTACGCTCTGCTCCGTCCGGAGCGGTTCTGAGAGGACCTATGACACCCATTGGGGTTCTTCAAATCTTGCTGTACTTCGTCCTGGTACTGGCGACGGTGAAGCCGCTGGGTGCATACATGACCCTCGTCTTCGAAGGCCGCCGCACGTTTCTACATCCTCTGCTGCGATGGCTTGAAACGCTGACCTACAAGGCGATCGGTGTGCGAGAAGATGTGGAGCAACGTTGGACTCAGTACACAGCATCGCTCCTCAGCTTCAGCATTTTCGGCTTTTTGTTTGTGTATTTGATGCAGCGGCTACAAGGCTGGCTGCCCATGAATCCACAGGGATTCAGCGCGGGCAAAGTCACCCCAGACCTTGCATTCAATACGGCCGTCAGTTTCATGACGAACACCAACTGGCAGGCGTATTCCGGCGAATCGACGCTCAGCTACTTCGTGCAAATGGCGGCTCTGACGGTGCAAAATTTCGGCTCGGCCGCAGCCGGAATCGCTGTGGCAATCGCCCTAGTGCGCGGTTTCTCGCGCCAAGAGCAGAGGACGATCGGCAATTTCTGGGTGGACGTGACGCGCGCAACTGTGTACGTGCTGCTGCCGCTCTCTTTTATTGCCGCATTGTTCCTTTGCTCACAGGGCGTGGTGCAGAACTTTCATCCATACATACAGGCGACTGGCATGGAAGGCGCGAAGCAGGTTATTGCGCAAGGGCCGGTTGCTTCGCAGGAAGCGATCAAGGAACTCGGAACAAACGGAGGTGGTTTCTTCAACGCCAACTCCGCCCACCCGTTCGAGAACCCGACCCCCTTGAGCAACCTGTTCGAAATGTGGATGATCTTCGCCGTCCCTGCTGGTCTGGTGTACACCTTCGGAAAGATGGTTGGAGACACGCGGCAAGGATGGGCCGTATTTGCCGCCATGTCGGTAATGTTCTTAACTGGCGTGTTCATCGCCTACGGGTTCGAACAGTCGGGAAATCCGATTCTGGCGAAGTTGGGGATCGAGACCTCTGCCACTCCTGAGCAGGCGGGCGGAAATATGGAGGGGAAGGAGGTGCGCTTCGGAATTGTCAACTCAGCCTTGTTCGCTACGATCACCACGGACGCGAGCTGTGGCGCGGTGAACAGCATGCACGACAGCTACACGCCAATCGGAGGGCTGGTCCCGCTGTTCAACATCATGACCGGCGAAGTAATTTTTGGCGGAACAGGAGCCGGGCTATACGGCATCCTGCTCTACTGCATCCTGGCAGTCTTCATTGCCGGACTGATGGTCGGGCGCACGCCGGAGTATCTGGGCAAGAAGATCGAACAGAAGGAAGTCAAAATGGCCATGCTGGCGGTCATTGCCACTGCATTCAGCATCCTGGTTTTTACCGCCCTCAGCTCGGTGGTGCATTTTCCCGAGAAGGGGTATTGGAACCCGCAAGGCGCCGCGATCGCTAACTTGAATAACAACGGGGCGCACGGCTTTAGCGAGATCCTGTACGCATATGCGAGTGGCACTGGCAACAATGGCAGCGCGTTTGCCGGGATTACAGTCAATACCCCCTGGTATGACCTGTCGATCGGCTTGGCGATGCTCGCCGGCCGCTTCTTATTCCTGATTCCGCTGCTTGCGGCCGCCGGCAGCCTGGCCGCCAAAAAGAAGATTCCATCGACGACCGGTACTCTACCCACGCATGGTCCGCTTTTTGTGGGCCTTCTGATGGGGACAGTACTCATTGTCGGCGCGCTGACCTTCTTTCCGGCGCTCTCGCTGGGGCCGTTGGTGGAGCACTATTTGATGCAGAGCGGCCAGGTCTTCTGACGCAACCGGAGAGCTTGGAGGAAATGATGCCGACCATGACTGCGCCCTCGGGCGCGAAACCACGCGGTCCCCAGGAGAGCACCGCGTCCCTGCTTCCGAAAAACCTGGCGCGGTCCCGTCCGCTGTTCGACCGCGAAATCATCAGCCGGGCGGCCTATGCGTCGTTTTTGAAGCTGAATCCCGCGACGCTGGTGAGGAACCCGGTGATGTTTGTAGTTGAAGTGGGAGCGGCGCTCACCGCCCTTCTGCTAATTCGCGATATCTTCTCAGGGGCCGGCGGCACCGGATTTTCACTTCAGATCACACTCTGGCTCTGGTTCACGGTTCTGTTCGCGAATTTCGCGGAAGCGATGGCAGAAGCTCGTGGCAAAGCGCAGGCTGACGCACTGCGCAGGACCCGCACCGACGCGCTCGCCAAGCGGCTGAAGGCCGGGGGCGGCGTGGAGCAGGTCCCCGGTTCGATGCTGCGATGCGGAGATAGGGTTCTCTGCGAAACAGGGGACCTCATTCCCGGCGACGGCGAGGTCGTCGAAGGCATCGCGACGGTAGACGAATCGGTCATTACGGGCGAAAGCGCTCCGGTCATTCGGGAGTCTGGCGGCGATCGCAGTGCGGTTACGGGTGGGACGAAGGTGCTGTCGGACCAGATCAAGGTGCAGATCACCTCCAACCCTGGTGAGACGTTTCTCGATCGGATGATCGCCCTGGTCGAGGGGGCACAGCGCCAGAAAACACCGAATGAGATCGCGCTTAATATCCTAATCGCGGGCTTGACGCTGATCTTCCTGCTTGCCGTGATGACGCTTCAGCCGTTCGCGGTCTTCAGCGTGGGGCAGGCGGGGGCCGGATCTGTACCAAGTGTGGCAGTCTTGATTTCCTTGCTGGTCTGCCTGATTCCCACGACTATCGGCGGCCTGCTTTCGGCGATCGGCATCGCCGGCATGGACAGGGTCATGCAGCATAACGTGCTGGCCATGAGCGGCAAGGCTGTGGAGGCTGCCGGCGATGTGAACTCGCTTTTACTAGATAAAACAGGAACGATCACCTTAGGGAACCGTCAAGCCGTCGAGTTCGTTCCAGCGCCCGGCGTCAGCGAACTGGATCTGGCAGACGCATCCCAGCTTTCCAGCCTGGCGGATGAAACGCCCGAAGGCCGTTCCATCGTCATTCTGGCGAAGGAGCGGCATGGCTTGCGCGGCCGCCACATTCCCGAGCATCAGGCGACATTCCTTCCGTTTTCGGCATATACCCGGATGAGCGGCGTCGACTTCGAAGGTCGCAGGCTGCGCAAGGGAGCTACCGACGCCATCTGCAAGTTCGTCGCCGAATGTGGCGGACAGGTTTCGAATGAGGTTCGTGAGGTCAGTGATCGCATTTCGCGCAACGGTGGGACACCGCTTGCGGTGGCGGATGGAGCCCACCTGCTCGGAGTCATTCATCTGAAGGACATCGTCAAGGGAGGTATGAAGGAGCGTATTGCCCACCTTCGACGAATGGGCATTCGCTCGGTAATGGTGACAGGTGATAACCCGCTAACCGCGGCAGCGATTGCAGCGGAAGCCGGCGTGGACGATTTCATCGCCCAGGCGACGCCAAAAGAGAAACTGGAATATATCCGGAAAGAGCAGGCGGAAGGCCGTCTGGTAGCTATGACAGGGGACGGCACCAACGACGCTCCCGCGCTGGCTCAGGCGGACATCGGGCTCGCCATGAACACCGGGACGGCTGCCGCAAAGGAGGCCGGCAACATGGTGGACCTCGATAGCAATCCGACCAAGCTCATCGAAGTAGTGGCGATCGGAAAGCAATTACTGATCACCCGAGGTGCCCTTACTACGTTCTCCATTGCCAATGACGTAGCGAAGTACTTCGCCATTATCCCGGCCATGTTCATGGCGACCTATCCGGCTCTGAGAAACCTCAATATCATGGGACTGCATACGCCGCAGAGTGCGGTCCTGTCCGCCGTCATTTTCAATGCGCTAGTGATCATTGCGCTGGTCCCGCTCGCACTTCGCGGAGTGAAGTACCGCCCGCTCGATGCCGCCAGCCTGCTCCGGCGGAACCTGCTGATTTACGGGATTGGTGGAATCATTGCACCCTTTCCAGGAATCTGGCTGATTGACCAAATACTTGTAATGCTGCACTTGGCGTAGGAGAAATCTCTATGTGGCAACAGATCATTCCCGGGCTTCGCATGAAACTGTTCTTGACCATTGTGCTCGGCATCGCATATCCACTGGCGATCACGGGCATCTGTCAGTTCGTATTTCCGCACCAAGCGAATGGCAGCCTGCTGCGGGTCGGTGGACGAATGATCGGCTCTGAGCTGATCGGCCAGGGCTTCACGCGGCCCGAGTACTTTCAGCCGCGTCCCTCCGCGGCCGGCACGGACGGCTATGATGCAACGGCTTCCAGCGGATCCAACTATGGACCGACGAACAAGAAGCTGAGGGATCGGGTGGAAAATGCAGCGGAGAAGTTCCGAAAGAGCAACCCGGATTTCGCCGGACCCATTCCAGCCGATCTGCTGATGGCATCGGCAAGCGGTCTCGATCCGCACATCAGTCCAGCCTCCGCACAGGCACAGAGTGCGCGCGTCGCCGGCGCTCGCGGTATTCCGCAGGACCGGGTGAAACAACTCATCCGGCAGGTCACCGAGGCGCCGGATCTGGGCATCTTCGGAGAGCCGCGAGTCAATGTTTTGAAACTCAACTTGGCGCTGGACAAAGCTTTTCCGCGCAAATAGCGCGAAATAGACCCCCACATCCGCAAGCGGACCGACCGAACATCACACTTCCCTGGAGAAAATGATCATGCGCAATTCCTTTTGTGTTGCTCAGGAGACGACTACGGCAGCGTGCCGGCTGGCCGGTTTGATCCTGTGCTGGGGAGGGTTGTTGGCTGCCCAAACCGGCTCCGCTCCAGAAGCCCCACTGACGAGCCGCGAGCGCGAGTTGCTGAATCGAATCGAAATTCTTGAAAAGAAAATGGCTGCCATGGAAGGAGCTTCCACCACAAAATCGGAGCCTGGCCGACATCAGGTATCGAAAGACGCAACCGACGACATCTCCGAACCCATGACGGCTGCAAAGGACCAGTCGAAAGCGTCCACCGAGCGTGGTATTCTGGGCCTGCCTGGGACTACCTTGAACTTCTATCTAGACGGATATTACGGATGGAACTTCAATCAGCCGGTGGGTCGGGTAAACCTTCTCCGCGCGAACGATGTCCTCGGGAACAGCTTTTCCCTGAACCAGGTGGGGTTGATTCTGGAGCGAGCGCCCGATGTGGACGCCGGCCGGAGATACGGAGGCCGCGTCGATCTGATGTTTGGACAGAACACAGAGACCTTGCAGGGAGGAGCGCAAAATGAGCCGAGGCCACAGGTGTACCGGAATATTTTCCAGGCTTACGGAACATACGTGTTCCCCTTGGGGAGCGGACTCACCGTGGATGTTGGCAAGTTCTACAGTGCTCTTGGGTTCGAAAACAACTATGCGTACGACGAGATCAACTACTCTCGATCGTTTTATTTCAACTTCCTCCCCTTTTATCATATGGGTCTTCGCGCCACCTACAACGTAAATCGCAAGTTGACGGCACAGTACTGGCTGGTGAATGGAGCCAATCAAACGGAAGACTTCAATAGCTATAAATCAAATGCATTCTTACTGACCGTCAAGCCGGCTAGAACGCTCTCCTGGAACCTCAACTATTTCTTTGGAAGAGAGAGCCGGGACCTTATGCCTGCCTACAATCCGGCGGTTCCCAGCCTGCCGACTCAGCCGGGACTCTCGGTGATACCTGCGTCGGGGCCGAAGTTGAACGGACGCACCCACATCTTCGATACCTATGTGAGCTGGTCTCCCGGGAAGGTCACAATCGCCGGGGAGTTCGACCATGTCATAAACCGCCCGTTTACGAGCGCACCGCCATCGCACGTGACCGGCGGAGCGGGCTATCTGCAATACCGGTTCTCCCCCAAGTTCTCGCTCGCGGGCCGTTTCGAATATTTGAGGGACCGAGGCGGTCTGTTCAGTGGAGCGACGCAGGATCTCAAAGAGCATACACTCACCGCGACGTACCAGTTTGCGGATGGTTTTCAGCTGAGGCTGGAGCATCGGCGGGACTTCTCGAACCAGCCGTTCTTTCTCACAGACATGTCGGGTGTGCTGAAGAAGGAGCAGAACACGGCCACACTGGGCCTGATTTGGTGGTTCGGAGGAAAACAGGACTCATGGTAAGCCATTTGGAGCGGGCTCGCGATGGCGGGTGAACTGAGACGGAAGACGCCTGAAGAACTGCTGCTGGAAACGAAGGCGGAGGAGCATGCTGCGCGCAGGGGGCATCTGAAGATCTTCCTGGGTTATGCGTCGGGGGTCGGGAAGTCATTCCGCATGTTGGATGAAGCGCGCCGCCGGCGGGAGCGCGGGCAGGACGTCGTTATCGGCGGGGTTCAACCCAAGATGCCGCCGGAAGTTGAGTTGCTGCTCAGCAGCCTCGAGGTGATCCCGCTGAAGACGGTCGGACGCGGCAACACGGTCAATGTCGAGGCGCTCGTCCGGCGGCATCCGGCGGTCTGCTTCATCGACGGTCTGGCATACAACAATCCACCGGGGGCGAAGAATCCGACCCGTTGGCAGGACGTCGAGGACCTTCTGAATGCCGGCATCAAAGTGATCGGTTCGATAAATATTCAGTATGTCGAGGAGTTGCGGGAGCAGGTGGAAGCGATCACCGGGAAACATGTCGCCGAGACTGTACCGATGGAGTTCCTCAAGAGCGCCGACGAAATCGAAATCGTAGACGCTCCGCCGGAAGAACCTGGAGACCGGCAGCAGCGTTTGGCGCGCCTGCGCGAACTGGCGTTGGTTTTGGCGGCGGATGTGGTCGATCAGCAGCTCCTCGAATATCTGGAGCGGCACGGCATCAAGCAGCACCCGGGTACGCACGAGCGGATTCTGGTCTGTATTACGCCGCGAGCCAACGCGGTGGAGATGATGGATACGGCTCGCGTCATCGCCGATCGGTTTCACGCCGAGTTGATTGCGGCGTATGTGAACCA
>CAZMRK010000584.1:0-3062 GCA_964568355.1 uncultured Solibacteraceae bacterium | reverse complement strand
TAGGTGTAGGCGTAGATCGCCGGGTCCAGCGGACCGACCTTGACGGTCCAGATCCCTTGATCGTCTTTCTGAAGTGCCTGCGATTGCTGCAGGAAGTCTCCGGAGAGTTTCACTTCACTGGCCTGCGGGGCTTTCAGGCGGAAGACCACCGAACGGTCGGGCTGGACCTCAAACGGCCGCCAGGGAGCCTCGCCGCGCTGCGCGAGGGCAGGCAGACCGAGCAAAAGGGAGATCGAAAGGAGAGTTCTCATGACGCGTTCTCCACGGAAGCCCCAGTATAGCGAAGCGAGCTGTTGGAAAACCGAAACGGTAGTTTCGGTCCTGGTTCCACAAGTACCTCATTCCATTGGGTCGTGCTCGAAAAAACCGAAACTACCGTTTCGGTTTTCCGACAGGAAGCTCCGCCTATGGAGCGGGTTCTTTGTGCCGGTCCAGGAAACCCAGAAACAGCCAGAAGAGAATGGCGAACGCGTAATCGGTACAGACCGTAATCCAAAACAACTTGGGGACCCCGCTGCCGAAAGTGAGGTAATAAAAATCCGGCGTGGCGGAAGCCAGCTTTCCGAGGATGCCGGCGATGACCAGATTGCGATTGTGATAGAGGTCCCGGTAGACCATGTAGTACATGCAGGCGAAGACCAGGATGAGATACCACCAGCGCACATAATTGACCCCCGGCACCGGGAAAGCGAGCCCTTCGCGCGCATAAACCCAGCCGCCGAGGAAGATCATGCCTCCCCCGCCAATAATGTTGTGCCACACCGCCACCAGCCACAGGATCTTCCAGAATCGTTCCGTACCCATTCGATCTCCTCTTCTACAGCGTCTTCATGTATTCGACCAGGGCGCGCTTCTCGGCCGCCGTCAGGCTGGTGCCGTAAAGGTGCCCCTGGTTTCCATTGCCGATGACGGCGGTATCGTAACGGAAGCCCGCGCGCTGCGCTTCCTCGCCATTCGACACGAAGCCGGCATGCTCCTGGTCGTACACGTCATAGCCTCGATAAAAAACCCGCGGCCGCCGCTCGGCAGGCTCCAGCAGGTCCTGGAGCGTGGGCACCGATCCATTGTGCAGATAGGGCGCGCGCAGCCAGATGCCATCCAGCGAAAGCGATACATAGCCGTTGGAGCTGCGGAAATGATGGAAAGCCCAAGGATAGCCGTCCGCCCAATGATTAAACGCGTCGGCGGAGCTTTGCGGCCAGTGGTCTACACGATGCCGGTCCGTGCCCACTTCGCTCACCGGGATCACCTTGCCGGTGCGCTCGCCTCCGAAGGCGTGACAGGATGCGCAGTGGCGGGTGAACAGATCGCGCCCCTGCGCGGAGAGCGCGGAGTCCACTGGAAACGGATAGCGGGGCGCGGGCAGATCCAGGAGCCAGTCCTGTACACGGTCGAGGCTGGCGATATCGATGGAGCTTTTCGTGGCTCCCGCGGCCAGGGCAGCCGATCGTACCGATTCCACCAGGGTGGTGTTCAGGCCGTCGGAATGGTGCAAAAAGCCTTCATGGGCGCGCTCATTCCAGATCGCCATGACGTCTGTGCTGCCCACGGTGTGATCGTCGGGCAGCCGCATCACCTGCCGCTGGAAAGGATTCATATCGGTGCGTCCCGGCCCCCAACGCGGACGCTCCGGCATCCAGTAATAGTCCCGCTTTTCGGTTTCGAGAATCTGCCGCCGGGTGAAGGGGATAATCAGATAACGATAGAGCAGGCGATCGATCCAGGACATCTGGTAGATGGCCAGAATCTCCTTCATGATGGTGGCGGAATTGAAGCGCGGATCGTGGGCGCAGGCAAACAGAAACTGTACGTAGCCCTGGGCCAGGAAGCGCGAGGAAGGTCCGCCGAAGTAGAAGCGGGGCGGATCGTTGGGAGCGGTCCGCACCGAGGTGGTATGGCAGCCGGCGCAGTTTACGCCGACGCGCGGGATTCCCACAATCTCCTTGGTGAAGCCGATCGGCACTTCCCTGCCCGCCTCCCAGGAAGCGCCCAGCGCGACGTATCCGCCGGGACCGGGCAGTTTATCCGGAAAGATGCGCGGCAGTACCAGCCAGATCCAATACGGAATTCCGGCGGGGACCTCCACTCCGATCGAGCCGTACTTGAAGTGCTCCTCGGCGGAGGCGTAGTGCGTGGTCACGCGGCGGAACAAATTCCACCAGACGAAGAACGCTCCGCCCAGGAGAAGCAGGGCCAGCACGGCCAGGACGCGAAGCCTGCGAGATCGCTGTTGCGGTGTGGTCATCGGAGTTCTCCGTCAGAGCTTCTTCAGGTACTCCACCAGGGCCTCCTTGTCCGCCTCCGGCAACTGCGTCCCATACAGATGGCCTCCGTTGCCATTGCCCGGAACCGAAGTGTCATACCGGAAGTAGCGATGTCCGTCCTCCTCCGCCACGTCGGAGAGGAAGCCGGCCTTGCGGGAGTCGTAGACATCGTAGCCGCGGTAGAAGGTCCGCGGCCGCTTCTCGGGCGCTTCGAGCAGATCGCGTAGCGTAGGCACCGATCCGTTGTGCAGATAGGGAGCGCGCACCCAAACGCCGTCGAGCGGCATGTTGGCGTAACCGCGGGTTTTGCGGAAATGGGTGAAGCGGTACGGATACCCGGCGAAAAGCGTATTCATGTTCGCGGCGAACTCATACGTGAAGGAATCCAGGCGGTGCGGATCGGTGCCGATCGCCTCAATCGGCGTTACCTTGCCGACGGCGGCACTGCCGAAATCGTGGCACCCGGCGCAGTGCGCCCGATAGATGGCGGCGCCCTGAGCGGCCCGATTCTCGTCGATCGGGTAAGGATAGCGCGGCGGCTGTAACTCATCCCGCAGCCAGTCTTCCACGCGCTTCATCGATCGCAGATCGATCGTCGGCGGCGTCACACCAGCTCCCAGAGCGGCGCTCTTGTTACGCTCTTCGAGCGAGGTATTATTGCCGTCCCAGTGAAGCTGCATTCCCTCGCGCGGCTTCTGATTCCAGATGGAAGGAAGATCCGTGGTACCGATGGTCGTGTCCTGATCCATGGAAAAGCGAAACTGCACGGTCTTATATGGATTGAAGGTGTCCACCCGC
>CAZMRK010000583.1:0-2883 GCA_964568355.1 uncultured Solibacteraceae bacterium | reverse complement strand
CTGCCGGAAGCGACCAAGCATTTCCAGAAGGTTGTGGATTCCGGCGATGACCACTATGGACCGCTCGCAAAGCTCTCGCTGGCGCAAATCTACTTTTCCGATGGACATCCCGCAGAAGCCGAGAAGTTGCTCCGCTCGCTGATCGATCATCCCAGTCTGTTCGTCTCGAAAGATCAGGCCACTCTGGCTTTGGTACAGGGGCTCGCCAAGAGCAAGCCGGAGGAGGCGCGCAAGCTGCTGGCTCCGCTGCGGACCAATCCCGGAACCGTAAGCCAGGTCGCGATCCGCCTGTACGGCGAACTCTTCCCGAACTAGGCGGAGTTGCCCATGCTCCGGCATCTCCGGTTTCCGGTCGAGGCGAGCAGAGGGCGCCGTTATCCGGAACCCGACCATCCCTATCGGAATCCTTTTCAAAGAGACCGGGACAGGGTAGTACATGCACGGGCCTTTCGGCGCCTGGAGGCCAAAACACAGGTTTTCACAGCCGGGCTCTCGGATCATTTTCGAAACCGCCTGACCCACACCATCGAAGTCTCGCAGATCGCCCGGACGGTCGCCGGGGCATTGCAACTGGACGAGGATCTTACCGAAGCGCTGGCCCTGGTCCACGACATCGGCCATCCGCCGTTCGCCCACGCCGGCGAAGAGGAGCTAAACCGGCAGATGGCGCGCTTCTCGGACCGGTTCGATCACAATCTGCATGCCCTGCGCATCGTCGAGAGCTTTGAGCAGCGGTATGCCCGCTTTCCCGGCTTGAACCTGACGTTTGAGGTCCGGGAGGGCATGGTAAAGCACTCGCGGGATATCGCCCCTGGGGAATTCCCGGAGCTGGACGAATTTTTGCCCGGCCAGCGGCCGCCGCTCGAGGCTCAATTGATCGATTTGGCGGATGAAGTGGCGTACAACACGGCGGACCTCGATGATGCCTGGTCGGCGGGGTTGTTCCGGATTGAAGAAGTGGCGGCCGAGGTTCCACAATATGCTGAATTTTACGACGCTGTGGAGACGCAGTTTCCCGGGGCCTCGGATCGGGAGCGGTTTCACGAGGTTTTGCGCCAACTGATTGATTCTCTGGTGTCGGGGCTGATCGAAGGGACCGTGCACGCCGCTACCCAGGCGGGGGTGCAGGATCACCAGGCGGTCCGCCAGTATCTCAAGCGGCTCGCCGCTTTCACGCCCCAGCCGGCCGCCACCGCCGCGGACTTGAAGCGATTCCTGCACCGGCACGTGTACTCTTCGGCTGACCTGGGAGCCGAACGGAATCGCTCCACATCGATGATCGCGGAATTATTCTCTTTCTTTTTGGAGAATCCGGACCGCCTCCCGGAGCCTTACAGCGAGCTGGCGGCAGTCCAGCCGACCCATCGTGTGGTCTGCGACTACATTGCGGGAATGACCGACGCGTTTTTCCTGCGAACCTATCACACGATGGTCGGAGCTAGTCCTCATCTGGCGTGATGCTGGAGACCTCAGCGGAGCGCACTCCGTAAATCTTGCGAACCTGGCGGCAGATTTCCTCTCCCAGGCGTTCGGGCTGTTCCTGATCCTGATGTTCGAGTTCGATCTTGATATAGAGGTTGGTGCGCTGCATTCGTCTTCTGTATCCCTCCTCCTATACTAAAGGCCTCCCTCTATACTAAAGAAATGACCTGCGCGATTTGCGAAACGCGGCGTCCCCGCCGGTATTGCCCGGGTGTTCGTGGCGAAATCTGCAGCATCTGCTGCGGCACGGAGCGGGAAGTCACGGTAAGTTGCCCGCTGGATTGCCCTTACCTGCGGGACGCCCGGGAACACGAGCGGGTCGCTCCGGTGGATCCCGAGAAGGTTCCCAACCGCGACATTCAGGTGACGGAGGCGTTCCTGACCCAGCATGAGCCGCTGCTGCTGTTTGTAGGCCAGACTCTGGCCGGAGCGGCGCTTGAAACCAGCGGAGGGGTGGATTTCGACGTCCGCGACGCACTGGATGCGCTGATCCGGACCTATC
Source organism: uncultured Solibacteraceae bacterium (assembly GCA_964568355.1). GTDB lineage: Bacteria > Acidobacteriota > Terriglobia > Bryobacterales > Bryobacteraceae > JAJPJX01. The sequence goes on along the minus strand of CAZMRK010000583.1, from coordinate 899 downwards.
GCACGCTGCAGAGCGGGGTTTACTACGAATCGCTGCCCACGAATGCGCTGGCGGGGAATATCTATGCCGACGTCCAGCAGGCCGTGACCGATTTCCGGCGCAACGAAACCGAGCAGCTCGGCATTACCCACACCCGGGACGCCGATGTCTTGGGGGTTCTGGCCTTCCTCCAGCGTCTGGAGTTCGACCGAAACAACGGCCGGGCCCGGGGGCGCGCCTTTGTGGATTTCCTGCGCACCTTCTTTTCCTCTCCGCGTGAGGAGCAATCCCCGAGCAGCCCCTCGCTGATCCTTCCTTGAGGGGGGGTATGAAGACCGGGCTGATCGTTTTCGGTCACGGATCGAGCATCGCCTCCGCGAACACCGCCGTTCGGAAAGTTGCCAAATCTGTAGCCAAGGCAGGGGGTTTCAAGCTGGTGGAAACGGCTTTTCTGGACCCGGTTCGGCCCACGCTGGCGGAAGCGGCCGAGCGCCTGGTGCGCCGAGGCGCCGAAAGAATTGTAGTTCTCCCTTATTTTCTTACACTTGGATTGCATCTTCAAAGGGATCTGCCGGTATTGATCAAAGGTATCCGAACGGCCCATCCGGGCGTTTTGGTCCTGGTGGGCTCTCCGCTGGATGAGCATCCGGGACTCACGGAGATCCTTCTGGACCGGGTGCGGACGACGCTTGCGTGCGAGGGGAGACAAGACAAGCGCAAGAGAACTTGACAATACAACACTAAAATTTAATAATGAAGTTGTACTAATTGCTGCGGCACGAACGCACGGGGCAAAGCTCTTCCGGCCGCGCACTTCGGCATAGATATTTACGGAGGCTTTTCGAGCTTATGGGAAAGATTATCGGTATCGATTTAGGGACCACGAACTCGGTGGTTGCGGTCATGGAAGGCGGTCAACC
>CAZMRK010000582.1:0-11258 GCA_964568355.1 uncultured Solibacteraceae bacterium | reverse complement strand
ATTCACGCCATCCTTCGTCAGTGTGGCCAGGTCGCCGTCGGCCAGGAAGAACATGTCGCGGGTATGGTGTAGGATCGCCGGCACGTCGGAGGCCACGAAGTACTCATCGTCGCCCAGCCCGATCACCACCGGCGGCCCCGAACGTGCCGCCACGATCTTGAATGGATCGGTACGCGCGATCACCGCCATGGCAAAAACGCCGGTCAGGTGCTTGACCGCCGAGCGCACCGCCTCTTCCAGGTTGCCCCGGAAATATTTCTCCACCAGGTGCGCGATCACCTCGGTGTCGGTCTCGGTCTTGAAAACGTGTCCCTCTTTCTGAAGCATCTGCTTCAGGCTGAGGTAGTTCTCCACGATGCCGTTATGCACCACCACGATGTCACCCTTACAGTCGCGGTGGGGATGCGCGTTCTCCTCGGTTGGCCGGCCATGGGTAGCCCAGCGCGTGTGCCCGATGCCGAAACTGCCATCCACGGGATTCATACGGATGGCGTCTTCCAGGTTTCTCAGTTTCCCCTGCGCGCGCCGGATCGCCAGATGGTTGTCGTCATCGTATACGGCCAGCCCGGCGGAATCGTATCCACGATACTCCAGGCGTTTCAGCCCTTCGAGAATAATGGGAACAGCCCGGCGTGCGCCGATATAGCCCACAATCCCGCACATCCCCCCATTATACGGGGTCGGGCATTCGCGCTAATCCAGGAATTCCACGCGGTACTCTTCGATGACCGGGTTGGTCAGCACCTCGTGAGCGATGGTCTCGATATCCTTCTGGGCCTGTTCCCGCGTGGTGCCCTCCGCCAGGCTCAGATCGAAGAACTTGCCCTGGCGCACCTCGGCGATATCGCGATAGCCCAGGCCTGCCAGAGCGGACCGCACCGTCTGGCCCTGGGGATCCAGGACCGTGCTTTTAAGAGAAACAAAGACGCGAGCCTTCATGAACCTTCGATTATAGCGGGTGCCGCGCGCCCGCATCGCTCCGGGCGGGAAAACACATCTCCATTTCGAGGCCTCCGCCCTCCCGGTTGCGCGCTACGATCGTGCCGCCGTAAAGCTGCACCACGCGCTGCGAAATCGATAAACCCAGGCCGGTCCCGCCGGACCAGGCATTGCGCGACTCCTCCACGCGATAGAACGGCTCAAACAGGCGGGAGAGCGCCCCTGGCGGCACTCCTGTGCCGCGATCCGCCACCACGATCCGCGCCGCTGTGGATGTCCCCCTGGGCAGAAGATCCAACGTCATCTCCACCGCGGTCTGCGGCCGCGTGTAGCGGATCGCATTGCGGACCACGTTCTCGATCGCGCTGCGCAGCAACGCCGGATCGCCGTTTGCCCAGCAGTCGTCGGCACGCTCCACCCGGACGGATTTCCCTTTTTCCTTACCTTCAAAGGAAGCGTCCTCCGCTACGCTCTCCACAATCGTGCGAAGATTCACCACCGTCCCGCCCTTGTGGCCCTCGCGGGCTTCGAGCCGGGTCAACGTGAGGATCTGACCGATCAACGCGTCCAGTTGGCGCAGATCGGCCTGCATGTGGTCGAGCGCGTCGATTTCCCCGCGCTGTGCCAGCTCCAGCGATACCGTCAGCCTCGTCAGCGGCGACCGCAGTTCATGCGAGATATCGCCCAGCATCTCCTGCTGTTTCTGTAGTAGAGCTTCGATGCGCGCCGCCATGCGGTCGAAATCCCGCGCCAGTTCAGCCAGTTCGTCATTGCGGGGAGGGATCGCCGGCAATGCCCGTACGGAAAGATCGCCGTCCGCGATACGCCGCGCGGCCCCCTGCAAAGCGCGAATCGGCGCCGTGATGTGCCGGGCCAGCAGCAGGCACAGCAGGCCCGCGGAAAGCAAAGCAATCGCCAGCCGGGGAATCAGTTTCTGCACGTCGGCTTCGCTCGCATAGAGCAACAGCGGCTGAAATTGCCCCACAAACAAGAAATCGCCCCGCAGTGTTGCAACCTGGGCGACCCCGGTCCAGGTTGCCCGGTTACGCGACCACGCCTCTCGCCCTCCCCGGGTCTCCGCCTGCAGCCCGGCGACACGCGGCGGGCTGGCTCCGCCCGACAGGTTGCGGCCGCCGGCATCCAGCAGGGTCGCCGTCCGGATGCCTGGCGATCGTTCCACTTCCCGCAGGTAATCCTCCAGTCCCGCGGCCCCCTGGTGCTGATAGGCGTACACGGCGCCGTGCGCGCACTGATTCAGCATCAGGGACATCCACCGGCGGCCGAACGGCAGTGGACCGCCCGCCATCGTGGTGACCGCGACCGAGATGGCCACCACCGCCATCGCCAGCCAGAACCAGAGAAAGATCTTGGCCAGAATGCTGTGGATCATCTCCCGCCCAGGTCCAGCAGATAGATGTAGCCGGTCCCGCGAACGCTGCGAATCCGCTCCCGTTCGCCTGGCTGCGACCCCAGCTTCTTGCGCAGGTTGCTGACGTGGTTGTCGATACTGCGGTCGAACGGCGCTACCGGCCGCCCCAGGGCCGCTTCGGCAATCTCGTCCCGCGAAAGCACCTTGCCGGCCGACCGTACCAGCAGCAGCAGAATATCGAACTCCGCCCCGGTTAGCGGCACTTCTTCCCCGCCCCGCCCCGCCGCGCCTGCCGCGTGTTGCAGTTGATCTCCAGGTCGCCGGCGGCGAAGACCTCGGGCAGCATTGGGCTCACCTTCCGCCGTAGCACTGCCCGCATCCGCGCCACCAGTTCGCGCGTATGGAACGGTTTGGGAAGATAGTCGTCCGCCCCGCCTTCGAGACCGGCAATACGATCCGCTTCGTCGCCGCGGGCGGTGAGCATCACTACCGGAATCTGCGAGCGGAGCCGGATGCGCCGCAGTACCTTGCGGCCGTCGCCGCCCGGCAGCATCACGTCCAGAATCACCAGATCGTAAGCACCCTCCAGAGCCTGCCGCACTCCGGAATCCGCGTCATGGACCGCCGTCACCTCGAATCCGTCCATCGCCAGAAGACGTCTCAGCGAGGAACACAACTGGACATCGTCATCGATCAATAAAACAGAAATCGACTCCATCTACGGCGGTCCCGCGGGCTGGCCTTACATTCCTCCGGACAACTGCCCCATGCGTTCCTGCATCCGGGATTGGAAAACATCCCGCATCTGCTTCAGTTTCTCTTGCTGCGCAGGCGTCAGCAAGGCCAGGATCTGGGTGCGGATCTTCTCTTTCTCCACCATCAGCTCGCTTGCCGTCGCAGCGCGCTGCTGCGCTACCGACCGGACGAACGCTTCGTCGAACGTCGTCTTGGACCGCAACTGCAGGTTCTGCTGGCGCATCTGCTGCAATAAGGCGGCAATCGACGGCCGCTCTTTCTCGAGAATCGCCTGGATACCGGCCTTCTGATCCGCCGACAGATCCAGGGCGATCGCCAGGCGCTGCGCCAGCCGGTGGTTCCGTCCGGGTTGCATCGGCGCTGCCGTCTGCGCCCACACGGCCCCCGGTAACAACATCAACGCCAACACCATCGTGGTTCGAAAATAAGATTTCATACGAATGATCCTCCTGCTGCAAAGCCTCCGTGACAGTTCAAAGCCGCCCGACAAATCGTGCGCCGGGCAAGTGGATATGCCGGTGAAATCGCCCTCAGGCCGCAAGTGATCCTCCGAATGCGACCTGGGGCGATCCTTCGCCGGCGGCCCCCACTACGGACGCGTGAACACACGCTGGCGGGTTGCGGTCTTGCCCTTCGGTCCGGTCACAGTGGCCGTCGCGCTGCCGCCGCCTCGCGTCACACTCCGCCTCGCCGTCTGCCCGTTGGGACCGGTGACGGTCGATTGCACGCTCCCGCCTCCCCGGGTCGTGCTGCGTGTGGCGGATTTCCCGTTAGGGCCCGTCACGGTGGATTGCACGCTGCCGCCGTTGCGCGTGGTTGTCCGGCTGGCGGTCTTCCCGTTGGGGCCGGTAATCGTTCTGGTGGAAGTAGTTTGCGCCGCTGCCATGCCGAACGATGCCAGCAGGACCGCGGCCGCGCGAATCCGGTTGCGATGCGTCATATCTCCTCCAATTCGCAGGCGGGTGACGTCTTTCTTGCCCCGTCGTCCGCCCACAAATCCATCCTAAGAGGATTCGCGAGGGAGGATTGTAAGGAAGTGTCTCGCTCGCAACAAGAAATGTCAGCGCCCTATTTCTTGGGCGGAAGCACGCGGAACATCAGGTTGCGATACTGTACCACGCTGCCCTTGTTGTGCTGCTGGAGCGCGCAATAGCCCTTGGTATACGTGTTCTTCTCGTCCACGTAGTCGGTAACCACCTTGCCGTTCACCTTGATCACGATGTGGTTGCCGTCGGCGACAATATCCTGCGTCCCCCACACATCGTCCGGAATCAACTGGTCGAAGATCTTGTGGAAGTTGTACAGGCTCCCGGTCCGCACCGGGTCCTTGTGGCTCGAGTTCACCTGCGCTTCATAGCCCTTCGGAAAGCCCGGGCCGAACGCCGTGCGGAAATACATGCCGGAGTTGCCGCCATGATTGATCTTCACCTCGGCCTTGAACTCGCAGTTCTCGCACTCCTTCTCCATCCAGAACAGGTGGCTGACCTCCCCATCCCCGGTGATCGCGCCATCCCGCACCGACCAGGCTTCCGGATTCTGGCTGGCCTTCCACCCGTTCAGAGTCTTGCCGTCGAACATCTTGATCCAGCCGCCCTTGTCGGCCGCAAAACAGCACGAGGCCAGCGCCAGGCTGGCAGCTATCCACAGCGGGAACGTCTTCATGGTTCGTTTCCTCCAGATTCAGTGAACCGCCATTGTACCCGGAATGCGCCGGTAAAACTCGGCTCGTCCCGTCTCGGAGAGGCATAATGAAGAAGAACCTTCAGATCCGTCCCGGCGGACCCCTGATTCGCTCTATTGAATGCCTACCTTCCGCACGATCTTCAGTCGGCAGGATGCCGTCGTGCGCCGCATTCTGGGGAGTGTCGAATGCCCCTCTCCGGAACGCGTGCGGGATCTGGCCGAGCGCAGCGCTGCTACGCCGCTCACGCTGGCCGAACTTGCCGAACTGCTGGAAATCGGGCGCCGCCCGGACGCCACGCGGCAGTTCCAGGAGTTGCGTGCCTTCGTTTTCGGCCGCTGGCGGAAACCCGCGGGCAACGCCGTGCGCTACGTCGCCCCGATTTATGTTTCCAGCTTCTGTGTAGATGCCTGCCCTTACTGCAACTTCTCGGCCGCCCGGGCAACCGCCCTGCGCCGGCGTCTTTCGCACGAAGAACTCGCGGCGGAAATCGAGACTGTCATGGGGCGCGGCGCGCGGGTCATCGAGCTGGTCTATGCCACCGATCCCGAGCTCACGACGGACCATCTCGCCCGGCACGTCGATCTGACTCTCCGCGCGCTTGCCGGCCGGCCCGGTTCCGCCGTCCTGCTCTGCACCGAATACCTGCCGTCGGAAGCCTACCACGCGCTCCGGGAGGCCGGCCTTTCCGGCATCGTCCAGTGGGACGAAACGCTCGATCCGGAAGCGTACGTGCGCTGGCACTCCGCCAGCCCTCGCAAGCGCGAGTTCGCCCTTCGCATGGACAATCACGACCGGGCGGCAGAGGCCGGGCTCGCGGTCGCCACCGGCGCGCTGTTCGGACTGGCCGATTTTCGCTACGACGCGCTCATGCAGATTGTCAAAGCGCGCCACCTCGCCGCCGAGTATGGCCATGGGCCGTTCGTTTTGGGCGTACCCCGCCTCAAACCGATCGGCGGCCGCGAGTTGCACCTTCGGACCGAAGTCTCCGACCACGCCTATGAGACCATCCTGATGGTCTACCAGATCGCCGCAGCCGAGGCCGGACGCTGGCTCCAGACTCGCGAGACTTTCGCCTTGAACCTTCGCAATCTGCTCGATCACGATGTTTTCACCTATCGCTGCGGCGAGGTCACACCCGGCGGCTACCACCAGATTGCCGCCACTTCCGCGGGGCAATTCGGCGTCAATGAGCTGGACCGCGATTTCGTCGAGCGCGAACTGGCCGCACGAAGCTTTCATATCCGTTACGCCTGGGCCGAACGCTTCGCCTGTCCCCCGCGCCGCCGTGTAGTTTCTGGGATTTCAGCCGATAAGCAGTCTGAGCCGGCGGAGCGCGGTGCTCTGCCAGGACCATCGGAACTTCCATGCCACTGAGCTCCGGTAGTGAATTGGGCCCCTATCGAATCGTCAGTCTTCTCGGTTCGGGAGGGATGGGAGAAGTTTACCGCGCCAACGACGCACGCCTGTCGCGGGATGTCGCGATCAAGGTTCTACGTGCCGAAGCCCTCTCCGATCGCGACCACCAGCGCCGCTTCGCCACCGAGGCCCGGGCTGCCAGCGCCCTGAACCACCCTAACCTGCTCACTGTGTATGACGTAGGCATGCATGACAGTGTGCCGTACATCGTAACCGAATTCGTCGATGGCGAAACCTTGCGTAGCCTGCTGGCCAAAGGTCCGCTCCCGGTGCGCAAGGTCCTGGATATCGCCATTCAGGTGTCTGGAGGCCTCGCCGCCGCCCACGCCGCCGGTATCGCCCACCGCGATCTGAAGCCGGCCAACCTGATGATCACGCGGGACGGGTTCGCCAAAATCCTCGATTTCGGCTTGGCCAAGCCGCTGCATTCCCGGGCTGCCGCGGCCGGTGGGGGACCGGTGGCCGAAACTTTGCCCGGCTTCATTGTCGGCACCGCCGCTTATATGAGCCCGGAGCAGGTCAAAGGTGAAAGCCTGGATCATCGCACGGACCAGTTTTCCTTCGGTCTGGTCCTGTGGGAGATGCTCACCGGAAAGCCCGCTTTTGCCCGCGCGAGCGCGGTGAGCACCATGGCGGCGATTGTCGACGAACAGCCCCAATCCCTCATCGAATCCGTGCCCGGCCTTCCGCCGCCCTTCCGCTGGTGTATCGAGCGCTGTCTGGAAAAGGATCGAGAGGGCCGCTACAATTCCACCGCCGATCTTCACCGCGAGCTACAGATTTTGCATGCCCGTCTCGAAGAGAGCACCTCCAGCACGGCCCGGCCTGCGCTCCCGGCCAGGCCAGTCCGCAAAATCCGGCCGCTGCTGGCCGCTCTGCTCGCCGTTCTGGTCCTGGCCGCCGGCGTTCTTCTCACCGCCGCACTCGGGATTCCACGTGCCGCGGTCGATCTCGCCGCTTATCGCATTCGTCCCATCGCCACCAGCGGAGAGTTCGCTCGATCTCCAGTCTGGTCGCCTGACGGAAACAGCCTGGCCTTCACTGCCGTCGTGAAGGGCGTCCGGCAGGTCTTCGTGCGCGAACTCAGCTCATCCATGGCCGGCCAGATTACCCAGAGAGAACAGGATTGCGAGCGGCCCTTCTGGGCGCCGGATGAATCTCGCATCTTTTTCCTGCAGCAGGCTGCCGGTGGTCCCGATCTGTATTCCGTCGGGGCAACGGGGGGCTCGCCCGAACTGGTGGAGCGCAACGTCTTCTCCGCTGCGCTGTCCCCCAACGGCCAGACGCTCGCCTTTCTGCGCAGCGATCCGACCGGCAAAGTGCCGCTGGCTCTTTGGGCTCGCGCTCTGAGTGGCCGTTCGCCCCGCCGGATCACAGCGCGCCCCTTCGATTCCGCCCGCTATCAGAGCGGCTATCTGGCCTTCTCTCCTGATTCCCGGCGCCTCGGCGCCTGGCTCTCCCGCTGGGATGGCGCTTCGGAAGTCTGGATTCTGCCCTGGCCGGACGGTTCCGCCCGCCAGTCATATTCCATGGCGGAGCAGGCCTTTCCCTTCTCCTGGATGCCGGACAGCCGTCAGATCGTGTTTGGCGGGGTGGTACCGGGATCGATTGGAGCCGACCTTCAGTTGCTCGACAGCCGGAACGGCCGCCTGCGCCCGATTTCCGCTATGACCAAGGATACCGTCGAGGCTTCCGCCTCGCCTGACGGCAAGCGCATCGCCTTCGTTTCCTCGCAGGATGACTTCGATTTGCTCACGGTGCCTCTTGACGGTTCCGCGCCCGGAAGACTCCTTGGGACCAACCGCAGCGAATTTGACCCCACATGGGCGCCCACGCACGACCAGATCGCTTACTCTACCGACCGGACCGGTTCCTGGGAGATCTGGGTACGCAATGTACAGGATGGATGGGAGCGCCCCCTGGTCACCGGGAAAGAATTCGGGCGGGCCTGGATCGCAGCTTTCCGGGAAGCGAACTTCTCACCCGATGGTCGCCGCATCGCCTATTCCGTGGCCGGCAGCACGGGACACGCCGTTTACATCTCCAATGTCACCGGCGGCAAGCCGGCGCGTCTCTCGTCGGATGCCGCGGACGAGAGATCGCCTTCCTGGAACGGAGACGGGTCCTGGATTGCCTATCTGCGCAACTCCGGAGGAACCTGGCAACTGGTCAAGGCGCCTTCCGGCGGCGGCTCGCGGCCCGTGGTCCTCCGCGATGCCTGCCTCCCCTCACACCCCAAATGGAATCGCGGGAATTCCCATTGGATCGCCTGCGTCACCATGCAAGGCCTCACCCTGGTTTCAGCCGATGGCACGGAAACACTCGCCCTCAGCCCGGACCACTGGCAGGTATATGGGTGGGATCGTGACGGCCAATCGATCTATGGAGTGAAACTCCTCGCCGACGGGCGGCGCATGATCGCTTCGCTCAATATCGCCGCTCGTGCGGAAAAGCTTCTCGGCGAACTGAGCTTTCCGGCAACCACCGAGCTTCGGGGCTTCAGCCTTTCGCCTGACGGCAAGTCATTTACCACTTCCGCCAGCCAGCCCAGCGGCGATCTCTGGGTGCTCGAGGGATTCCGCCGGCCAGGTCTCCTCGGCCGCCTGCCTTGACCGGCTTCAGGCGCGGAATACAGGTTCGAGCGTGGAGATCTGTGTCTTCAGCCCCGCCAGTTCCGTCGCGCTAAGCCGTGGCAGCGGCGCCGACGCCAGTTCCAGCGCCAGGTCGAAGATGCGTTCGTCGCCCGGCGGAACCGCTGCCGTAATGTCCTGGTTCAAGGTAAAGCGCAGGGCCAGGCGCGCCATCTCGCGCTCATCAATCGGCTGATACCAGCATTTCGGATACTTGCGGTCGCTCTCCTTCAAACTGGCCGGCCATTTTCCAAACGCCAGCGCCTTCAGGGCCATTCGCGCCATGCCTTTGGATTTCGCCTTGGCCAGAATCTGCGGGCCGAAGCCGCCGTTCTCCCAGGCGTTCGCGTTGACTGGAAACAGCACGCTGTCCAGTTCGAGCGCGTCCATCAGGCGCAGGGCCGCCCCGGCATGATGCGCCGAGAATCCCAGGTGCCGCGCTTTGCCCTCCTTTTTCGCCGCCAGAAACGTCTCGGCCGCACCGCCGGGGGCCAAAATCTTGTCTACATCGTCCATTGAGCCCACCGCGTGGAACTGATACAGGTCCACGTGATCGGTGTGGAACCGCCGCAGCGTCTGTTCCAATTCCTCGCGCGCGCCTTTGGCATCACGTCGGCCCGTTTTTTCTGCCAGAAACACCTGTCTGCGATAGGGGCGCAGGGCCTCTCCCAGCTTCATCTCTGCTTCGCCGTTGAAGTACGAAGGAGCACAATCGTAGTAGTTGATACCGCGGTCGTAGGCTGCGGCCACTCGTCGCGATGCCTCCTCCTGGCTCAAGCCGCAAACCACGATCCCGCCGAAAGCGAGGATGGAAAGCTCAATTCCATTCTTGTAAGACCGGCGAGGCAGCATCTGCGACGCCCCCATTGCGGAAGTAGCGGACAAGGCCGCGCTCGCGGCCAGAAATTCACGACGGTCCATGAATCCGGTTCTCCTTCCCCTATTGTAGTGCCGCTTCCGGAGAACTCCCGATCACTCGCAGCGCAGCGCCGTCATTGGATCCACCCTGGCCGCCCGGCGCGCGGGCAGGTAACAGGCTGCCAGCGCCACCAGCACGAGAAACACCGCGGCGCCGCCGAACACCAGGGGGTCCATCGCGCTCAACTGGACCAGCATGCCCGCCACCACGCGCGTGGCCGCCAACGCCACGACTATCCCGGCCGCCAGGCCCGCAGCCGTCAGCGCCATGCCGCGTTTCAGCACGTCCACCAGCACTTCGCCGGCCCGCGCGCCCAGGGCCGTCCGGATACCGATCTCCTGAGTGCGGCGGCTGACCGAATAGGCCATCACGCTGTACAAGCCCACTGCAGCCAGCACCAGAGCGATCAGCCCCATCGACCCGAGCATACTCTCCGCCACCTTTTGCGACAGCATGGTCACCTGCCAGCAGAGGTGTTCGCAGCGTCGCAAAGTATCCTGGCGCCGTCAGATAGCGGTTGACGTTCATGGGTTCCGCCGGTCCCGGCACGTAGCCTTCCACCTCAATGCGCGTATACGGCCCGGCGCTCGAACCCAGCGGCGCCGCGTCCGCGTAACTCACTTGCTCCACCTTGGGAAGCGGCGCCAGACGGTCGCGCAGCCGCGTGCAGAACTGGCCACCGTCGCCAGTGCCACCTCGCCCGCTACCAGCAAGCCCCGTGTGCGATGCGACTCCACGCCGTGCCCTCCGCTTCGTCCGCCTTCTTTGAGCACCGCGTTCACATCCGGACGCATCCAGAACCAGGCCGGCGCCCCGCCGCACAGCGGCGTCGGCGCGACACAGATCAGGATTGTAAACGTCAGAATGCGCCAGTTGAGCGCAAAGCCAATCACCACCGAGAATCCGATCTTGGGCACCAGCGAGGGCAGCAGTTCCGCCACCCAGGACGCCAGCAGCAGTCCGCCCAATGCGCCGCCCACCGCCAGCAGTGCGGTCTCAGTCAGCAGTTGCCGGCTCAAGCGCCCTCCACCCGTGCCCAGGGCCATGCGGATCCCGAATTCTCTGCGGCGCGCCACCGAGCGCGCCAGCAGCAGGTTGGCCACATTGGTGCAAGCAATCATCAGCACGAGGATAGAAATCCCCATCAGGATGCGCAGGGGACGCAGCAGCAACTCCGGTGCGGCGCTGTGGAACTCCCAGATCGGCAGGACGGTAGCGCCTACGCCCCGATTGCTATTTCCGGACTAAACCATTTTCGGACTAGGTGAGTAGGCCCGGGGAATCTCACCCCGAGCCTCTCGCAGAACCGTACGTGAACGTCTCCGCTCATACGGCTCCCGCCATGGAGCCCCGCCGCACACCCATCTGCCAGTGCGCCCACAACTTCGGATCGCGTCTCGAGACTCTCGCGACCCAATGCGTCGCCCTGCGCAAATGTCTGCGCAGCTTCTTGTATTTCCGATCGGCCCAACGGGCCAACGATCGATCCAGTTGCCGCATCGGCGGATAGAGCGCCGACCGGTAAAACCGCCCGTAATACTGGAG
>CAZMRK010000581.1:0-14601 GCA_964568355.1 uncultured Solibacteraceae bacterium | reverse complement strand
TGCTCGATTGCGCGAGCGCTCATCGCCGCGCCCAAACTGCTGCTGCTGGACGAGCCCGCGCAGGGGTTGGACGCGCCTCTGCGCAGCGAGTTGTACGAACTGCTGCGCCAGGTGCGCGCCGATTTCAGCCTCCCGGTTCTGCTGGTGACTCACGATCTGGATGAATGCTTCGCCATCGGCGATGAGATGCTGGTGTTGCGCGAAGGTCGGATCGTGCAGAGCGGACCGCCGCGCAAGGTCCTGGACCAGCCGGCCAATATCGACGTGGCGCGGCTGCTGGGGATACCGAACCTGTTTCCGGCGGAACTGACGGCGCTCGATCCGGGCCGCAAGACCAGCCGCATCCGCCTGGAGAATTTCGAGCTGACCGGTCCCTACTTTCCCGGCCGGCTGAAGGGCGACCGGGTCTGGCTGTGCGTGCGCGCCGAAGAACTGCGGGCGCACGCGCCCAACGGGGAGCGCGCGGAGGCAAACCAGGTGCCCGCGCGCCTGGAGCGGGTCTCGGAGAAGGCCCAGGGGGTCCGGCTGCAATTCTCGGGAGAGATTGTGGTGGAGCTTCCGCGCGAGGAGTACGAACGGCAGAAGGAGAACAAAGAGTGGCTGGTGGAGTTTCCCGCCGGCGCCCTGCGCATTCTCTGAGATGCTGCGGTACTACATCACGGACCGGCAGCCGCTGGGAGGAATCGATCGCCTGGTGGAGACGGTGGCGCGCGTCCTGCTGGAGGGAGTGGAGCAGATCCAGATCCGCGAAAAGGACCTGACGACGCGGGAACTGCTGGCGCTCGCGCGGCGGGTGCTGGCGCTACCGAATCCGCACGGGACGCGCATTCTGATCAATGACCGGACCGATGTGGCGCTGGCAGCAGGCGCTCACGGAGTGCACCTGCCTTCCGGATCGGTCCCGCCCGGGGAGTTACGGCGCATCGTGCCCGGCGGCTTCCGGATCGGCGTTTCCTGTCATGCCGTCGAGGAGGTTCGGCGAGCGGAGGAGGAAGGAGCCGATTTCGCCGTGTTCGGCCCGGTTTTTTTCACTCCCTCGAAGGCGGCCTATGGCGCGCCGGCAGGGCTGGACCGGCTGCGGGAGGCGGCGCATGCGGTGCGGATGCCGGTGCTGGCGCTGGGCGGCATTACACGCGAGAACACGGCGGCATGTCTGGAGGCCGGAGCGGCCGGGATCGCGGGCATTACGCTCTTTCAAAGAGGCGATGGGTGATACGATGGCTTCCCACGTGAGTTTCTCTTCGAGCAATCGCCGGCAGTGGGCACTGGCCGCCGGGTACAGCATCGTTCTGCTGTGGATCAACGCGTACATTGTTCGCGATCTGTTTTCCTTCCATACGGCGCCGATGAACTCGATGCACGGCTTCTGGATGGCGCTGGCCAGGCGAGCCGAAGGAAGCTGGTTTTCTCCGGCGTGGTGGCCCTATTGGGACTGCGGAATTCCATTCGAGGCGACGTACACGCCGCTGGTGCCGGCACTGACCTCGCTGTTTCACGCGATTCGCTCGGTGCCATACGATGCCGCTTTCGGCTCGGTGACCGCCCTGGTGTACTGCCTGCTGCCTCTGACGCTTTTCCTGATGAGTTGGGCGCTGACGCGCTCGCCGGGGTACAGCTTCGGCGCGGCCCTGTTCTACTCGCTCACCTCGGTAACCGAGATTCTGGTCCCAGATGGCGAGTTCCGCCTGGGCAAGCTGTGGGATGCCCGCCGGCTGTTTGTGATGTCCTTCTGGGACGACACGCCGCACCTGGCCGCGCTGGCCTTCCTGCCGCTGGCGATCCTGTTTCTGGCGCTGGCGATCCAAAAGAGGCGGGTGATCTATTACGCCGCGGCGGCTACCTCGATCGCAATCATGACGACGGCGAGCGCCTTCGGTCCGGCGATCATCGTGATGAGCGCGGTGTGCCTGCTGTTCGTCCTGCGGCGGGAAGAGTGGCAGAGAAATGTCCTGTTGACCGCGGGGATCGGAGCATACGGCTACCTGATGGCGATGGCGTTCGTTCCTCCCTCGCTGCTGCTGGCGATCCGCGAGACGGCGTCGGTGCACGAGGAAGAGAAATGGACGGCAGGGTCGCTGACGGCGCTGGCGCTGGTCGTGGTGGGCTGGACGCTGCTCTGGCACCTGATCCGGCACCGGGTCAAGGACTGGCGGATGCAATTTTTCGCACTGCTGGCGTATCTGATGGCCAGCGTGCCGATGCTGGCGCAGTACCTGAACCGGCGCCTGCTGCCGCAGCCGGGCCGCTACAAGTTCGAGATGGAACTGGCGCTGGCGCTGGTGGTGGCATTCGGCGCGCGGCCGCTTCTGGAAAAAATGCCGACGGCGATCCGGCGCGCGGTGATCCTGCTGCTGCTCGCGCTGGCGGTGGAGGCGACCCTAGCCCACCGGAAAATGGAGAAGGCCTACACAATTCCGCAGGACGTCACCAAGACCGTAGAGTATCGGGCCGCGGTCTGGGCAGACAAGAACCTGGCCGGCACGCGCGCGCTGCTGCCCGGCTCCGTCGGGCAGTGGGCCAATGCGTTTGCGGATGTCGAGCAGTTTGCGGGCGGCTCGTGGAGTATCGCGACCAACCGGAGCCAGCAGAATGCGAACGCGGCCATTCTCTTCGGCAGCGGAGGCACGGCGGAGGAAGACGCGCGGCTTTCTCTGGTCTGGCTGAAGGCGTTTGGCGTGGGGGCGGTGGGCGTGAGCGGGCGCGAGAGTAAGGAGTTCTGGAAGCCGTTCGCGCATCCGGAGAAATTCGAAGGGGTGCTGCCAGCGCTGTGGAGCGAAGACGGCGTGACCATCTATCGGGTGCCTTCGCGCTCGCCGTCGCTGGCGCACGTGGTGCCGGAGGGAGCGATTGTGCGGCACGCGCCGGTGGACGGCAAGGACAGCGCCGAGGCCTCCCGCTATGTCGCGGCGCTCGAGGACGCGTTACTGCCGACGGCCGATTTCGCATGGCGAGGGCGCAACCAGATCCGTATCCGCACGACGGCATCGCGCGGACAGGCGGTCTCGGTGCAGGTGGGCTATCACCACGGCTGGCATGCGACGGTGGGCGGGCAAGCGCGCCGGGTATACAAGGATGGATTGGGATTGATGTGGCTGCGTCCGGAGTGTGCCGGACCCTGTGAAATCGCAATGGACTATGACGGCGGCTGGGAACTGAAGCTATGCCGGGCGGTGAGCTATCTGGCGATCACCGGGGTGCTGGTGGTACCGGTGGTTTTGGCGGTGCGGCGGCGGAGAGCAAGAACGTAGCGAGTGGTCCGCTTGCCGACGCGGCTCGGTTACCAGAGTGCGGAAGTGATACGATAGCTGGCGGCTGGGGTTTGAGGGGCAAGGGAAGCAATGGCGCGGTTGTATGGAATTGTACTGCCTCTTCTGACGGTGCCGGCGCTGGTCGCGCAATCACCCGAGGAGTTCACTCGCAAGCTGTTTCCGGTACTCGAAAAGGCGCAATGCCGGATGTGCCACAACGATAACGGTGTGGCGTCGCGTACCCGCCTGCAGTTTCCTCCGGAGAAGGCCGGCGAAGAGGAGATCCAGGCCTTCGGGATGCGCCTGGCACTGCTGGTAGACCGGCAGCATCCCGAGGAGTCGCTGCTGTTCCGCAAGCCGACCAACCGGATCCAGCACACCGGCGGCGAGCGCATTCATCCGGGGAGCGAAGAGGAAAAGATACTGCGGCAGTGGGTGGCCTACCTGGCCAGCCTGCCGGAGGATCGCGTGGCGGCAGCCATCGCGCGCCGCGGCACAGCGGCGGAGCAGCCCGCGGTGGTGCGCCGACTGACCCACAGCCAGTACAACCAGACGGTGGCCGACCTGCTGGGCGACCAGACCCGGCCGGCGGATCAGTTTCCCCAGGAAGACTACATCAACGGCTTCACCAACCAGGCCGCCGGGCAGAGCGTCGCGCCGGTGCTGGAAGAAGCGTACAACCGCTCCGCGGAGAAACTGGCGCGCAATGCGTTTCGCGGAGGGGATCTGCGCCAGTTGATTCCGTGCCGTCCTTCCGGCGCGAGTGATGCCGCCTGCCGCCAGCGATTCATCCGCGAGTTCGGACGCCGGGCATTCCGGCGCCCCCTGACGCCGCCGGAGATGGCGCGCTATGAAAAGCTGTTCCTGGTGGACGCGGCTTCTTCCGGCGATTTCCAGAAGGGCGCGCAACTGGTGGTAGAGGCGATGCTGCAATCGCCCAACTTCCTGTTCCATCTGGAAGGGGGTCCGAATGGAGAGTTTCCGGCTTATCGGACGGCCAGCCGGCTCTCCTATTTCCTGTGGGACACGATGCCGGATGAAACCCTGTTCCACGCGGCCGAGGCGGGAGAACTGAATACGCCGGCGCAGATCGAGCGAACGGCGCGGCGCATGCTGGACGATCCGCGGGCACAGCAATCGATGGATGTCTTCCTGGCGCAGTGGCTGCGCTTCGATCGCCTGAAGAACGCGATTCGCGATCGCCGCTTCTACCCGGACTTCAGCACCGAACTGGTGGCCGCGATGATGGAGGAGACGCGCCGGCTCTATCGCCACCTGGTGTGGGAGAACGGCAGCTTCATGGAGCTGTTCACGGCCAACTACGCGTATCTGAACAACGACCTGGCCAATCTGTACGGACTGGCAGCGCCCAAAGCGGAGTTCGAGCGGGTGGATTTTCCGCAGGATTCGAAGCGCGCCGGCGTTCTGGGCGAGGCGACGTTCCTGGCGCTGACCAGCAAGCCGGCGGAGACCTCGCCAACCGAACGGGGCCTGTTCGTGCGCGAACATTTTCTGTGCCAGATCGTGCCGCCTCCGCCGCCGGGAGTGAACACGACGTTGCCGCCTCCCACCGACGAGAAGCCGCTCACCAATCGTGCCCGCCTGCAACTGCACCTCACGAACCCGACCTGCGCCGCGTGCCATAGCCTTGTGGATCCGATCGGCTTCGGCTTCGAGAACTATGACGGCATCGGGCGTTACCGGCGGCAGCAGGTGATCACCATTTACCCGACGTTCGACGAGATGAAGCATCGCATCAAGATGGCGCCTACCGAGCATCGCCTGGACCTGGATACCAGCGCCTACGTACGCGGCATTCCGCGCTCGGAGTTCGGGAGCCCGCGCGATCTCGGCCGGATTCTGGCCAACGAGCCGGCCTGCCAGAAATGCGTGGTGAAGCAGCTATTCCGCTACGCGGTGGGGCGCGCGGAAACGCCCGCCGATCAGCCCTTCCTGGACCAGTCGCTCCGGGTCTTCCAAGGTTCGCAATTCCGGTTTCAAAGCCTTATAATTTCTATCATCACTTCCAGGCCGTTTCTGGGAGGAGGGAGTTAGGATGCCAGTCCAAACGGCGCTTTCGCGGCGTACTTTTTTGCGGGGCGTGGGCCTTTCGGGCGCCATGATCCGGGTGGGAGTGCCGGCACTCGAAGCGATGTTCGCCTCAAACGGAAAGGCCTATGCGCTGGGAGGCCGCCTGGGCGATCGCGCCATCGAGACACGCTTCGTGCTGTGGTTTAACGGCAACGGCATCCCGGAAAAATACTGGGTGCCGCGCGAGACCGGCGCCGGCTTCCAGTTCACTCCCTGCTTGAATCCGCTGGCTCCGTTCCGCAAGGACATCCACGTCATCACGGGGCTGGACAGCCCGGCGGCGCGCCTGCCGGGGCCGGGCAACAGCCACTATCCTTCGATGAGCGCGCTGGTCTCCGGGCAGGTGTTCACTGGCCGCGGCGCGGGAGGGACGTCGATCGATCAGTACATCGCCCGCAAGGTCGGTACGGAATCGCGCTTCCGCTCGCTGCAGGTGGGCGTGTGCCAGGAATCGTTCGGCGAGAGCATCCAGCGCAATCTGAGCTGGGCGGATCGCGACCGGCCGCTGCCCCCGGAGATGATTCCGCACCGGCTGTTCGACCGCCTGTTCGGCTCGAAGGAGGAGCACTGGGTCAACCGCGAGAAGAGCATCCTGGACGCAGTGCAGGAAGATACGGCGGCGCTCCAGACACGGCTCGGCAACCAGGACAAGGCGCGGCTGGATGAATACCTCACATCGGTGCGGGAACTGGAGCGATCGATTGCAAGCCTGCCGCCGGAGTACAAGCAGGTGGTGGAACGTCCGCCCGAGGGCGGGGATTTGAAAGATTGGCCGCGTATCGCCAAGTTACAAAGCGACCTGCTGGTGCATGCCCTGGCATCCCACCAGACGCGCGTCGCTTCTTACATGCTGACCAAGTGCCAAGGGCTCTCACGCTTCCCGTGGCTGGGACATACCGCGCAGCGCCACCACGAGTATACTCATGGCGACGTAGAGACGCCGCGCGGCATGCGCATTCTGCGCGATATCTGCCGGTGGCATGTGGAAGAGTTCGCTTACCTGGTTGGTAAGATGAAGGCCACGCCGGAGGGCGACGGCACGTTATTGGACCACACCTGCCTGTTGTTCGTGCACGAACACGCCGAAGCCAATATTCACAAGAATAACGGCCTGGCCGTGATTGCAGCGGGACATGCCGGCAGTCTGAAGACCGGACTGCACAGCCGTATGACCGGTACGCTGGGGGATCTGTATGTCACCCTGGCGGAGGAAGCGGTCGACGCGCGCCTGAGTGGATTTCCCACGTTTGAAAAGAAACTCAGCGGCATCGTGTAAGCCCGGGGTTGCGACCGAGTGAGTGGCTGTAACCGCTCCCTCACGGTCGCGGCTTGGTAAGTGCGTACAACTACGCGGGGCCATTGCCCTAGGGCGTGATGCGAGGCGGCCGTTCGAGTTACCATAAAGGATCGAGTACGAGACCAGCTTGTCCTGTATCCGTCATCAATCTGTAAGGCCGGAAGGCTATGCTGGACGATCAAGGGGTCTTCGAGGAGAGTTATGCGATACCGAGCAGTGCTTGGTTTGATTAGCGCCCTCCTGTGCAGTGGTAGTGCATTTGCACAGTCGGTGGCCGGTTTGGGAGCGATTTCCGGAACCGTCCGCGACGCTTCGGGGGCGGGAGTTCCCGCGGCACAAGTGGTGGTTGCCAACGAATCCAAAGGCATCAAGCGTACTTTGAGTACTACGGATGCGGGCGTGTTTACGGCCCCGTCCCTGGTGCCTGCCGCAGGATACACGATCAGTGTTACGAAACAAGGCTTCAATCAGTATGACGCCAAGGATATTGAGGTATTGGTAGGGCAGAATGTGAATCTGGAAGTCGTGCTGGCGGTCGCAGGCACCACCACGCAAGTGGATGTTCTGGCTGCCGCTCCGCTGGTCGACTCCACCAAGACCGACGTTTCCCAGGTGATCAACTCCACGCAGATTCTGGATCTGCCGATTAACGGCAGGCGTGTGGACTCATTTGTGCTGCTCTCGCCGGCGGTGGTGCCGGACGGGACGTTCGGGTTGATCTCGTTCCGCGGAGTGGCGGGCGGAAATTCCTTCCTCACCGATGGGAACGACACCACCGAGTCGTACTACAACGAGAACGCGGGCCGCACGCGCATCTCTTCGCAGATTTCGCAGGATGCGGTGCAGGAGTTCCAGGTGGTCTCCAACAACTATTCCGCCGAATTCGGACGCGCCACGGGCGGGGTGGTCAATACGGTGACCCGCAGCGGCAGCAACGATTTTCACGGCACGGGCTACTGGTTCTTCCGCAATCAGGACTTCAACGCAAAAGATACCTTCGCAACCATCAACCCGCAGGAGACGCGCAACCAGGTGGGCGTCAGCGCCGGCGGCAAGATCATCAAGGACAAGCTGTTCTACTTTTTCAACTACGAAGCGATGCGTCGGGATTTTCCGTTGATTGCATCGATTAGCACGCCTGGCAATCCGCTATTCGATACCAGCGGTAAGTTCATCGGCACCTGCGCTGCGCCGGCCACGGCGGCACAGTGTGACACGGCCATCCACTTCCTGGACCGCCAGTTTCAGACGGTACCGCGAAAAGCCAATCAGGACCTGGGTTTCGGCAAGATCGACTGGCGCCCCACCGAACGGAATTCTTTCAGCTTCAGCCTCAACTTGATGCGCTGGGTCTCTCCCAATGGTTTGCAGACCCAGGCCGTGTTGAGCAACGGCAACGGCGTGGGCAACAACGTAAATTCGTCGGTGCGCTCCAAGTACGGACGCTTCACCTGGACGGCCATTCCGACCACCAGCATGGTGAACGAATTCCGCTTCGGCTGGTTCAAAGACAAACAGTTCGACTATCCCAACGACGCGCTGGCGATCCCGGGGATCGGTTTCCTGGGAATCAACATCACGGGCCAGAACAACCTGGGCACGGCGACGGATTATCCTCGCACCAACCCCAGCGAGAACCGCTTCCAGTACTCGGATACGCTGACCTGGACCAAAGACAAGCACACGCTGAAGTTCGGCTTCGACTTCATGCGGACCGAAGATTACACCAATCTTCTGTTCAACCGCACGGGCACCTACCTCTTCCCGAGCTTCACGGCCCTGGCCCTCAATTTGAGCGGGAACACTGCGGGCAGCAAGGACTGGTCGACGTTCACCCAGACCATCGGCAACCCGGTGGTCGATTTTTACATGAACGACTACAGCTTCTTCGTGCAGGATCAATATAAGATCACCTCACGCTTCATGTTGAACCTGGGCCTGCGCTACGATTACACGTCTCTGCCGCAGCCGACTCTGGTCAATCCCGACTATCCGGCCACGGGACGCATTCCGACCTACAACAAACAGTTCGCGCCGCGCATCGGGTTTGCCTATGCCCTGGACAACCAGAACAAGACCGTGATTCGCGCCGGCTACGGGATTTTCTACGGGCGCTATCCCGGCGGACTGGTCAACACTTTCCTGCTGGGCAACGGCCTCTATCAGAAATCGATTACGCTCAATTCCAGCAATGCCGGCGATAAGGCAGCCGGACCCGTATTCCCCAACGTGCTGCCGAATAGCGATGCCTACAATCCGCCGGTGGGATCGGTGAGCCTCAACATCGCATCCAAGGACTTCCGGACGCCCTACACCGAGCAAGGCGACATCGCCATCGAGCGGGAACTGACCCGCACCCTGGGGTTAACGGTCTCCTATATCTGGAGCCGCGGCTTGCACCTGACTTCGGTCAATGACATCAACATCGGTGCTCCGGGTCCCACGATCACTTACCGCATCAACGATGCCGGCGGGAACCAGGTAG
The DNA here is from genome assembly GCA_964568355.1 of uncultured Solibacteraceae bacterium. Taxonomy (GTDB): domain Bacteria; phylum Acidobacteriota; class Terriglobia; order Bryobacterales; family Bryobacteraceae; genus JAJPJX01. The sequence goes on along the minus strand of CAZMRK010000581.1, from coordinate 5,480 downwards.
GGACTTACAGCACACCGGTCTATGTACGGCAGAACCGCGTGGATCCGCGCTATGCTCGCATCAATATCATCGACGCGGGGCTGAATAGCTGGTACAACGGCCTGGCGGTGCAGCTAAACAAGCGCCTTTCCAGCGGCTTCACAGGGTCTCTGTCCTACACGTGGTCGCATGCGATCGATGAGGGTCAGGGAAATGCGGGGACTCCCAACATCTTCGCCAGCGGCGGGCCGCAGAGTTATTCCCCGGGCGACTACCGGGCGGAGAAAGGCAGTTCCTCACTGGACGTGCGCCACCGCCTGACGTTAAGTGGTGTGTGGTCGCCGACCTTCACGCGCAGCACCAATCCGTGGGCCAGGTACCTGGTGAATAGCTGGCAGCTTTCGCTGCTGGGGACGTTCTCCTCGGCACCGCCCGCCACCCCCACTGTCCAGATCTCATCGGCGCCGGCTCCAACCGGTTACAACGCGGCTTTCACCGGCACCTTGAATGGATACGGAAGCAGCAGTGGTCCGGCAGGGCGCGTGCCTTTTTTCCCTCTTAACAGTCTGGACGTCGATCAGGTCGCCAGGATCGATGCGCGCCTGACCAAATATTTCCCGATCACCGAACGGTACAAGGCGATGTTCACCTTTGATGCGTTCAACGTCTTCAATCACCGTTACTACACGGCGGTTGCGACCCGCGCTTATACAGTCAGTGGGAACGTTCTCACTCCCGCATCCGGCTATGGCGTCGGCAACCAGTCGCAGGGATTCCCGGACGGGACGAACGCCCGCCGGCTGCAGATCGGCTTGCGATTCATCTGGTAAGTCTGCGGTTTGGCAAACGAGCGCCCTTCGGATCTTCCGGGGGCGCTTTTTTTTGCGCGCAGCTCGAAAACAGAGCTTATCCACCGCTACGATGCGATCCTGATCCCCGGAGGAGGTCTCGACCCGGGCGGCTCTCCGGCGCCTTGGGTGCGAAGCCGCCTGGACCTGGCGATCGTCCGCGCCGAGGGCGCCTATCTGATGCCGCTCAGCGCCGGCACCCCGCATAAGCCGCCGCCGCTCGATAGCCGCGGCTATCCGGTGCTGGAGTCCGTGGCCTCGGCGCGCTACCTGGCGGCGCGCGGCGCTGATGCGCGAAAGATCCTGCCGGAAACCTGCTCGCTCGATACGATCGGCAACGCCTATTTCTCGCGCGTGATGCACGCCGCACCGCGCGGGCTGCGGAGGCTGTTGACCATCACGTCCGCCTTCCATATGCCGCGCGCCGAGGCGGTCTTTCGCTGGGTCTATGGCCTGGAAGGCCCCGGTGGAGATTTCGTCCTTCGCTTTGAGGCGACCGCCGATACCGGTCTGAGCGCCGCGGCGCTCGAGGCACGCCGGCGGAAAGAGAGCGAGCGAATGGCGGCGCTCCCCGCGCTCGAAGCGCGCATCCGCACCCTGGCCGAACTGCACGACTGGCTGTTTAGCGAACATCGCGCGTATGCCGTAAGCGGCTATGCGGAGGGCGGGCGGGACGAACAGGCCGGCGGGGCGATTCTGGAAAGCTATTGAGATGGGCGTCCCCAAACCAGGCGCACCTGAACGACAATAGAATCAAATGCGAATTGCTACAGTCAAAAAAGGAGGAAGCCTCCGTTCCGGCGTGGTGCGCGAGAGCGAAGGCGCGCGCCGCCTGGAGTTGTTCGCCGATGGTGCGGATCTGCGTACGCTGATCGCTCGCGGCGGCATCGCGGAGATTCCCCGCTCGGAAACAATCGAGTTGCGGGAGGAGGATCTGCTGCCGCCGGTCGGGAATCCCGGAAAACTGCTTTGCCTGGCGGGGAACTACGCCGCGCATATCGCCGAGGGCGGCATGGAGCGGCCCCAGGAAAGCGACATTCTCACGCCACAGTATTTTCTGAAGCCAGCCACCTGCCTCAGCGGCGCCACGGCCGAGATTCCGATCGGATCCAACAACGTGGCGGTGGGATGGGAAGCCGAATTGTGCGTCGTGATCGGGCAGCGTGGACGCCACATTCGCCCCGCCGACGCGCTGCGCCACGTTTTCGGCTATACGGTGATCAATGATGTATCCGAACGAAAGCTGAACGCGAACCTGGCTGGCCGGCGTCTGCGCGAGTACGACAAATTTTTCGACTGGCTGGGCGGCAAGTGGTTCGACGGGTTCGCTCCGTGCGGCCCCTGGATCGTCACGGCCGAGGAAATTGCCGACCCGCACGACCTTTCGATCCGCCTGTGGGTAAACGGAGAACTGCGCCAGGAAGGCACAACCGCGGACATGCTGTTCCGCATCCCGGAGGCGATCGCGTATGCCTCTTCGATCACGACTCTGGAGCCGGGCGACCTGATCGCCACGGGCACCCCGGCCGGCGCCGGCTTAGGCTCCGGCAGCAGCGTCCTGGGCGACGGGGACGAGGTGGTCTGCGAGATCGGCGGCATCGGGCGGCTGACCAACCGGGTGCGGGCCACAGGGAATTAGTACTGTGGCAGTGAAGTCCGCTCCCTTGCGGTCGCGGTTCAGTGGCGGAACGGAACCGCGCGTGCCAGCAAGCGGACGAACCCCATCACCCGGCCATAGCGCTAGAAGTAGCCGCTCTCCTAATGACCCCCCGCCGTCATTGCCCCATCCACCACCAGGAATGTGCCGGTGATGAACGATGCGGCATCGGAGGCCAGGAAGAGGCAGGCCTGCGCGATGTCGCGAGGTGTGCCGATGCGCCCGAGAGGATGGCAGCTCATCACCTGCCGCATGGTCTCTTCCGCGTTCTCCAGGCCCGCCAGCCAGTGGTCCATCAGGGGCGTCTGGATGTAGCCGGGACAGATCGCGTTGACGCGGATGCCGTCGCGCCCGTGGTCGAGCGCCATGGTCCGCGTCAGCCCGATCAGTCCGGCCTTGGACGCATCGTAAGCGGCGCAGCCGGCATAGGAAACGAAGGCGTGGACCGAGGAGATATTCACAATCGCTCCGCCGCGGCGCATGCGGGGGATCGCGTGGCGCGAAAACAGAAACGCGCTCTTCAGGTTGACGCTCAACTGCCGGTCCCACTGCTCGGCCGTAAGCTCGGTGACGGTTCCGGTCACCTCGATCCCGGCATTGTTGACCAGGATGTCCAGGCCGCCCCACTGTGTGACGGTTTGCTCCACGGCAGCCTGCACCTGCTGCTCGTTGGAAACGTCCCCCTCCATGGCCATGACCCGGTGGCGGTCCGACAGGGAAGCAGCGACTCGGCGGGCCTCGGCTCCATGGATATCGAAGATTGCGACCGAGGCGCCGGATTCGGCGAACAGCTCGACGATGCCTTTACCGATCCCCGAAGCGCCTCCGGTCACAATCGCGATTTTGTTCTCGATGGACATAGTTTCAACGGACCGGAGTTCCTTTTTTCAGATCCGGCGCAACAGCCACTGAATGGCACGCTTTTGCAGTTCGTAGTGCCCGGGCACCCACATGGCGTGATTGGTGTGCCCTACGGCTGTGAAAACCACGCGCCCCTTACCGTAATCGTAGGCCCAGCCGGCGACAGCCTTCCGGCCATGCTTGTCGAAGTTCAGGCCGTCGATGTTCTCGGATTCGAGGATGATGTGCTTGTGGTCCTTGTCGTAGGTGACGTAGTGCTGCTCGTCGTTGACGATGAATTCTTCGATGCCCCGCGTAATCGGATGTTCGCGGTCCACCGGACGCACCTTGAACGGCCGCAGCGCGGGGTGCCCGATATAGGCGCCGCCCATCACATCGCGAAAGTTCTTCGAGGAGAGCGAGATGTGGCTGCTGTTGTGCATGGCGTAGAAGCCGTTACCGGCCTGGACGAATTCCTTGATGGCCGCTCCCTGCTCCTCGGTCATCCAGGACTGGGGCTTGGCAGGCGGAAAATCGTCCGGATTCTCCAGGCCGTGCGCATAAGCGGTATAGGCATCGGGTCCCAGGTATCCATTGGGCCAGATCATGCCGTCGCGCGAGATCAGCAGCAATTGATAGCCCTTCAGCATCTCGCGCGAGAGGCGGTCATAAAGAATCGTATAGTCGATAGGGACATGGATCTCCTGGAAGATCTTGTCCAGGCTGACGCGGATGTAGTCCGGATTGTGGTAGCGGTCGCCCACCAGGGCCAGCGCCCGTGGCTGCCCGCTGCCGCTGGTCTGGCCTGCGGCCAGGCTCAGCAGTCCCGCACCGGCGGTAGCGCCGGCACCGGTCATAAGGCCTCTACGCGAAATTCGATTGTTTGCCGGTTTCATCGGATCACCGTTCCTCTCAGGCTTCGTCGTACAGAATGACGTTGTAATTGGTGGAAGTAAGCGTCTTCTCGATGGTCGGCCACACCTTCTGATGCGTAGCGGTGGCCACCCACGCCTTGCGCTGCTCTTCGCTTTCGAACGTCAATTCGAAGCGGTAGTTGGATCCGGCCGGCGCGCTGCCCGCCAGGGTCGAGCGGAGCTTCAGCATCTTGACGTCCACGAAGCCCGGCTGCTTCGCCGCGGCGGGACGAAAGATGGTGTGGAAGTTGCGGAGCATTTCCTGCTCTTTCGCGGGGTCGACGGCCAGGTCGACATGTAACTGGATTCGATGATGGGATTTGGTTTCAGCGCCGGTGGCCGCGGCGCATGCTCCCATCATGAGTGTCTTCAGATATGCTCTACGTTGCATTTCGTCTCCCTCAGGGACTGGATTTCCGATTCGTCCGAAACCTTTGCAGTTCTTCCCGGGCAAGGCTCTCATTGCCCTGCTGTCGATACAGCATACCCAACTGGTAATGGATTTGGTTCAACGAGGGGTCGAGCTCCAGTGCTTTCTGCAGCGATTGCACCGCTTCCTTCGCCGATCCTAGCCGCGCTTCGGCCTTGCCCAGGTCCGCCCAGGCGTAAGCATCCCCGGGGTATTTCCGCGCGATCTGCCGCAGAATAGCCAGTGCTTTGGCAGGCAGATCCTCCTGGAGGTAGAGCCGGCCCAAATCTGCTCTGGCCCGGTCATTCTGGGGATTTTCGGCCAGCGCGGCCTCCAGTTCCGTCTCCGCTTCCTTCAGCCGGACATTCTGCGCCAGCAGACGGCCCGCCGCGAAATGGTCGCCCGCCAGGCGGTACTCCGCCAGCGCCTCGTCCACCTCGTTGTGCGATTCGTGCAGATACCCCCGGATGCCGTGCGCCGCGGCCGATTCCGGGTCGCGCTCCAGCACGTGATCGAAGGAGTGCTTCAGCAACCCGGCCAACCGGTCGTACTCCTGGATCAGTTCCGGCTCGTCAGACCGCGCTGTTCGTTGGCGGTACCTGGCGACGGCATCGGCCTGCCGGCGCTCTTCCGCGCGGCGCAAGCTCAGCCACAGGAAAGCCGGCGAATCGGGTCCGGCTTCGTTGGCCGCTCGTGCGATCTCGCGGATGCGCTCCAGGCAGGCGAGACCGATGGTGTAGCCGAGCTCGCTGTCTTGCGGAAACAGGCGCAGGGCCTGCTCTGCCGTTTCCGGCCGGAACCGTCCCAATGCGGTCTGATCGCGAATCAGGAAC
>CAZMRK010000580.1:0-5737 GCA_964568355.1 uncultured Solibacteraceae bacterium | reverse complement strand
CAGGCATGATCAGGAGGTTCAGCAGGAGAACCGCCACCCCGCTGAACCGCAGAGTGGAACCTGCGAAAGCTCTCATGAGATCTCCAAAAAACGCTAACTTCATAATCGGGCCTGGAAAGGTGGAAATCAAGGCATTGCGCGCTCATTTTGCTTGCAGCCAGGAAAAATACGCCTAGACTATTCTTGGGAGGTGTCGGATGACATCCGTGGACTTGCAGGTTTCCGTGTCTTCAGACGAACTTGCTCTGCTCCGCGAACTCCTGGAGCGGGAGCGAGGGGATCTTCCCGGCGAAATTCGGCGTACCCGCGCGGCGCAGATGCGCCAGACCCTGCAGCAGCGACTTCGTCAGGTCGACCACCTGCTGGAGCGCTTCGAAGTCACAACTGGCTGACGAAAACCCCTCACCGGGCGCCGGCAGCATGCCCAGGCGGCCCCGGTGCCCGCACGGGGGGTTCGGGCCGTCGCGCTTCGGATCTGCGGTACCATGACGTTTTCTTCTACTACTTCAGAGTCTTTACATGAAGATCACGTTTTGGGGAGCCGCCTCGACCGTTACCGGCTCCATGCACCATGTCCAAGTCGAGGGCCGACGGTATCTCCTGGATTGCGGTCTTAACCAGGGCCGGCGCAAGGAAGCCGACCAGAAGAACCGGAATTTACCCTACGCCGGATCCGAGATCGATGCAGTGATCCTGTCCCATGCGCACATCGATCATTCCGGCAATCTGCCTACGCTGGTCAAGAAGGGGTTCCACGGCCCGATCTATAGCACCCCCGCTACCATCGACCTTTGCGATGCGATGCTGCGGGATACGGCCTATATCCAGGAGAAAGACGCCGAGTTCCTGAACAAGCGGCTCAGCCGCCGGCGTTCGGCCAAATCTCCGCCCGAAACGGGCAACGGACCGGTCGAACCGCTTTACCGGATGGAGGACGCCGAGCGCACGCTGCCGCTATTCCGGCCGGTGCCGTACTACACGCCGCAGCGCATCGACGACAACCTGAGCTATGAATGCTACGATGCCGGGCATATTCTCGGATCCTCCAATATCGTGCTGCACTATCACGACCACGGGAAACGGATCCGGCTGATCTATTCGGGCGATATCGGGCGGCCCAATAGCCCGATCATTCGCGATCCGGACGCCCTGCCGCCGGCCGATTACCTGATCATGGAAAGCACCTACGGCGGCAAATTTCACAAGAGCAACACGCACGTCGAGCATAAGCTGGCCGATGTGATCACGCGGACGGCGCGGCGGGGCGGACGGGTGATCGTGCCGTCCTTCGCTGTGGGTCGCACACAGCAGCTAGTCCTGCTGCTGCACCAACTTACAGGGGAAGGACGGATCCCGAATATTCCCATCTTCGTGGATAGCCCTTTGGCGGTAAACGTTACCGAAATCTTCCGCAAGCATGTAGAATGCTTCGACGAACGGACGCGGCGCTACCTGCTGGAAGGCGAAGATCCGTTCGGTTTCGGCCGGCTACAGTACGTCCGGGATGCCGCGGAATCGAAGAAACTCAACGATCTGCACGGGCCGTTCATCGTCATTTCGGCCTCCGGGATGTGTGAAACGGGGCGGATTTTGCACCATTTGCGGAATAACGTGGAAGATCCACGCAACACGGTGCTGATCACCGGTTTCCAGGCGGAGAGCACATTGGGACGGAAGCTGGTGGAGAAATGGCGCGAGGTGCGCATTTTCGGGGAGCCGGTCACGGTGCGGGCAGAGATCTCCAGCCTGGACGAACTGAGCGCCCATGCCGATCAGGGCGAATTGCTGGCGTGGCTGAAACCTCTGGCTCCGCACTTGAAAAAGGTCTTCCTGGTTCACGGAGAGCCCACCCAGTCCGCAGCTTTGGCGGGGCTGGTGCGGTCGCAGTACGGGGTGGACGTGGTGGTACCCAAGCCTAGCGACAGTTTTGTCCTCGAATAGGACGTTCGAATCGTCGAAACCGAACGGTATACTGAATGAATCTATAATTGTGAAAAGACTCTCCGCATGGGGAGAGCAGGAGCGAGTTGTGAGTCCAAGCCCGATGTATCCTGCCCAGCCGCCTAGTGGCTCGGGTACGAAAACCGCGGTAGTGGCAGGGGCGCTGGTCGCCTTAGTTGCCGCAAACATTTACCTTTATGTGCAGGTGACCGGCCTGCGCGCCGACCTTGCCAAATTCCAGGAGACGACCCAAACCGAGATCACCGGTTTGCGCGATACATCTTCGGTGACCACCGCAGCGAACCGCCGCCATCTGGAGACGCTGAAGACGGAACTGGCGGAGGCGCGCCGGCAGGCGAGTCTAGCCGCTGGACAGGCGAAGGTAGAGGCAGTGGCGCGGGCCGAACAGTTATCCAAGAAACTGGCGGAACAGCAGGCCGCGCAGGAGCGCCAAGTGGCCAGCCAGATCCACGACGTCCGCCAGGAGGCCAGCTCCAAGATCGCCGATGTCAGCGGCGATGTCAGCAATGTGAAATCGCAGGTGGCCTCGACCAAAACTGAGCTGGATAAGACTATCGCCGACCTGAAAAAAGTGACCGGCGACCTGGGTGTGCAGAGCGGCTATATCGCCACCAACGGCAAAGAGCTGGCGGCTTTGAAGCGCCTGGGGGAGCGCAATTACTTTGAGTTCAACCTGGGGAAGACGAAACAGCCGCAGCGGGTGGGCGACATTACCATCCTGCTGAAGAAGGCCGACCCAAAGCGCAATAAGTTCACCATCGAGGTGATGGCCGACGACAAAAAAACTGAGAAGAAGGACCGGAACGTCAACGAGCCGGTGCAGTTTTACGTCGCGAAGGCCAAACAGCCGTATGAAATTGTTGTAAATACGGTGAAGAAAAATCAGATCGAGGGATACCTGGCGACACCCAAGGATCAGGTAGCCCGCAACTAAGCCCACTGCTTCAAGATCTCGCCATGATATCTCCGGGCCGCAAGGGGAACGGACCGGTCCGGAGTTCGCCGGCGGGGCGGAGGGGGCGATTCGACGGCAGCCGCTGTACCGGAAATTCCTCGATCGCGCCGCTCTTGCAAAACATGCTAATAAAATCCCCTATGGCGCCTTCGGGAAATCGTTCCCAGGACCCCACTTTAGCGGAAACGATACGTCCTATTCTCGATACGATCCAGGCGCCGGCATGGTCGGTGTTCCCGGATGGTTCTCCCGATTTCTTCAATTCGTACTGGCTGGAGTATACAGGTCTCTCCGCCGAGCGAGCGCTCGAATGCGGTTGGAAGCTGGCCATTCATCCAGACGACTTCCCGCGAGTGACAAGTGCATTTGAAAGGGCGACGAGTCATCTGCAGCCGTATCGAGTGGAAGCTCGTTTTCGCCGGTTCGACGGGCAGTATCGCTTATTTCTGTTTCGCGGAAGCCCGTTGCGCGATCCGTCGGGGAGAGTCGTGAAATGGTACGGGACGAGCGAGCAGAGTTTTCCCGTAATGATGGACAACCTTCCCGGGCTGATCGCCGCCATGGACCAGGCGGGACGGTTGGAGTTTGTAAACCAGGCAGTTTCAGATTTCTTCGGCAAGACGGTCGAGGAGTTGGGAGATTGGGGCTCTCTCGTTCATCCCGATGATCGCGAACATGTGATCTCGATGTGGCGGCGGTCGATCGAGACCGGAGTTCCATACGAGACGCTTCACAGGCAGCGTGGGGTACATGGTTACCGCTGGTTCAACGTGCGCGGTCTCCCGCTTCGAGATGCCAACGGACGGATTTTGCGCTGGTATTTTCTGCTGACTGATGTGGAGGATCACAAGCGCGCCGAGGAGGCGCTGCGCGCGGACATCGTAGCCCGAAGGCAGGTGGAGGCAAAGCTCCGGGAAAACGAGGCGCACTTACTGGAGATGCAGAGGTTGACCCGGACGGGGAGCTGGCGCCTCAATGCCGCTTCGGGAACGGTCACCGTCTCTCCGGAGGTGTTGCGACGTTACGACGTGAAGCCATATGAGGATACCTCAGACCCGGACTTCTGGTTTGGCAGGATTCATCCAGAGGACAGGGGGCGAGTTCGCGGCTTCTTTGAAAAATGCCTGATCGATAAGACCGATTACGAGGCCGACTATCGCATCGTCCTTCCGGATGGGACAGTGAAGCACCAGCACTCGAGCGGTCATCCGATTTTCAACGAATCGGGCAATCTGGTCGAGTTTGTCGGGACCACCATGGAGGTCACTGAGCAGGTGGAGGCTCGGGAGACATTGGAGCGAGCGCTTGCGGAGATCAAATTTCTGAAGGACCAGCTTCAGAAGGAAAATGTGGCGCTGCGGGAAGAGCTGGACCGGGTCTCCATGTTTGAGGAGATTGTGGGCACATCCCGGGCGCTGCAAGCGGTGCTTTCGCGCGTGACCAAGGTTGCGCCCACAGACTCCACCGTCCTCATCATGGGCGAGACAGGTACCGGGAAGGAACTGATCGCACGAGCGATTCACCGGTGGTCGCCGCGCGCCCAACGCGCGTTTGTCAGCGTGAACTGCGCGGCGCTGGCGCCCTCGCTGATTTCTTCTGAGCTGTTCGGCCATGAAAAGGGTGCGTTCACGGGTGCGATACAGCGCCGCGCAGGCCGCTTCGAACTTGCAAACGGTGGGACTATTTTCCTGGACGAAGTGGGCGATCTGCCGGTAGACACACAGGTCGCTCTGCTTCGGGTTCTGCAGGAGCGCGAATTCGAACGTGTCGGGGGCAAGGAGGCGGTCAAAGTGGATGTTCGGGTGATTGCCGCGACCAATCGCGACCTGGAAACCGCTCAGGCCAGCGGAAGCTTTCGCTCTGATCTCTATTACCGCCTCAACGTCTTTCCCATCGACGTGCCCGCTCTGCGGGAGCGCAAGGAAGACATCCTGGTGCTGTTGGAGTATTTCGTCCATCGTTTCGGCCAGAAGGCCGGCAAGTCCTTCCGAAAGATCGACCCGAAAACTCTGGAACTGTTTCAAATGTACGATTGGCCCGGAAACATCCGCGAATTGCAGAACGTGGTGGAGAGGTCCGTGATCATTGGCTCCGGCGAAATCTTCCGTGTAGACGAGGCATGGCTGTCACGAGCGCGCAACCGGCCAAGGCGGGAGGCGAAGCCCGGGGCCGCCGAGCAGGACGACAGCGAGGAGCGGCGGATCATTGAGGCGGCGCTTGCGGAAAGCCGCGGGCGGGTGTCGGGGCCGAAGGGTGCCGCGGCCAAACTTGGTGTGCCGCCCTCCACGCTGGACTCTCGTATCAAAAAACTGGAGATTCGCAAGAATCGCTTCAAGCTGGGTCATTCGTGAATTTCGCGATCTTCACGGTTTTCACGAAGTTCCCGGCGGCGAACGAAGCGTCTTAGTCTTTTTTTCTGCACCGGCCGAGTGGTCTCCCGCTTGCAAGAAAGCACCCGAGCCGCCTATAGAGGCGGCGCCGATGTCCTGCAGAATCGAACGGCTCGCTATCGGCACGGGGAGGGCCGTGTTCCGCGTGTCCGGACATTTTCAATCGGAATATGTGGACGCGATCCAGGAGCTCATCGAGCGCGAAGGCAGGCCGATCGAGTTTGATCTCAGCGAGATTACCCTCGTCGATCGCGAAGCGGTGAGTTACCTTGCCGTTTGCGAACGGAAAGGTGTCGCGCTCACGAACTGCCCACCGTTCCTGCGGGACTGGATTGCCGGGATCCGGCCCACGACAGCTTGACGCGATTCACAAAACTCGAACAGGAGAACGTAAGGATGCTTGCGGCTCGACTGTATGGTTTCAGGCACC
>CAZMRK010000579.1:0-4158 GCA_964568355.1 uncultured Solibacteraceae bacterium | reverse complement strand
AGGTCTGCCTTTGGCTTGCGGTTGAGCGGATCTTTGGCGCAAAACAGGAATTCTTCCAGTTCCACATCCACCGGGTTGCGATCCTCTTCGGGGACCATGATGCCCTTGCTGTAAAGCCAGCGGCGGGCGAACTTAGCCTCGCGCGTGAGGAAGGAGTCGCGGTTACTCATCGCATCTCGCGGCAGCAGCAGCGGCACGCCGGCGGAGGCGGCGGCGGTCGTCATGGTCGCGCCGGCTTTGAAGGCTTCCTTCTTTTGCCCGCTCACATTGGGCGCGCTGATCGGCTTCGGCTCGCGATACCACAGCGCGGTAGCGGGATGATTATCGTCGCCGATGGTGATCTCGATGGTACCCGCCGTGCCCATGATGACCTCGCCGAACTCCACGCGCTGGGCCTGCAGCAGATCCAGATGCGAGTTCGTGCTGATCGAACTGTAGAGCAGCTTGCGGCCCTTGGGGTACTGGAAAATGAGCTGGATGTTGTCGTAGCAGGTGCGGCCGTCTTTGTAGAAATCGATGCCGCCCACGCCGATCACGAACTCGGGGGTGGCGCCGAACATCATGTCCGCCACATCGATCTGATGGGAGGCCAGCTCGGCTGTGTTGCCGCCCGAATAGTCGCGGTACATGCGCCAGTTGATCTTGCGCTCGAGCGACGGATCCGGCACCGGCCGGCGCTGGTTCGAATTGCGATGCCATTGCGCGCGAATGTGCGTGACCTCGCCCAGGACTCCCTGTTCGATCATCTGCCTGGCCGCGGCGTAGAACTGGCTGTAGCGGCGCTGCAAGCCGGTCTGCAGCACCTGCTTGGGCAGCGAATTCTTGAGCGCGCGCAGTTCATGCACTTCTTCCGGTTTGAAAACCAGGCTCTTTTCGCAGAAACAATGCTTGCCGGCCAGCAGCACATCCTTGGTAATCGGGAAGTGCATGTAGAGCGGGGTGGCGATTACCACCGCGTCCACATCCTTGCGCGCCAGCAGTTCCCGGTAGTCTTTGTACGTCGCCGGGTTGGTGCCTACCGTGTCGACACCTTTCTTGAGATTGACATCCCAGTTGTCGCACAGCGCCACACAGCGGCCCACATCCGTGGATTTGAAGTGTTTCAACAGGTAAGTACCACGGCTGCCGGTCCCGATCATGGCATATTGCACCTGTTCGTTTGCGGCTCTGACCGAATTGAGGAAGGGGAACCCTTCAACCTTGCCGGGCACCGTGGCGGCAACGGTGGTAACAGCACCAGCGGCTTTGACGAAATCGCGCCGGGAGACGTCTTGCTCTTGTGCCATGCGGGGCATCCTTAACCAAAAAGAGGATTTCCTCCAGATTGTAACATGTGGGTACGGTGGGCAGAATTCCGTGCTAAGTTGAGGGCCGGTGAAACTCTCTTCCCCCACCGGCCGACTGCTGATCGGTCTCGCGGTTACCCTGGCCGCGGTGGCCGTCTTCTCCCTCTATGCCCTGCGCCAGGTCGAAGGACTCAAGGACCTGCAGACCCGTACCGTCGACCGCAACCGCAAGGATTCGCTGCAATTGCTTCGGATCCAGAACAACCTGAACTCCCTGGGCCTGGCCATGCGGGACATGCTGGACAACGACGAGCCCTATCCGCTCGAAGCCTGGAAAGGCCAGTTCGACCGTATCCGCGCCGATCTGGAAGACGCCCTGCGCATGGAACGCCGCTTTTCCCCGACCGCCCGCGACCCGGAGCGGCAGCGCTACCTGGCCAACTCGATGACCCAATTCTGGACCACCGTGGACCAGGTGTTCGCGCTCGCCCGCGCCAAATCCGTGCCCAAGGCTCGCGATCTGATTCGCACTTCGCTCCAGGCTCAACAGTCCTCCCTGACCACGGTGGTGGCGCGCCTGCTGGTGGAAAACTATGAAGCGGAAGAGCAGACCATGGCGCGCATCCAGGAGATTTACCACGGGGTCGAGCGCAACATCTATTATTTCGTTGCGGCCATGCTGGTGGCCATCTCGCTTACCAGCCTTTACCTGATCTACGCCAACCGGAGGCTCTTCGACCGCCTGGCCACCCTGTCCCAGCAGAAAAGCGACCTGGCCCGCAAGCTCATCACCGTGCAGGAAGAGGTCCTGCGTTCCATCTCGCGGGAACTCCACGATGAATTCGGCCAGATCCTCACCGCGATCGGCGCCATGCTCTACCGAGCGGAAAAGAAGGCCCTCCCTCCGGACTCTCCGTTTCGTGAGGTGCTCCAGGAGGTGCGCGAGGTCGCCCAGCAGAGCCTGGAGAAGGTTCGCAGCCTGTCCCAGGCGCTGCATCCCGCCATCCTGGACGATAGCGGCCTGGAAAAAGCCATCGACTGGTATCTCTCCGTGTTCCAGAAACAGACGGGAATTACGGTACGATACCAGAAAGACGGCGGAGGCCATGCCGTACCGGATCGCATTGCGGTGAATGTGTATCGCGTTTTGCAGGAGGCACTGAATAACCTCGCGCGCCATTCCGGTTCCACCGAAGCATGGGTGCGGGTCGGGTTCCAGCCGGAGCGGCTCCAGCTCGAAGTCGAAGATCATGGCGTGGGGTTGCCGGCGGCCGGCAGCGGCGGTACCGGTATCGGCATGGTAGCCATGCGCGAGCGCGCCGAACTGCTGGACGGCCGCCTGGAGTTCCAGCGTCCCGCGGAGGGGGGGACGCTGGTGCGGCTCAGCGTCCCCTTGACCCAATCGTATGTCCACGAAGACTGAAATCACGGTACTGCTGGCGGACGACCATCGCCTGGTGCGCCGCGGATTCCGGCGCATGCTGGAAGACGATCCGGAGATGCGCGTGGTCGGAGAAGCCTCCGATGGCGCCGAAGCCGTCCGGCTGGCGCGCGAACTGCGCCCGCAGGTGATCGTGATGGACATCGCCATGCCGGGTACCGACGGCCTGCAGGCTACCCGCGAGATCCTCAAGCAACAGCCGGACGCCTGCATTCTGATGCTGAGCATGTACGCGGAGGAGAACTACGTCCGCAATGCGCTCGACGCCGGAGCGCGCGGCTATATCCTCAAGAACGCCATGGAGGTGGACCTTGCCAATGCCATCCGCGAGGTGGCCGCGGGCAAGCAGGTGCTGGGACCCGGCGTGCTGGCTCCCACCCCGGTATCGGAGGACAGCTACGACCGCCTCACGCCGCGCGAAAAGCAGATCCTCCAGCTCATTGCCCAGGGCAACTCCAATAAAGAGATCGCCCACCTGCTCAACCTGAGCGTGAATACGGTAGCCGTGCATCGCGCCAACCTCATGGAAGCGCTGGGCATCCATCGCACCGCCGAACTGGTGGTTTATGCCGTGCGCCGGGGCCTGGTACACCTGCCGTGAGGCGCCGGGAGTTCCTGTTCGGAGCCGCGGCACAGGCGGCCGGCGCGGCCGACTCCTCCGGCCCGCTGGGTTTCCGCTTCACCGATGTCACCGCGGCCTCCGGCATCCGCTTTGAGCACAACAGCGGCGCCTTTGGCGGCAAGTATCTGCCGGAAACGCTCGGGCCCGGCTGCGCCTTTCTGGATTACGACCAGGACGGCTGGCCCGACATCCTGCTGGTCAACGGTACGGACTGGCCCGGGCACAAGCGCCGGCGCAGCACGATGCGCCTTTACCATAACAACCGCGACGGAACCTTTACCGACGTCACCCGGCGGGCTGGGCTCGACCTGGAACTCTACGGGCTCGGTGTCGCGGTAGGGGACTACAACAACGACGGCTTTCCGGACCTGTTCGTCTCGGCCGTCGGCCAAAGCCGTTTGTTCCGCAACACCGGCAAGGGTTCTTTCGTGGATATGACCGAAGCCAGCGGGCTGGGCGGCCGCCACGGATTCAGCAGTTCCGCGCTCTGGTTCGACTACGATCGCGATGGCCACCTCGACCTGTTGGTCTGCAACTACGTCAAATGGTCGCCCGCCCAGGACGTCTTTTGCAGCTTCGACGGCAAGCGCAAATCCTACTGCACCCCGGAAGCCTATCGCGGCTCCACCTGCTGGCTCTTTCATAACCGCGGCAATGGGACTTTCGAAGACGTCACCGCGTCCAGCGGCATCTTCGACAGCAGCTCGAAATCCCTCGGCGTGGCCCTGCTCGATTACGACCAGGACGGCTGGCCCGACCTGTTTGTGGCCAACGACACCCAGCCCAACAAGCTCTACCGCAACATGCGC
>CAZMRK010000578.1:0-4517 GCA_964568355.1 uncultured Solibacteraceae bacterium | reverse complement strand
TGCGGGAGCCGCCTCGTTCCTGGGCCAGGGCGAGCCCATCTTCACCCAGGCCGTAAGGTCCGCAATCTGCTGCCCGCTCAGCTTCGGCCCGGGCGGCATCTTGATCGCTCCCGTATGCGATACCGCCTGGATCAGCTTGCTATGCTCCGGATCTCCCGGAACCACGATCGGCCCGGAATCGCGCCCGCGCGCGAACCCGGCGGCCGTCGAAAGATCCAGGCCCGCCATCTTCATCTTCGGGCCGTGGCAGGCGTAGCAATTACTGGCGAACAGAGGCCGGATTCTGGTCTCGAAGAACCTGGCTCCTTCTTCGGAATTTTGGGCCAGCGCCGCGCCGGCCCAGAGCAGCACCCCTGCGATTCGAAACCTGATCAACCCCTGTCCCCTCAGAAAATAATCTTCGCCCCCAACTGCAACACGCGCGGGCTGTTGGCGATGCTCGTCACCCTCCCGAAATTCGTGCTGGTGAACTCCGCAACCGGTGCGCTGTACACCGTTACGTTGAAGACGTTAAACGCCTCCGCGCGAAACTCAATCGATTTGCCCTCCCAAATCGGGAACTGCCGGAACAACGAAAGATCGACGTTCTTCGACCAGTCCGACCGGAATGCATCCCGCCCGAGATTGCCGAACGTATAAATCGCCGGCGCCGCGAAGGCGGAGCGGTTCAGCCATTGGTTCGGACCCTGGTTGGATGGCGTCGGGTCACCCACCAGGTTCGCCCGCATGTATCCCGTGTTTCCCGTGTTGGCGATATCTCCGCTCACGGTCGTAGTGTATGGTATCCCGGAGCGCAAAACTGTGATGCCGTTCACCTGCCAGTTACCGAGTATGTAATCCGCGGCTCGGCTGCCGGTTTGGAGCAGTTTCCCCTTACCAATTGGAAGCTGGTACAGCCAGTTGACCGTCAGCACATGGGTCACGTCAAAACCAGACACGCTGCGGTCGTTACTAAAGTGGTACGGATCCTGCACGGAACATCCCTCCACCCCAAACCATCCGGAGCACCCGATATCGATCGCCTTCGACCAGGTATACGACACCATATACGACAGCCCGTTCGAGTATTTCTTGTCCAGCATGAACTGGAACGAGTGGTAGTTGCTCCGGCCCCAGCTACGATCATAATAGGTCGGGGCGATATACGGATAGGGCGAGCGATCCCGGGGATTTCCCGGCCCCGGCGTCAGCGCAACATTGTAGTAACCGCCCAGGTTCAGCCGCCGGCTCCCCGACCCCACGTAACTCGCCGAAAGCAGCGTCGTGGAGTTCACCTGGTGCTGGATACCGAAGTTCCACTGCATCGAGTAGGCGTTCTTGTCCTTGGGATCCATGAACCACTGCACCTGGTTGAACGGCGTCGGCTCCGGAAACAGTCCAGAAGCAAAAGGATTGGTGGCCTTCGTATTCGGCGTCACCGCTCCGGTCTGCGGGTTGTTCATGTTGTTGGCGATCTGCTGCGCCACCGTCGGCCACGTACCGCTGTAGTTCTGAGCCGATTGCGTCAGCGCCGCCCAGCTTTCAAAAAAGACGCCGAAGCCGGTGCGGATCGCCGTCTTGTCAGTCACGCGGTAGGCCACGCCCACGCGCGGCTGCCAGTTGTCGGTCCAATTGTCGTAGATCTTGCCGCGTGGATCCACCACCACGTGGTCGGGCAGCACGTTGTTGGAGTTGGGATTGCAGGGCGGAGCGCCGGTTTCCGCGCAGCTTTTCGGCATGACCTGCAGCACGTAGGTGCCGTTGTTGAAGTTCATGTCGCCCACCTGCATGTTGTTGTCTTCCGGCCGTCCGTAGGGCGGGCGGAAGGTAATGTCATAGCGCAGGCCCAGGTTCAATGTCAGCCGTGGCGTCACCTTCCACTGATCCTGGAAGTAGCCGCCTTCGATCCCGCCCCAGCGCGTTGAATCGTGCGTATTGCGGCGGTTGGCGGTATCGGGGATATTCAGCAGATACGACGCCAGAGCGCTGCCCGTATTCCCGGCATTCTGCGGATCGGCCGTCTGCGCCGTGGCAAAGCCTACGCTCACCTGCGTCACATCGTTATAGTGCGTGGTCTGGTTGAACTCCCCACCCCATTTTAAGGTGTGGTTGCCGATCACCTTCGAAACATTGGCCTTGATCTGGTCGATATCCACGGGCTTGGAATTCAGGATGCCGCCCTCTCCGCCCGAGAAGTAGTCTGTGACGTTGAAAGCCGGGATTAGCGTCTTTCCACCGATGAAGTTCCCCGCGAACTGGTCGGAGAAGCCCACCTGACTGGCGAAATCCGATGGCAGCGAGCGGAATTTCGTGCCGTATGGATTGCGCACCAGCACCCGGCCGTATTGAATCTGCAGCACGGTGCTCGGGCTGAAGATGTGCACCAGGCTCAGCCCCACGTTGCGGGACCGGTTCTCGTTGATGTTCGCCAGCGCGGGCCGCCCTCCGGAACTGTCGATATCCTGGAGGCGCCCGCTATACCGGAACCAGAAGAAATCCTTCGTGCCCAGGTTCTGGTCTACACGCGCCGTGTACTCCTCCTGCCTCTGTTTGTACGGCGTCGTATCGAGCGCGTTCATGTTGGCTACCCCCGTCACCGTGGGAGCGGGCAGCGTAGTCTTGGCATAGAGCACCATGCCAGGGTCGATCAGGCTGCCAGGAATCTGGTTGCCGGGAAACGGATCGCGGATGAACGAGCCCGGCCGGTTGGGATCGGGCCGCGTCGTGTACGGATTATAGATCTGCCTCGGCCAGTCGCTCAGGTCGCCGGCCAGGTTCGCCGGGGTCGGCACGCGGAATAACGTCTCGGCGTTGCGCCGGTAGCGGAATCCCTGATAGCCCACGAAGAAGAACGTCTTGTTTTTGCCGTTGTAGATCTTGGGAATGAGCACCGGCCCGCCCACTGTCGCTCCGAACATGTTCTGCTTGAACGGCGTCACACTGCTCAGATAGCGGTTGCGCGCGTCGAACGCATTGTTGCGCAGATACTCCCACACTGCGCCGTGGTACTCGTTGGTGCCCGACTTCGTCACCACGTTGATAATGCCGCCGGTCGCTCCCCCGAACTCCGCCTGGTCGTTGTGCGACTGCACCTTGAACTCCTGGATCGCGTCCACGATCGGCGGCACGGCGTACACGCTGGTGTACGGCGCCTGGTCGCTCACGCCATCCATGAGAAAGAAATTGCTCCGGTTGGTCTGCCCGTTGATGGCGGGAAACGAATAGGAGCCGATCGGCGAGGAAATCCAAGACCCTGAATTCTGTGAGACACTTACCGGAGCCACGCCGGGCGTCAGGGTCAGAAGCTGCGTAAAGTTGCGGCCGTTCAGAGGCAGATCGACCACCTGCTTGCTACTGACCACCGCCCCGACTTCCGCCGTCGAGGCCTGGATCTCCGCTCCCACCGCGGCTACGGTCACCGTCTGCTCGACGCCACCCACCCTCAGATTAAAATCGAGGGTGGCTGTCTGGTTGACCTCCAGTGTGAACGGCGCCAGCGAGCTTTTGCTGAAGCCGTCCTTCGAGGCTTCCAACGTATAACGGCCCGGTAGAATACTGAGGAACAGATAATTGCCGGCGTCATTCGTTACGGTCGAACGATCCACCCCGGTCTCGACGTTGCGCAAAGTGACCGACGTGCCTGGAATCACGCTGCCGCTGGTATCCCGCACGGTGCCGGTTACCGACGACGTCGAAAGCTGGCCGTACAGAGCGGTCACAAACAGTGTGCCAGCCAGGTATACCCGGATCAGGCTCCGCTTGCTTGGTCGCACCATGAAATCCCCTCCATCCCCAAGGAAGTGTTGTATACAGTTTGTATACTGATAACATGGCTTGCTGTAAGATGTCAACGAAATCCTAATGCAAAATAACTACCCTGCACCCGACGTCCTTCAAGTCCTGGCCCGTCTTGTCGAGATCAATAGCGTGAACCCCGCCTATGAGGGTGGCCGCCCGGAATGCGAGATCGCTACCTGGATCGCCAGCTTCTTCGCCGGCTATGGCATTGAAACCTGGCAGCAGCAGGTTTTCCCCGGCCGCCCCAACCTGATCGCCCGCCTTCCGGGACGCGATCCCCACCGCCGGCTCATCTTCGAAGCCCATACCGATACGGTCAATGCCGGGGGCATGGACATCCCCCCGTTCGACCCGGTCGTCTCGGAAGGCAAGCTTTTCGGCCGCGGCTCCTGCGATACCAAGGCCGGTCTGGCCGCCATGATGTGCGCCCTGGTCTCCCTCAAGCAGGAAGGCACGGTACCCCCTTGCGAGATCTGGGTGGTAGCTGCCGCCGACGAGGAGTTCTCCTTCCGCGGTGTGGTCAAGCTCTGCGAAGAGCTTCAGGCCAACCGCCTGACCGCAGCCGGGGCTGTCATCGCCGAGCCCACCAGCCTGCGGCTGGCCATCGCCAGCAAGGGCGTCCTGCGCTGGCGTATCTGCTGCCGCGGCAAGTCCGCGCACAGCTCCAAGCCCCATCTGGGTGTCAACGCCATCGCCAATATGGCCCGCCTGATTGTGGCCCTGGAGGCCGATAACCAGCA
>CAZMRK010000577.1:0-10406 GCA_964568355.1 uncultured Solibacteraceae bacterium | reverse complement strand
CTGCCCACTTCCCGCAGACGGAACTCCACCTCATCCAGCACCGAGTTCCCCTGGCTGTCAGTGGCTCGCAGCATCTCCCGTGTGTCCGCAGAGACGGCTGCGGTCTGACCGGCAACTGCGTGCAGGCTCTCCGGAATGCTGGCCACCGCCGTCACCAGCGTACTGCTCGTCTGGCGAAGCTGCACGGCCTGCAAGCGTGAGCTGTCTACCGCGAAGTGCACGTCTTCTTCGCTGGGCCCGGGGCTGCTCAGCCGGTCCGCAATCTCTTGAAAAGCCTCGCAGATGTGCTCCGTCTGCTGGCGGGTGATTTCTTGGAACTGCATGGACGTGACCAGTTGGGAGATGCCGCGGTGGACCTCGGCATAGTGCTGCGACATCCGCGCCGCCGCCGGGGCGCCCCGCTGATGGCAGGCGGCCAGAGTCCGGAGGCTTCCGGCCGCGTCCTGCGTCAGCAGGACGATGTCGCCTTTGCGGGCTTTGATCTGCTCATCCAGACTCCCGATGGTTGTGCGCAACACCGCAGCCAGGCCTTGGGCCCGATCCAGGATTGCGTCGGATTTTTCCTCGATCTCCGCAGCCAACTGGCGCACATCGTCGGCGACTCCGCTGAGATCCGCCTCCACGCTTCCCAGGCGGGCATTCTCGATTCGGGTATAAAGACCCAATATCTTGAGAACGCGGACCAGATTGCCGAAGCCGAGCAGAGGGCGCCGGGTTTGAGCAATATGATCGATCATCGAACACAAAATCTGCCGGCTACCCGCGATCGCCTGCTCCGCTTCTCCGACCTGCTGCAAAACACTTTGCAGATCCTCCATTGCCCGCGGAAAGTCGTCTCCCTGCATGAGTTCGGCCATGGACTCTGCCCTGCCGGAGATCTCACGCGTTTGACCGGCAAGCTGCTGCAAGGTGTCGCCAATCGCGACAAAGTCGTTTTCAGAAGATTGAATCAGTTCGCGCAGGCGCTGCCTGAGCGTCTCCAGGACTTCAACCACTCGAGCCGCATTTTGGGTCATTCGGACCTATGGGAAAAGCTGTCGTTTGGGCTAAAAGAGACAGCCCACTCTCCTTCTATCGGCTGGGTATAGCAGGAAGACTAGGAAGAATGGCGGCCGTTCAGCGCAATGGATGAATCTTAATGTCCCGGAACCAGGCGGCGTCGTTGTGATTCTGGAGAGAAATCGGGCACTCACGGCGAGGTTGCTGCACCAAAAGGCGATAGACGGGAGAACCCGCGCCCCAGCGCTGAGCGCTGTGCTCGCCCACCGCTTTTGCATCCAGGCTGGTATCCACCACCTTTACCCCATTCAGCCAGTGTTCCACGTGGCTGCCCCGGACCACCAGACGCGAGCGGTTGAACTGGCCCGCCGGCAGGGCCGCCTCCCGGCTCGGCGCAACCATATCGTACAGCGCGCCGGCCTGATGAATTCCGCCGCGTTTGGCGTCGGGATGGCGCTGGTCGTCGATCAACTGGTACTCGAAGCCGATGACATACTCCTGGCCCTTCGCGCGGCGGCCCGAACGGTGTTCCAGCGAGAAATTGACCAGAGCCTCAAACGGCTGGCGCGCCTGTTCGGCCAGGAAAACCTTGTCCTGGATCCGGTATTTGAGCCCGGTATTAGCGCCCGCGGCAATGCGCCAGTCAAAGAGCAATTCGAAATCGCGGAACAGTTCCCGGGTGAACAGGTCTTCAGTGATCCGCGGATGGGGCTGGGCCTTTAGACAGCCGTCTTCGACAGTCCAGGCGTCGCCCGCCGGAGTTTTCTGGCGGGGGTCCTCCCAGCCGTCCATGCTCCGCCCGTCGAAAAGCAGCTTCCAGCCGGCGGCTTTTTCCGCGGCAGTCAATTGATTGTGCGGGGCCGCCATGGCGGCTGGAAGAATGAGCAAACCAAGAAACAGCGCTTTCACGCGTCTCATTGTACTATCGACGCCCGGCGCCGGCCGGATCAGTGCTGCACAGCGGCTACGTGCCGCCGGTCCCGCAGGAGTTTGTCAAGCTCAGGCCGGCGTCAGCTTGCGGTCCAGTGCCAGACCATAGCTCGCGGGATCGAACAGGTGGCCGTACTGAGCTGTCATTTCGGCGATGAATTGTTCTTCGTCTTCGGGCAGTTCCGCAAGCTCCCGCTCCAGGCGATCCAGCCATTGCTTCTCCTTGGCGGAAAGGGACAGGCGGCCGCCGGTGACCCCCTGGGAGAGGATTCGCACCGCGCTCTGACCGGCGCGAATCGTGCGGAGGTAGGGGGTGGACTCGGCCACGATGGCCGAGGCGATGCGGCATACCGCAGATGGCGAAAGAACCGCGGCCTGAGGACTCAGCCACTCATCCGAAGCGGTCATCCAGTTTCGCAGCAGCAGGGCTCCTCCATGGCCGGCGGCCACATTCATCAGGCGGCAATCGTAGGCCAGCAGTTCCGTATAAGCCTCGGGAGCATTTCCGGACAGCAGACGGATATTTTGCACCGACTCGTTGCTCCAAAGGTCACACATGGCCGATGCGATGTTGCCCATCGGGCTGAAATGGGCGCAGGTCGCCGATTTCCCTTCCATGGCGATCGGACAACCGGTGATTGCCTTGAGAATGGGACCTTCGTAGGCGCAATCCTTGGAAGGACCGACGGCGCCGCACTCGAAGGCCACCAAGCTGCGGACAGCGCTCATGGCGCGGACGACGGCAGCCAGTACCTCCGGCAGCATCCGCTGGTGGGCGAGTTGCATTGCCGTATTGGCGAAGCCGCAGGCCGAGTCGCCTCCCGGCACGGTGTGACCGTTTTCGGAACAGAGCGCTACCATGCGATCCCAGAGCCACTCCATGTCGCGGGCGGCCAGCACTCCCAGGCCAAAGACGATGCCACGCAGGTCCCCGTAGAGCAGGGCCTCGTCATGCACCTCCTTGCCGCCGACGGATTCAATCGAGAGAATGTCGGCTCCGGCGTCCAGGCACAGACCAAACGAACGCTCCAGCCTCTCCCAAGGCCGTCCGCTGCGCAGGGCAGGCGGTTTGGTCTGGTCCCGGATGTCGGTGGGGGTCACGCGCAGCGCACTGTGCAAACCGTGAGACTGGTAAGCCTGCCGCAGATGGTCGTGCAGAAGCGCGGTGATCTCGGCGCCCCACTCCGGAGTCTCGGTCATGGCAGGAAGCAGTTCGAACTCCAGCACGATACCCGGCACATGGAGCGCCAGTGCACGGCGCACCACGGTCTTGGCGATTTCCTGATAATGTGCCAGAATCTGCGGCCAGCTTGCCGCATCGATCCCGATGGCTGGCAAGGTGAAATTGACTTCCGGATAGACCTGGCCGGCTCCGATACTCAGGTCCAATCCACAGCGAACGGGGTGAGCGGCCCGACCAAAGACCAGATCCCGCGAGTCGGCAATCGCCGAAGCCGGGAAGGAGCGCCTCGGAAAAATTCCAGACATGTGACTCCTTTTCACGTCCAGCATAACGCGGGAAGCGAGTGGGAAGCTATCCCCGGAGAGCACCACCGGCCCGGGGGCGGTTCTCTCAGCAAAACTGTGGCAATAATGTGGAAATACTGTGCAAAAACAATTGACAACCAGCAAGAAAGAGCCGCACACTAATTACACATTTGCGATTTGAATTCGCGGAAACGAGTAATATCTCCGGATATCCTGTGGGTGGGATCTGCAGAGACGGGGAAGGATGCTGAGAGCCATGATAAAAAACAAGCGAAACGAGGCACTTCGCCGGAAGGCGGAAGGCTCCCGGATTCCTCCGGGGACCGAAACCGGCTCCCGGATGATTTCCACGCTCTCACTCAGCCCGATTCCGGAAGACCATCGGACTCTGGAACAGTTATTGAGCCGCCAACAATGGAGGATTTACCCGGCTTCCACTCCGGTGAATGCGCTTCCTCTGATACGCCAGCATAGGATCCCGCTGGTGGTGTGCGAAGCGGATACGGTACCCGCGGCGTGGAAAGAGTTGCTGCCCCAACTGGCGGAATTTCGCAATCCACCGTTGCTGATCGTGGCCTCTCGTCTGGCGGACGACCATCTCTGGGCGGAGGCATTGAATCTGGGCGCCTATGACGTGGTAGCCAAGCCATTGGAGGAGGATGAGTTGACCCGCATCCTGAGCCAGGCGTGGATACATTGGAACAGCCGCGAGGCGGGTGGTCTCCCGATGGCTAAGACGATGAGGGCGGCAAGCTGAACTTACGCAACCAGACGCACCAGCGAGAAATGCCTTCGAACAACGGGGAGCGAGGGTATTGAAGACTATTCTGGTTGTGGAAGATGAGATGCCCATTTTGAACCTGATGCGGCTGATTCTTCAATCGGACGGATATAGAGTGCTGGAAGCGGCCTCTGGAGAACAGGCGCGTCAATGGTTTGCGAAAGCGCATGAGCCGATTGATCTGGTCATCTCCGATGTCAGCCTGCCGGGAGACTCGGGTATTCTGGTGGCCTTGGAGCTACGCTCCGTCTTCTCGAACCTGCGTATTATCATCAGTTCCGGATATCCGCCGAGCGCCTGGAACGACCAGGAGGTGGCGGAACTCAACGAATTGCCCTCGGATTCCGTGACGACGATCGAGAAGCCATTCTCGCCGCTCACCCTGCTCGACAAGGTGCACGCTCTGATCGGCGGCGCCGAAGGAGCCAACACCATGGAGCGGGGCAGGAGCTAAACCAGGAATCTTCCGGGGGTGGTGAACAGGTCGGTTGAACCGAATGGCCGCCTGCAGCGTCTATTTGAAAGAACCCCCAAAGGCATGGAAACCGGCGGGCAATCTCATGACGACCGCTTTAGACGACCAGAAACTCGCAGAACTGCGGCGGAAGACCGACCGGGACCTGGTTAGTGTAATCTGCAAGGACCTGGAACGAGGGTTGGCCTTAGCACGCGTGGTAACTTATTCGGATTGCTCCGCTTACGAGAGCGCGGTAAGAATCTGCCAGGAGGTGGCGATGTTGCTGCCCACAGTGGCCGATATGACCGAAACTGAACGAGGTCTCGTGGGGTTAAAACTAATGGAACTCCGGAGGACTCTCGATCAGGTGCCGAAGGTTTACGGCCGGACAGCCGCTTCTTAAGGTGGAAAACACCTTGATTCGCCTGGGCCCTACCGGAACGCTATACTTAGCGTAACGTGTACATTCAGGTGTCTTTTCTCGAGGTTTCCCGGCATGATTCGGATTGACCGGCGCCAGTTCGCGGCGCTGGCGATTGGCGGTAGCGCGGTTCACGGAATTGCTCCGTGCGCCCGCGCGGGTTTCGATGCTCCGGCTACTGTGGAACTGATCGGCGCGGTGCAGCGGGCCTCCGCCAAGGGGATTGATGTGCGCAGCGGCGGTGAACTGGTGACCGTGCACGCGGATGCGCACTCGGAGATCTGGAGGGGCCGGAACTATCCGGATTTCTCCCAGTTCGAGGCGGGAGACCAGATTCGCGCCAAGTGCCGGAAAGACGATTCCGGAAAACTGATCGCCGTCTCGGTGTTCGCCAACTGGACCAAGTTTTCCGGCACGATCACCGGCGGCGGAGGCGACAAACTGGAAGTCCTGACCGATCCCAGCAGCGAAACCCCATCCACCACCTTCCAGGAGCACAAGGTGGTCTATCTGGGTTTCGACACGGTGCTCGAAGCCGGGACACGGAAGGACTTGAAGAAGGGCCGGAGCGTGCAGATCACCGGCCTGGATCTGCGAAACGGCAGCGTGCAGGCCACGCGTGTCGTTTTGCGCTAGGGCGGGCCGGCCCTCCTTATTCCTCCTGTTGCAAATTCCGCTGAGCAACAGGATGCTATACAGCCTGCATCTCCAGGATGCGATTCAGGAAGCTTCGGGCCATCTGCAGTTCCTGGGCAGAGATGGTATGAGGCCGTCCTGGGAATTTCTGCGCCGTCACCACCGCGCCCATCTGCTGGAGGATGGTTGCCGACTCTTCCACGCGCGACCAGGGCACATGCGGATCCGGATCGCCGCTCAGGAAAAGCGCCGGAGTTTGTTCCAGGCTCCCCGGGTGGGCGAGATCCGAGCCGGGTGGCCCGATCAGACCTCCGGTAAAGGCGACCAGACCGGCATAGCGCGCCGGATGGCTGGCAACGAACTCCGTGGCGAGACATGCACCCTGAGAGAAGCCGGCGATCAGGATATGCCCTCGCGGGATGCCTGCTTGCACCAGGCTTGCCACCACCGATTCCACGCGGGCCAGCGCCGAACTGAGCCACGGTTCATTGCTCGCTCGCGGCGCGAGGAAGGAATTGGGATACCAGGTAGAAGCGGCGGCTTGCGGCGCGACAAATGCAAGATGCCGCGCCGCTCCACCCTTCTGGAACTCATCGGCGAGAGAGAGTATGCTCTCGGCGGATGCGCCCCTCCCGTGGAGGAGGACCACCGCGGAAGTGGCCTCCTCCAAATCAGAGCCTGCACGATAGACACGCTGTTTCGCGTGCGGATCAGTCGCCGTCATGTTATGCCTCTACGGTCTGGATGGTCTTGTCGACGATCTTGGGCAGGTACCGTTCGATTTCCCGGCGGTGAGACTCGAGCCAGGCAGGCAGACGCAGGGTCTGGCCGAGGGACTCCAGCGGCTCATCGAGCGCAAAACCCGGCGGGTCGGTCGCCAGCTCGAAGAGCACGCCGCCCGGTTCCCGGAAGTAGATGGAGTGGAAGTACGTGCGATCCTGTACCGGCGTGACGCCCAGTTGCCGGGAAAGCACTTTCTGCCATTCCAATTGAGATTCGTCGTCCTTGACGCGGAATGCGATGTGATGGACGGAGCCGGCTCCCATGGCTCCACGAGGGACGTCGGGATCGACAATGACATCAATGTGGTTACCCAGCGCATTTCCCTCGGAAGCGAAGCGATGCCGCTGTCCCTCGCGCGCGATCTCGCGGAAACCCATCAACTGCAGGGTCGCGAAGGTCGCATCGGCTTTTCGTTCGAGCAGCGTGACGCCAAAGAACCCGCGAATGGCGTGTTCCGCGGGAACATCCGCGCCCCGGGGAGCAAGGGCAGGCGCTACATCCTGGTGGCCGACAATCTCGATCGCCATGCCGTCCGGGTCTTCCAAAATAAGCACTTCTTCTTCGAAGCGCTTGCCGCCTTCTTCAAAAGAGACGCCTTTCGCCCGCAGGCGCTCCCGCCAGAACGGCAGGGAAGAAAGCGGCACACTGAAGGCGGTGCGCGTGGTTTCGCCGGAACCTGCGTAACCACGGCTGGCGTGCGGCCAGGGGAAGAACGTCATGATGGATCCGGGCGATCCGGCATCGTCGCCAAAGTAAAAGTGGTAGGTACCCGGGTCATCGAAATTGACGGTTCGTTTTACGAACCGGAGTCCGAGGACCTGGGTGTAAAAATCCAGGTTCCGCTGCGGGTTGGACGCGATTGCGGTCACATGGTGAAGTCCTACGATTGGGTGGGGCATGCTGCCATCTCCTTCCATACCAAATGATTCGATATCGAAGCAAAAAGATTCAAGACGGGAGGGGATGTGTGGGAATGACGGGCGGCCGGTTATTTGGGATTGGCTTTTCGCCGTGCCTGCTGCCGGCGATCGGCCGGGCTTCGCCCGAGTTGCCCTTCCAGGTGGCCGGCAACAGACAAACCCCATTTTTTCAATAGGTTCCGCAACTGATCTCGCTCTGACGGGCTGAGAACTTCGGTGATCCGATCCAGCAATCGGGCGTGTCGTTCGTAGACATCTTCGATAAACCGGCGTCCTTCGGCGGTCAGTTCCACGAGCCGGATGCGCCGGTCCTCTTTCGAGTTTTTGCGAATCACATATCCCCGTCTTTCCAGCCGATCGACGGCCGAGGTCATCGACGGGGCAGCCAGCAGCACCTTCTCCCCGATCGCGGAGATGGTCATGCTTCCCTTGTGCAGCAGGACTTCCAGCACCATGAAATCGCTGAGGCCAATGCCTTCGCGGGCGACGCTCTGCTCGACGAACGAGGCAAGCGAATTATGCGCGCGGGCAAGCACCACCCAGAGCTTGGCGGCCGTGGTGGCCTGCCTCGTGTTGGCCGGCATACCCTTATGCTACGGCATCAGATGGTTCGATGCCGAACAAACTTTTCTGGGGATGACAACCTTCAACACTTTGGGCGCGACCGGCCTGAACCGGCATGGTCAGATTCGGTCATACTCGGCAGGTGCGACCGGCGGGACCTTGGACATGACCCGCCGAAATTTCTCATAGCTTCCTTTGGCTGCCCTCTCCTTCAGCCGTTCGAATTCGAGAACCCGCTCTTCGAAGGCGACCGCGAACAATTGCTCGACGGAGACGTTCTCCGCCGCCGCCACTTCCGCCGCACGGCGGTAGAGTTCCTCAGAAACGTTTATGGTCAGATTCATCCCATACCTCCAACGAGGGTCAACAGTTCCTTGGGGCTGATCACCCTGATGCCGAAGCGCTCGGCGCCGACAAAGTCCTTCGTGTTAAACGTGACGATGGTGGATCTCGTCCGGACCGCCACCTCCAGAATACGATCATCGTTGGGGTCCGGCAACGTCGGCCTCCATCGGAAGTAGATCTGCACCAACCGGGATCGGCTGCAAAGATACTCGATGAACTCGTCAACGTCCTCGAGCGTCAACCCGGCCTCACCAGTTCCGCGCTTCAGCACGGCCTCGTATTCGAAAGCAAGGGCTGGAGAGATAACCGGGCACCAAACTCGTTTTTCGAGCGTCTGGAGGAGCCGGTATGATGCACCCAAGCTAGATCGAAAAGCCGCAACGAGGACGTTTGTGTCGAGCACGATTTCGATCATACTTTTCAGATCCTTCGCTGCTAGTACTGTGGCCGTGAAGTCCGCTCCCTTTGGTCGCGGTTCAGTGGCGGAACGGAACCGCGCGCGGCAGCAAGCGGACGAACCGAATCACCGGTCGCGGCATGTCCCCAGCAGTATTATAATCAACCGCTTGTCGCGCGCCCCAGTGCAAAAAAAGCAGAGATCGTCACGTTAATGTGGTTTAGTAGAACGTCCGTCGACGCTGCGCGCTGAAGCGCGCGCTACAGCGCTTCGCTGGCAATTAGGGTTTGGTGGAGGCGGCGGGAGTTGAACCCGCGTCCGAGAAAGTCCGCCGTGAAGAGACTACGTGCGTAGCCGATTCGGCAGATTCGGCGGCCACCTCAGAGTCGGCAAGAGCGATGGCAGCCTAGCCCGATTGATCTCGGCCTACGGCTCCGGACCGAAGCCTTTAGCCTATCCCGCAAGATGACGCTCACTCACCGGCGCGCGGGCTCACCGGCTGGAGCGGCTACCTAATTAATTAGGCAGCGTATGCAAACTGCTGATTGGCAGTTATGGTTTTCCGATCGTTTTACGGGAGCTCGGAACCCGGCACGCCTCCCCACCACGATCCAATCCCGTCGAATCCGTTTCGCCCCCACGGCGAACTGCGGACCACCCGAAATGGCGTGGCTTGATGACACCTTTATTCTAACATGGGCTTGAAGAGGCCCCTCACCCGGCCAATCGGCAGGTGATATAGTCTAGGTATTCCTCAGAGACGCTGTCACTGCCATGTTGCAAATCATCCGCAGTCCGAAAGTCTATGACGTCGTGGTGATCGGTTCCGGCGCGGGCGGGGGGACCGCCGTGAAGGTGCTCACCGATCTGGGCGTCAACGTCGCGCTTCTCGAAGCCGGCCCTATGTTGCACCCCCAAAAGGACTTCAAGGAGCACGTCCTGCCCTATGAGGTGAGCCACCGCGGCGCCGGCGAACATGCCGAGCTTTATTTCGGGCGCCAGCAGTGGGGCTACTTTAATGCCCCGAACGGGTACTGGGATATTGGTTCCGAACCCTATACCGTGGCCAAAGGAAGCCAGTTCCGCTGGTTCCGGTCGCGGATTCTGGGCGGCCGCACCAATCATTACGGGCGGATCTCCCTGCGCTTCTCCGACTACGATTTCAAACCGTATTCCACCGATGGACTAGGCGAGGACTGGCCGGTCACCTACGAGGAGATTGCTCCGTACTACGACAAGGCGGAGGAGTTTATTGGAGTAACGGGCACGCACGAGGGCCTGCGCACGGCACCGGACGGTAAGTTTTTGCCTCCGATCGCCCCTCGCGTGCACGAGGTTCTGGTGCAGAAAGCCTGCGGGAAACTGAATATCCCCTGTATCCCTTCGCGCATGGCCATGCTGACCAAATCCAGCCACGGCCGCGCGGCCTGCCATTACTGCGGACAGTGCGGGCGGGGATGCCGGACGGCCTCCGCTTATTCTTCCAGCCAGGCGCAGATCTTCCCGGCGATGAAGAGCGGCAAGCTGGAAGTCTTCACCGGAGCGATGGCGCGGGAACTGGTCACCGATCCGAATACAGGCAAGGTCACGGCCGTCAACTACGTGGACAAAGCGACGCGGACGGACCGGCAGATCCGCTGCCGCGCAGTGATCGTGGCGGCAAGCGCCTGCGAATCGGCACGCCT
>CAZMRK010000576.1:0-4305 GCA_964568355.1 uncultured Solibacteraceae bacterium | reverse complement strand
GAATCGACGGCGCCTTTCTACGCAAAGAGGGCCACGCCGCGCTGCTGCTGCCACAAGTGGCTTGCGGCCGCGACTGGACACGCGAGCAGTTCCTGGAGAACCTTTCGCGGAAGGCCGGCCTTTCCGCCCACGCCTACCGGGCACGGGGGGCCCGGCTGTCCGTATTTCAGGCACAGGTTTTCAGCAGCTCTCAGCCGGCGAATTTATAGCCAAGGCCGCGCAGCGTGAGGAAGAACTCCGGAAAGCGGGGATTCTCCTCCAGCTTCTGCCGGAGCCAGGCCATGTGCACATCCACCGTGCGGGTGGAGGGCATGGCCTCATAACCCCACACGTCCGCCAGCAACTGGTCCCGCGAGAGGATCTCGCCGCGATGCTCGATCAGGTAGCGCAGAAGTTGGAACTCGCGCGCCGTGAGCGCCACCGGCCGTCCCTGGCGGGTCACCTCCGCGCTGCGCAGGTCGACGTGTACGGAACCGAACTGGTGCACTCCGGCAACGACCGCCGCGGCGCGCGGGGCGCGGCGGCGCAGGGCCTCCAGACGCGCCAGCAGTTCCATCATGTCGAACGGCTTGGTCACGTAGTCATCGGCGCCGATCTGCAACCCCACTACCTTGTCCACCACCTGGCTGCGGGCAGTCAGCATCAGAACGGGCGTTTGAATGCCGCTGTGGCGCAGCTTCCGGCAGACGTCGAAGCCACTCTTGCGGGGCAGCATCACGTCCAGGATGATCAGATCGAACGGCTCCGAGCAGGCCCGTTCCAGCCCGCTTTCGCCATCGCGAGCGCTCTCTACGGTGTAGCCCTCGTTCTGCAGGCGGTCGGTCAATGTCATGACCAACCCCGCCTCATCCTCAACCAGCAGGATGCGAGCGCGGCTCTCGGATTCGTTCTTCATGCGGGCTGGCCGGCTCCCTGGACGGCCGCGGGCAGGTGGAGCGTGAAGCGGCTGCCCTGTCCCGGCGTGCTGCGCACCTCCACTTTCCCGCCGTGCGCTTCGACAATGTGCCGCACCAGGCTGAGGCCCAGGCCGGCACCCTGAATCTGCGCCGAGACCGCATTCCGGCCGCGGTAGAAAGGATCGAAGATGTGCGGCAGATCCTCCCGCCCGATGCCCGGGCCGCGGTCTTCCACGGTCAAGCGCACTTCCTCTCCCTGTTCGCCGGACGCCTGTTCGGCACGCAATCCGATCCAGCGGCTTTCTCGGCCGTATTTCAGCGCATTGCTGAGCAGATTGCGCAGACACTGCGCCAGACGCGTGGCATCTCCCAGAATGGGGGGCAGGTTGGGCCGGATATCCGTTTCGATCTCGCAGCCGGCCTCAGCGATATCGGGTTCGCAGGCCGCGATCGCCTGGTCCACCAATTCATGCACCTCGACCGGTTGAAACTGAAACTGCATACGCCCGGCCTGGATGCCGGCAAAGCCAAGGGTCTGCTCCACCATGGCGGTCAGGCGGCGGCCCTCATCACGCACGACCGAGCCATAGCGGCGCACCTGCTCGGGGCTTGCGACAACACCGTGAGCCAGGTTGTCGCCCGCCGAACAGATTACGGCCAGAGGAGTCCGGAATTCATGCGAGACGCCCGCTACGAATTCCATCTGGAGCCGGGCCAGGCGCCGCGCCCGCCCGGTGTAGATCACCAGAACCGCCATGCCCACCCCCAGAAGCAGCAGGATCGCAAAGCCGATTCCCAGGTTGCGCCAGCGAGCCTGGTTCACCACGGCTTCGAGCGAGCCCATGCGGTGCCGGACGGCCAACTCCCAACCCGGGCCGGCAGCGGAATGGCGGAAGCGGCCGAAAGTGCGCCGGAAGAATCCGGGTCCGGGTGGCCGCGCATCCGGACGCGGGTCGAGCAGGCCCTGGACGGTATCGGCCTGGGAGACAAAATCGGCGGGCAACCCCCTGGCGGAGGCGTAAATCACGTTATGCGGATCGGAGCGGCTCACCAGCTCCACCTCGTAGTCGCGGACTCCGGAGCGGCTGAAGTGCCGGCGCACCAGTTCCGGCGCCAGGGTAGAGCGCAAGTAGTTCAGGTCGAGCACGGCGATCACCACCGCGGGAGCTCCGGGACCTTCAGAAGGCGCCCCGCGAGAGACCATGCCCCTCCAGCGCATCCGCGGTGCGATCACCGCCGGAATGCTTTCGTCCAGTACCAGTCCGGGCAGGAGGCGGCGGGCTCGTGGAGTGGCGTTCCGCCTCCGGAAAGCCTCCAGTTCGGCAGGCCACCCGGCAGGGACCAAACGGCCGGCGACCGGATCCCAATGCTCCAGGCTATCCCCTTGGGCGACATAGAGATCGCGATAGATACGGGTATCAGGCGGAGCAGGGCCTTCGTTCGAGCTGCCGGAGTCGTGAAATGCCTGGAATTCCAGGGCCAGCAGGGCGCGCAGCAAGGTACGGCTGAAATCCTCGGCAAAGCGCATGGAAGAGCTGCGCAGATCGGCCTCCAGGTGCTCGCGCTCGGCTTGACTCACCTGTCCGATCCAGCGGTACTGTAAGGTTGCAAGCAGGGGCAGCAGCAGCAGAGCGGCTACTACGATTGCCCTCGGGACGTCAGCCCGGCGCCAGAGATTTCGCATCTTCTGTAATATATTTTGCCGCTATCTATCTAAGTTGACGTAAGCGGCGGGATCGCGATGTAAAGTCCATGCAAAGCTTTGTTATGAATGTAAAATTCGATTTTGCCGAGACTTTACCAACTTTTTCGCGGCGCTGTGGTTTGCTAGCTATAGGGGCTGGATGTGCGGCCCTGTGAACAAGGAGACCCCATGAAGAAATTACAGCTTTTGCTGACTGCGATGTGCGCCACAGCACTTTTCGCCCAGACCTCGCAACGAACGCCACCCACCGACCAGGTGAAGACATATCTCTCACTCACCGATGCGCAGGTCCAGTCACTTCAGGCGATTCAGCAGCAGGAGAGGTCGGCGCTCTCTTCGGTCCGTCAGCAGTTGATGCAGAAGGAGCAGTCCCTGGCGCAGCAGATGCGGAGCGGATCGGCAGACGCGACTACGCTGGGTAACTTGCTGGTCGATATCACCAATCTACGCAAGCAATTAACTCAGAATCAAGGTACTTACCACACACAGGCGATGGCAGTTTTGACGGCCGATCAGCAGACCAAGCTCCAGGCTCTGCAAACGGCGGCAAGCCTGGCCCCCACCATCCGCCAGGCGGAGATGCTCAATCTGGTGACCCCTCCCGCAGGTGCCGCGGGTGGCCCCGGCTTCGGACATCGCTTTGGTCCGGGCGGGCCGGGATTCGGGCCAGCGGGCGGGTTCCGCGGCCGGATGCATCGCGGACCGGGTGCGCCGCCGGCTGCGAATTCGAACTGAGGTCGACAGCCGCCGCGGCTCCACCCGTGGCGGCTAAGCCCTTCCAGGGTGGCGACCTTGCTTACTGGCGAAGAGCACTATCTAAGGTTAGTTCAGCAAGATCGGGTCCCTTGACTCCCGATGTGGCTTGATCCAATATTGGATACGTAAGTCAAGCTGGAGTGCTGAGACTCGGTGTAGCCAAGCGTTTGTCCGCAGCCCCGCCGTTTTGAACCCCGCCCTTCAGCCAGACCTCGCGGGAGGTCAGTCCCGGCGAGCGGAAGGAGAACGAACCGTGAAGAAGCTCTATGTAGGGAACCTTCCCTATCAAGCGAGCGAAGCGGACTTGCAGAACTGGTTTACGCAGGCAGGGATCACCGTCGACAGTGTCACCCTGATGCGCGACCGCTATTCCGGCGAGGCACGTGGTTTCGGTTTCGTCGAGATTCCCGATTCCGAACTGGATCGCGCGATTCAAGCCTGCAACGGCAAGGACATGTTAGGGCGAACCCTGGTGGTGAACGAGGCTCGTCCCATGAGGGAAGGTGGCGGTGGTGGTGGTGGAGGCAGAGGTCCCGGAGGCGGCGGCCGTGGCGGCCGCGGGCGTCCCGGAGGCGGCGGAGGTGGCGGTCGGCGGGAATGGTAACGAGATTTTAACGAAAAGGGGCCGAGGCAACTTGGCCCCTTTTTCTTTGTCTAGAGAAGTCAGCCCCCGCTCCTACACACGCAGCAAGCCACCGGGCGAGGGAAACCGCGGACGGAGCCCGTTTTCGATGGCCTAGCCTGGGCCGTCCTTCACCAATAGCATTCCCAGCGCGATGGAGCGAATCTTCGTCTCCGGCGTCTCCGCGCGGGACAGCAGGATCAGGGGAACCCGCGGCCCGATGACAATCCCACACGACTCGCCCTTCGCGAAATAGAGAATCGACCGGTAGAGAATATTCGCTGCCTCGATATCCGGCGCGAGGAAGATGTCCGTATTTTCCACAA
>CAZMRK010000575.1:0-5167 GCA_964568355.1 uncultured Solibacteraceae bacterium | reverse complement strand
ACGGCGTCCACCGGAGATCCCACCCAGCGGTCTTCGATCAGATCGCCCAGCGCCGACTCCCCATCCCGGCCGACCGGCGTTTCCAGAGATACCGGATCGCGCGAAATGGTTTTCAGCTTCTGGACCTTCTCCACCGGGATGTCCATCCGCCGGCCAATTTCGTCATTTGTAGGAGTACGCCCCAGTTCCTTCTCCAGCTCGCGCGAGGCGCGTAGGAACTTGTTCATGCTCTCGTTCATGTGCACCGGAATGCGGATGGTGCGCGACTGATCGGCGATGGCCCGGGTGATGGCTTGGCGAATCCACCACGTGGCGTAGGTGGAAAACTTGTAGCCCCGCCGGTACTCGAATTTATCCGCCGCGCGCATCAGCCCGATATTACCCTCCTGGATCAGGTCCAGCAGGTGTAAACCACGGTTTACGTACTTCTTAGCGACCGATACCACCAGCCGGAGGTTAGCCTCTACCAGATCTTTTTTGGCACGCTCAGCCTCCTGCTCGCCGTGCCGGATCACCGTCAGCGTGTGCTTCAGTTCCGGCAGGCTGGCGCCGGCCGCCCCCTCGCGCTTGCGGATCTCGCGGCGCAGCTCCCGCAGCCGGGCCTGTTGAGCCTGATTCGCCTTCCCTTCGATTTTGTGGGCTTCCCGGTCCAGGTGGCTCAGCTCATCGACCGCCCGTTCGATCTCCTTGGCAAACTCTTTCCACTTGCTCGGCCGGAAGGCCACTTTGCGGATGGCTTGCGAAGTTTCCACCTTGGCGCGGTCCAATCGCCCGCACAGGCGCCGCCGGGCTTTCTTGCTGGCCGCGGGAGTGCTCTCCACCTTCTCCGATAGTTGCTGCAGCTTTTTGTGCAGCGCGATGATTTCCAAAAACTGTTTCTGCGTCTCCGCCCGCTTTTTCAAATCCGCCGGCGTTCCCTCTTCCAGATCTCCCAAATCGACCAGGCCGTCCAACTCGATGGCGCCTTTTTTTAGTTGCTCGGACAGGTCCACTACTACATGCTGCACCAGAGCGGACCGGCTGATCGCTTTCTGCATCCGCAGTTTCCCGCGCTCCATGCGGCGGGCTAAATCCACTTCCCCTTCCCGAGTCAGCAGTGGAACGGCACCCATCTCCCGCAGGTACACTCGTACCGGGTCATCGGTGTAGATCGACTCCTCGACGGGCTGCGGGTGTAGGTAGTCATCGTGCGAGGCTTCCGAATCGAAGAATTTCGCTTCTTCGTCAAAGTTAAGCCCTAAAGACTCAGGATTATCTGCAAGGAATTGATCTTCGAAATGATCCACTTAAGACTCACCTCCCCCTCGGACAAGCGATCGAGTGAACCCGGTGTCTGCTTGTGGGGTGCTGCTTTGAAAAACTGTCGAAATGCTGGTCCAGCCCGATTGACAAGAGCAACTTGGGCAACGGGATTCGACTGATCATACCATCATTCCCGCCCATTGTTAAGTTCCATTTAAAAAGATGCCTGAAAACTGTTTTGGTTACATCGATTGCACCGGTCAGGGGAGCTTCTGCCGGACCAGATTTTTCAGTTCGTGAAAGAACGCCTCTTCATCCTGGAAATCCCGATAAACCGACGCAAAACGTACATACGCGATCTTGTCCAGCTCCTGGAGACGCTCCATCAGAAAATTTCCTATATCTGTAGTAGCAATCTCGCGATCCGGCGAATCCGTTACCTTGGCTTCCACCAGATTCACCAGCTCCGCCAGCCGGCCCATGCTAATGGGACGTTTTTCGCAGGCCTTCAGTAACCCCGAAAGCACCTTTTGTCGATCAAATTTCTCCCGCCGGCCATCTTTCTTAATCACCATGTACGGAACTTCATCAATCCGTTCATAGGTCGTAAATCGCTTGTCGCACTTCAGGCACTCCCGCCGGCGCCGGATCGCATCGCCTTCCCGGCTCTCCCGCGAATCTACTACCTTATCTTCCATGTGACCGCAAAACGGGCACTTCATTGGGCCACCTCGCGTCCGACTTTTCTCAAATTGCGCCAATCCAAGCCCTCATGCAGGGCGAACAGCGCACCGAACGGTACAATTATTACAAATGTAGTTAACCACAGCAGAATGGCAATGCTGGTGGCCACCTCTACCGGTACCCGAAACAACTCGGTCAAAACCAGCACCGAAACCACCTGAACGCCGCCGCCGACGCCAGGGATCTGCACGACCGATCCGAAGCTCACGAAACCCAGAAAGATCAAAACATCCACCAGGCTAAAGTGTACTAGCCCCCCGAACGCTTTCATGACGCAATACGTGCAGGCCGAAATCACGACCCATTCAAGTACCGTATAGCCCGTCAGCAGCAGCACGGCGTGATGGCTCCGGGTCGATTCCACTCCCTGCACGAAGGCGTTTACCAGGCGTTCGGCTCGGGCATAGCGGTCCTCCGAAAGAAAGCGCAGGGCGTCCAGCAGACGCAGCCGCATTTTCTCGGAAAAATGCCGGATTACCAACAAGATAGCGAGAATCAGGAGAGCTGTGATCCCCACGAACCAGCCTCCGATGGCCAGCACCCAGGAAAGCTTCGTGCCTACGACGATGCCGGAATTGTGCACCCGGCTCAGGGCAAAACCGAAGACCAGCAAGGCCAGAAGCAGGTCATAGATGCGTTCGAGCAGCCAGGCGGCAAGCTGGGAAGAGAACGGCACGCCCTCCTTTACCGCGATCAGGTAAGGCCGGATCAATTCTCCCGGCCGGCCCAGCAGGGTGATCGCCGTAAAGCCGATGACCGTGGCCGAAAACAGGCTCCAGATGCGGGGATGCGGTTTTAGAGGCCGCAGCAGGACCGCCCAGCGCAGAGCCCGGCCGAAATAGGTCAGGATGGCGCAAACCGCCGCCACTCCCAGCCAGCTCCAGCGCAGGTTCCGAACGCTATCCCAAAGAACCGTCCACGCGAATCCGCGGCTGAACGCCTCACCCCGGAACACCAGGTAAGCCGCCACCGCCAGGGCCACTCCAGCCAGAGCGACCCACTTCCACCCACGATTCGTGATTGAGCCCCCTTCCTCAAGCCTGCTTGCCCAGCCGGAACACCGCTGGAATCCACGAAAATTTGAACTTATCATGAAAAAGCCTCGTTCCTGTAAGTGAAAGGATACGAGGCAGCATGGCTACGGCTACAATGGCGTTTCTCCCCGAGCGGAATCCGTCAGGAGAAGCCACGTTTGGCAGCCAGAAACCACAAAAAGCCTTGGATCTCGATTCCAGCCTCGTAGAACGGTGCATCAACGGCGAGGACGCCGCTTGGGACGACCTGGTGCGGCTACACACCCGCAGGGTGTACGGTCTGTGTTACCGTTTTACGGGCAGGGATTCGGAAGCGCAGGATCTGACCCAGGAGGTCTTCCTGCGCGTCTTTCGCACCCTGAAGACATTTCGCTCGACCGAAGGGTCGTTTGTAACCTGGCTGGCCCGGCTGACCCGGAACCTGCTGATCGATCACTATCGGCGTACCCGTCAGGAGCGGGTGACCGATTCGATTGAAGAGCAGTTGCCGGTGCTCGAAGAAGGCATGGCCGCGGCGGCCCGGCCCGAGGGGATGGTCGCCGGCCGCGAAGCCAGTGAAATTTTGCAGGCGGCTTTACAAAAACTCTCGCCCGAGTTGCGGGAGACCGTGATATTACGTGACTTACAGGAAATGGAATACCGGGAGATCTCGGAAGTTCTGCGTATCCCGGAAGGGACCGTCAAGTCACGTCTGAATCGGGGACGGGCCGAATTGGCCCGGATCCTCAGAAGGCAGAAGCTGGTGGTATGACCTGCGCAGATTATGAAATCCTGATCTGCGACTACGTGGACGGCACGCTGTCGCCGGCCCGGCGGGCCGAAGTGGAACGCCACTTCTCCGCCTGCCCGGCCTGCGCGGAACTGGCGCGGGATTCGGCCGCCGCCGTAGGGTTTATGGAGCGTGCGGCCGAAGTGGAACCGCCGCCGGAGCTGCTGACGCGGATCCTGTTCGATTCGCCCTGGAGCAAATCGAGCAGCCTGCCCGGGAAGGGCGTCCGGCAATGGATGCGCGGCTTCTGGCAGCCGCTGCTACAACCGCGGCTGGCCATGGGAATGGCCATGACCATTCTGTCGTTCGCCATGTTGTACAAGTTTGTCGGTCCGGTGCGGCAACTGCGCCCGCAGGACCTGGAACCGGCGCGGGTCT
The DNA here is from genome assembly GCA_964568355.1 of uncultured Solibacteraceae bacterium. Taxonomy (GTDB): domain Bacteria; phylum Acidobacteriota; class Terriglobia; order Bryobacterales; family Bryobacteraceae; genus JAJPJX01. The sequence goes on along the minus strand of CAZMRK010000575.1, from coordinate 1,000 downwards.
GGGCCGCGCTCGACGACCGGGTGTACCGCACCTGGCAGCGCTCGGTGAAGTTTTACGAAAGCATCCGGTTTGTTTACCAGATCCGGGCGCGATTGCAGGAATGGCAACAGCAACAGGAAGAGGAACAGCGGACCACCACGCCGGACTCGCGCAAAGGCGATTCTCCGGCGGATGACCACCGGCTGCCGTTGAAGAACGCGCCGCCGCCCGAAGGGGGCGCGCGGCCCGTGGGAACGACGGAGAAAACGCAATAGGGGAGACGATCATGAACTGCTTCAACCATCCCGAGGCGCCGGCAGCCGCCTACTGCCGGACCTGTGGCAAGGCGCTCTGCGAGGACTGCCGGCGAGTCGCCGGCGGAACCATCTTCTGTGAGGAGCATCTGCCCGCATTTCGCGCGGAGCCGGCCAACCAGAGCGCAGCCGTATCGCCGGCTTCCGACTGCTCGCCTGGGCTGGCCTGTCTGCTGGGCTTCATTCCGGGAGTGGGCGCAATTTACAACGGCCAGTATGCCAAGGGCCTGGTGCACGCCGTCATCTTCGGACTGCTGGTGAGCATCGAGAGCTCCGGAGCGGCGGGAGGGCTGGAGCCGCTCTTCGGCGTGCTGATCGCGGCCTGGGTCTTTTATATGGCGCTCGAAGCCTATCACACCGCCCGCAAACGCCGCGCCGGATTGCCGGTGGACGAATTTTCCAGCCTGTTCAACATCCGGGGCGAGCCCGGGAGGTTCCCCGTCGGCGCCATAACCCTGATCGTGCTGGGCGCGATCCTGCTGCTCAACACCATGGGCTTTTTGGAATTCCGCTACATCGTGCGCTACTGGCCGGTGCTGCTGATCCTGATCGGCGTATACATGCTTTACGGCCGGGTGACGTCTCACGAGGGCGGTGCGAGGTAGGCCATGAACGGCAATGACTTCTCCCTGGCACGGGCGGTCCGCGGTCCGGTAACCATGATCACGGTCGGAACGCTGTTCGCCATCGATCATTTCACGAGGTTC
>CAZMRK010000574.1:0-4186 GCA_964568355.1 uncultured Solibacteraceae bacterium | reverse complement strand
CCCGCTGGTTTCTACCCGCTCGAGCGCTACCCGGGTCACCTGCTCCATATCGATGAGCTTTTGTTCTTCCTCCTGGACCAGGTAATCCAGCGCTTCCGCCACGCGCATCTTGCGCTTGCGCGTCTTCTGTCCGAACAAGTTAGGCAGCATGTCTTTCAGGTTGATGCCCATCTCTTCGATGCCCTGATTGGTGGCGATCTCGAACGTTGCGCCGCGGTCCTTCACGTCAATCTCCACCAGTCGCTCGTCCAGCTTGCCTTCGCGCAGGCGTTCCCGCAGTTTCTCGCGTGAGCGGTCATTGCTCTCGCCGGATTCGGGTGGAGGCGGCATCAACAAATCCAGCAGGCGTTCCTCGGCGTTGGCTTCTGCCCGGTCGGCTACCTCGTCCAGCCGCTCTTCGCGCACCATGTCGATCGCGATATCCACCAGGTCTCGGATCATCGATTCCACGTCGCGGCCTACATAGCCCACCTCGGTGAATTTGCTCGCTTCCACCTTCAGGAAGGGGGAATTTGCCAGGCGCGCCAGCCTTCGGGCGATCTCCGTCTTTCCCACGCCGGTCGGACCGATCATGAGGATGTTCTTCGGCATCACCTCTTCGGCCATATCCGGAGCCAGCTTTTGCCGCCGGATCCGGTTTCTCAGCGCAATGGCAACTGCGCGCTTGGCGTCCGCCTGCCCCACCACATGCTTGTCCAGCTCGCGCACGATTTCGCGTGGCGTCAGCTCGTCCAGCAAGGGCTCCTCGTCCACCGACTGGCTCGGAAGATAGATAACCATACTAGAGCTCCTCGTACGTGACCTGATCGTTGGTGTAGATGCAGATCTTGCCCGCGATTTGCATGGCTTGCTCGGTAATCTGGCGAGCGCTCAGCTTGGTGGTGCGAACCAGCGCGGTAGCCGCTGAGAGCGCAAAAGCACCACCCGATCCGATCGCTGCCACGCCTTCATCCGGCTCGATCACGTCACCGTTCCCGCTCACAATATATGTGTTTTGGGCGTCGGCCACCAGCAGCAGGGCCTCCAGGTGCCGCAACATCCGATCAGTGCGCCAGTCTTTGGCCAGTTCCACCACGGACCGGGAAAGGTTTCCATTGAATTGCTCCAGCTTTGCCTCAAAGCGCGAGAACAGTGCAAATGCGTCTGCGGTGGATCCCGCAAAGCCCGCGACCACCTTGTCATTGTAGAGACGGCGCAATTTTTTCGCGGAGGACTTCAGGACTTCATGCCCGAGCGTCACCTGCCCATCAGCAGCCATCACCACCTTGCCCTCCCGGCGCACGCAGAGCACGGTTGTCGAGCGTACCTTGTTGTTCATTCGTTGATTCTGTTTTTATCTTATCGCAGTGGGGCGGATGTGCCGTCGCCACATCACGCCGAAGTAATGAAAAGCTGTGGGCTTGCGCTTCCCCAGCAACATTCGGAGAATCTCCAGTGCCGACCATGCCAGGTAGGCGTATGTTACCCACCAGTGGATGTGCTGCGCGAGTGTGCCCAGCAAGCTTGGCCCCGCCGGGATCGGGGAAAGCGCGAACTGCGTTGCCCAGAGCGTGAACAGCGCTCCAGCCTCCCACCACTCCAGTTTCATGTTAATGAGAAACAGGGTGCCCACCAGTTGTTGCGCCAGCGTCATCAGAATCTCCAGTTCCTGCTGCGAGTCAAACGGGATTGGCGAGGCGGCGCCCCGGCTGAGCGAGTAGACGATCGGCAGCATTGCCGCCAGCAGGGTCCACTGGTTGATGTTGCTTGACACCATGTTCATCAGCGCCATGGGAGCTTTGTCAATGGTCCGCGCCCAATAGAAGGCCGAGACCTTTTCCGGAAACTCGGAGACAAACGGCGCCACCCATTGCACAAAGACGAACTGCGAGATGCCCGCGGCCGTAGCCACGGCCAGCAGGCTCGCGGAAAACGGCTCAGCCATGAAATAAATCAACGCGCCTCCACCCAGGAACAGGCCGCTGATCCAGGCGATGCGCACGGGTTTCCGCGATTTCACGATTGCGCGTGGAATCCGCTCCAACTCGTCCACCGCTTCGGCCTTTTCCGGTGGCATGTGCCCCAGTACGATCAGGTACCCGATGTAGATGGCAATCAGCACCGCGGCATCCAGCAGATTGAGCGAGCCCTTCCACCAGATCACCGCGACATAGGCCATGCACACCAGCAGTCCCATCACTTCGATGCACTGCTCCTCGGCGAGTTCAATCTCGCGTAAGGGCGTGTGGTGCCGCTTGCGATGGAACATGGCTGCGGTGAAATAGATCATCGGCCATCCCAGCCCCGTCAACAGCCGCAGCGCCCCGGTCAGGTTGGCCAGCAGCAGGGGCACCTGCTGCTTCCAGGCGAACACCGCCTCCACGGCGAACTCCGGCAGCGTTTGCAGCCATGCCAGAATCGCCAGGGCGAATCCCTGGGCAATGAAATACTGGGCTGATTCGGCGGCCCATGCAATCAGCATGGCCGCCATCAGAATCGACGGGGCCGTCCAGAGAACTGCGCTGGGACTCATCTCCGGGATCGAGGTTGTGCTCAACAACAACAGGGCACACACCGGCATCGCCACCTGCCGCGATCGATCCGAAGGCGGTCTAACGGAACGCAACATCATGATTTTTGGAAACCAGGGAATGTTTTTCGAATTCAGCACGCTTTTGTGGGAAGTCTTCACGGTAGTGTGCGCCGCGACTCTCCTCCCGCGCCAGCGCGCAGCGCGCAATCAGCCAGGCGACGCCGTGCACATTGCGCGCCTGGTACCGCGCCAGGCCCGGCCGCGCCGCTGGAATCAGGTATCGACTCTCCAGCCAGTCCCGCGCCTCCGTGAGCCCTGTGCCCGTGCGCACGATACCGCACTTCTCCCAAAGCAGACCGCGGACCTCCGCGTCGCTGGAGCAGGGAAACGCCATTTCCGGAGCTGCTCCGCTCTCCGCCTTGCGCGTGCCGGCCAACTCGCGCATCGCCGCGCCCGCCCGCGCACCGAATACCACGCCTTCGAGAAGCGAATTGCTCGCCAGGCGGTTGGCCCCGTGCACACCGGTTGCTGCCACCTCTCCGGCCGCGAACAGCCCCGGAAGAGTTGTGCGGCCATCCAGATCGGTGTGCACGCCGCCCATCGCATAGTGCGCCGCCGGATGCACTGGCGCCGGCTCCTTCCCGAGGTCCACCCCATATTGCAGGCAGGTCTCGTAGATCCGTGGGAATCGCGCGTGAATGAAGGCCCCCCCGCGATGCGTCAAATCCAGAAATACATGCGGCGCGCCGGTTCGCCGGATCTCGGCCACTATGGCCCGTGCCACCACATCCCGTGGCGCAAGTTCGTCGGTGAATCGCTCGCCCGAGGCGTTGCGCAGGTATGCCCCTTCGCCGCGCAGTGCCTCGGAAAGTAGGAAGCGCGGAGCACCCTCCACATGCAGCGCGGTGGGGTGAAATTGCACGAACTCGATATCTTCGATTGCGGCGCCGGCCCGGTAGGCGATCGCCACACCGTCGCCGGTGGCTACCTCGGGATTGGTGCTCTCGCGGTACACCCGCCCCAACCCACCGGTGGCGAGCAGGACCGCCTTAGCATACACGGGGAGTAGTTGCCCCGCCTTTTCGTCGAACATCAGCGCGCCCACCACGGCGCCTTCCTCCAGGAGGAGATCGGTAGTCGCCTGGAAGCTGCGGAACATCACGTTTTCCAGCGAGGCGGCTTTTTGGTAGAGCGTGCGTGCGATCTCCTTCCCCGTGGAATCGCCATGGGCGTGCAAAATCCGATTGCGCGAATGCGCGCCCTCCCGCGTGAACGCCAGCCGCCCGCCCTGCCGGTCGAACTCGGCGCCCCACGCAATCAGTTGTTCGATTGCCCCGGGGCCTTCCTCCACCAGCGTGTGCACGGCCACCCGATCGCATAAACCGTCGCCTGCGGCCAGCGTATCCTGCTCGTGCAGTTCTACCTCATCATCATCGTTTAGCGCCGCGGCAATGCCGCCCTGCGCGTATTCCGACGATGATTCGTGCAAGGTGTCCTTCGCGACCACCAGCACCGTGCCGGCCTGCGCCAGTTCGATCGCTGCTCGCAACCCCGCAACCCCGGCGCCCACAACTAGAAAATCCGGATGCATCAGATCTCTGTATGCCTGTAAGTTCCATGGTACAACGTGTCTATGCCCTCTTTTCCCGTGGAGACGCCGCAGCGTGTCTACTC
>CAZMRK010000573.1:0-11790 GCA_964568355.1 uncultured Solibacteraceae bacterium | reverse complement strand
GAGGCCGGATCGCGCCGGTCGCCTCCGGCGATCGCCTGAAGGACCAGGCCGCAGTCTTCGGCCGTGCGGGCGAGCGGTCCCACCTTATCCAGACTCCAGGAAAGCGCCATGGCGCCATATCGGCTCACCAGACCATAAGTGGGGCGGAGGCCGGTGACGCCGCAGAAGGCAGACGGAGTCACGATGGAGCCGTTGGTTTCCGAGCCCAGGGCGAACGGCACCAGTCCCGCGGCGACGGCGGCGCCGGAACCGCTCGAAGATCCACCGGCCCAGCGCGAACGGTCCCACGGATTCAGCCCCGGACCGGTGAGCGACGCGGAGGCATAGCGATACGCGGGGCCGCCGGCCAGTTCGACCATTGCCAGCTTGCCGATGAGCACCGCGCCGATCTTGTCCAGCTTTTCGATCGCCGCCGCGCGGTAATCGAAGACCTGGGCGGCATAGGGCCGCGCACCCCAGGTGGTAGGCTGGCCCGGATAGGCCAGCAGGTCTTTGACGGCGTAAGGAACGCCCTGCAGCGCGCCGCGCAGCCGGCCGCGCTTCAAATCGCCATCCACCTCTTTGGCCTGCCGGATGGCCTGAGGAGCCAGGGTCAGGGCCAGGGCATTGAAACGCGGTCCGATCTCCTCCAGGCGACCGGCAAACGCTCGCGCCAGGTCTACGGCAGAAACCTCCCGAGCCTTCAACCTGGCGTTCAACTCAACGACGGTGGCGAAAAAGAGTTCCGGATCTGGATTCGCCATGGCGCCTCAGGCTCGAAAATGGCAGGCCGGCTCGGTGGCCATCGGGACATTGAACCGAGCCAAAACCTCAACAGCGCGCTGGGCCTGGTCCCGGGCGGCAGCCAGTTCCTCCTGCGACGTGCGGGGCAGAGGCGGTGGAGGAGCCTGAGCCAGGGCGACCGCCGAGCCCAGGACCGTAGCAGCGAGTTTGCGGCGGGTGATGCGCATGGATCAGACCTTGGGGCCCAAGGCTTCGAGCGCAGCCTTCTCCATCAAAGGGCGAGGCGCACTCTCGCCGGTCCAGATCTCGAACTGGCGTACGGCCTGTTCAATGAACATGTCCAGGCCGGGGATCACGGTTTTGCCCTGGTCGCGAGCACGGCGGATCAGTTCGGTTTCCATTGGGTTATATACCAGGTCGAAGACGATTTCGCCGGGAATCACACCGTTGAAAAAACATTCGTTGACCTTAGGGTACATGCCCAGAGGAGTGGCATGGACGACGACGTCAAAGTGCCGGTTGGTGAGCTGTTCACGCAGCAGCGGTTCGGCGCCGCAGACTTTGGAGAGAGCGCGCACGCGATCGGGATTGCGGCCCACCAGCGCGACCTTCGCGCCGGCGTCGGCCAGGGCGCAGGCCGCTCCCCGCGCGGCTCCGCCGTTGCCGACGATCAAGACGGAGGCGCTGCGCACGGTCAGGCGCCGCGAAAGCGGTCCGGTCACGCCGGGCGCGTCGGTATTGGTGCCACGCCACTTGCCCGCCTTCCGCCAGACCGTATTGACGGCGCCGATGCGGCGCGCCAGCGGATCGACGATGTCCAGGTAGCGCAGGATTTTCTGCTTGTGGGGGATAGTGACGCTGAAACCGGAGATCGGCAGCCGCTCGGCCAGCACGAAGAAGTCGCGCAAGTGCGCCGGCGATACCAGGAACGGCAGATAAACCGATTCCAGCCGCTTGGCCTGGAACGCGCGGTTGTGCACGACCGGCGAAACCGAATGACGTACGGGATCGGCGATCACACCGTAAATGCGCGTGTTGCGGTTCAGCTTTTCGACACGATAAAGATGGCGCAACTGCCGCGCGCTCACCTGGCCGGCGGCAGTGCCCTCCGCCGAGGTCGGAGCGGCGTAGGTATAGAGGCCGCCGAAAGAAGGCGAAAGAACCCGGCTGGGGAAACCCAGTTCGCCCATGGCGAGAATGATCAGCGGCGTACGCGGATGGGCTTTGGCCAGGGCCAGCACGCGGCCGAAATCGGTGGGCTTGCGCGCAGTCGTGACCACCTTATACGCATCGGCCGGAACGCGGCACATGCGATTCAGCACTACATCCAACTGGGGCGTGGCCTCGAAGTTGTGATAGGAGATGATGAGCTGCGCCTGTCCCCGCAGAGCGGCCATCTTCTCCATGGCCACTTCGGCGCTTTCGATTTCGACATCGACCGCGCGCGCGCCGTTCTGGATGGCCAGATCCAGGACGCGGACCTGCTCTTCAATGCTTCCGTTGAACTTCCCGTGATTCTGATGCCGCCGGCAAGTCGCCAGGATGATGCACTCGGGATGTTGTTCGAGGAAGCTGCGAATCGCTTCCGCTCCCCGCTCGGGACGGTCCAGATAATCCAGGCGGAATTCCAGGAACGTCTCACCGGCCTGAGCCTCGCACTGCGCGTGCTCGAGAAGCTTAGAAAGATCCGGAAGGCCCAACGCAATGCAGATGCGAGGCAATGCCCGTTTCTGAGCCATTGGCAGTAAGGTTTTTAGGATAACATGCGAGCCACTCAACTGATCGGCGCTGGTCCCTGCTGCCCGGCAGGAGCCGCTTGCCTGGCAGCTATACGTGCCTTCCATGCATCCAGGATAACGGTTGTGGTGGTGGTCCCGAAACGTGTCGCGCCGGCCTGGCACGCGGCCAGGGCCTGTTCCAGCGTCTCGATGCCTCCCGCCGCCTTCAGCCCCACGCGCTCCGGCAAGTGGGCGCGCAGCAGTTCCAGGTCGGCCGATGTCCATCCGGCCGGAGCGAACTCCGTGGAGGTTTCGACCAGGTCGACGCCGGCACGGTCGACGATGCGGCAGGCAATGATCTTGAGCTCTCTGCCAAGATAGGCTGTCTCGAGGATCACCTTGAGCAACGCGCCCTCCTTGTGGCAGCTTTCCGCCATTTGCAGCAATTCCATCTCTACGTGTTGGAAATGCCGCGACAGCAGCTTGGAGTAGTTCAGGACGAAATCCACTTCCCGAGCGCCGCGGCGGAGGACGTCGCGGCCCTCGTATAGCTTAACGGCGGTGCTGCTGCTCCCGTGAGGAAATCCCACGGCGCCGGCCACCTTTACGCCGGAGCCGCTCAGGATGCGCGCGGCAAGATCGACGTCGCCGGCGCGCACGAGCACGGCAGCAACGCGATAGCGTGCCGCAACCTCGCACCCGGAGATCACCTGATCTTCGGCCAGGTCGGGCTGCACCAGCGAATGATCGATCCGGCCGGCGAGGTCTTCGTATGTATTTATCGGCGGGAGGGCTTGGTCCCGGTTCTGATCCATAATGTTCCCCAATGGCGCAATTGTGTGCGCACGTCTTTAGCGCCGGCCAGCCAGTCCTCGTGATGGAAATGGCCGAAATTGCCGGCGCCTCGTTCTTTCTGATCCAGGTCGCCGAGAGCGATATTGAGGCCCATGGCGCGATCTCCCAGAGCCGTCGAATAGAATTTGCCGGAGGCGATCTCCAGACACGGATCGAAGCTGACCGCCCACTCGATGACATATCCGCGGCCCCCCGGCTTGGCCTTGGCTACGGCTTCCTGGGCTCCGGTAAGAATCCATTTCCGATACGTATCCCAAGCGCTCTGTTTGCTGCGAGGTTCGCCTTCGAGCAGTCCACCGGTGCCCACGCCGCCCTTACGCGACTTGGTCAGGTTGCAGACCATCTGCCAGGACGAACCGTCGCCGGCGGCCTGTTCGTCGCCCGTCCAACGGTTGGCCGCGTTGATCAGCAATTCCATTTCATCACCGAACCAGGGGAAGCCGGCGCGGCTCAATTCGTGGGCGCGGGCATTTTCCTCGGGCAGCCAGCGTGGGGTATCGATGCCGTAAAGCACGTCGTCGGTGACGTCGAAAGCGAAATAGAGCCGCCGGCCGTCATGCTTGACGTAGGCGCGCAGCGACAGGTCGTGCGGGTCGGTGGTGCGCGAGAACTGCGGAATCCAGTCGGAGACACCGGTGAATGCGGTGGCGTCGGACCATTCTCCGGGCGAAAGGACGCCGTCGAGAACCGGACTCTTTCCACGGTACGCCTCTATGCTGCGCGGGAAATTACCTGCCGAAAGGAGAGAGGAGAGGAAAAAAAGGAGGAGGGAACGCATGGCGGAACAGGCAGCGACGGCCTATTCTACCGCTTTTTGGTCCTGGTAGTTCGAGCCGTGGTGGTGCAGGTGAGGCCCACGGCCTTGATCTGGCTGCATGCTTTTTCCGACAGATTGCTGGAGGGGAATTTCTTGATCAGCTCGCGCATCTCCTGTGCGCCCTGCGTGCGCCGGCCCATCTTCATGAGCGTCGCCCCCTTCATGTACATGGCATCCGCGGTCTTGTTGTTATCGGGATATTTTTCGAGCACGGTGTCAAATTCCTGGATAGCCGCGTCGTAATCTCCCAGTTGATAGTGAATTTCCCCGATATAGAACTGGGCGTTCGGCGCCAGGTCGGTGTTGGGGAAGTACTTGAGATAGTCGCGGAATTCCTGCAGAGCGAGGTCAGACTTTCCGCCGCTGCGGTCCCGCATCGCATTGGCATACAGGCTTTCCGCCGACATGGGCGGCGGCCCACCGGAGGAGGCCATTCCGCCGCCGCCGGGCGGGGGAGGAGCCTGGATGGTCTTGGCAGCGTTGCTCAGGTCCAGGACCTGCTGCTGCAACTTCCCGAGACGCGCCGCAACGTCGGCCATGGACTCGCGCAACGATTGAAAGTCCGTGGACATCTGATCGATTTTGGCGCCGACGTTGGCCACCGGCGCAGCCACGCTCTTTTCCTGGTCCCGCAGATTCTGGCGCAGGTTGTTTTCGAGTACGGCCACCGAGGTATTTGCCTTATTGGCGGCATCCAGAGACTGCTGCACGAGGACCGTAAGAGCCGAGAGCTTTTCGTCCTGGGAACGCTGCAACGCCCGCAACTGATCCTGGATCTGCGCGACATCCCGCTGCAGTTCAACAATTTCCTTGCTGGCTGCCAGCGAAAGGCCTGGAGAAAGTAGAAAAACCGAGACGAGTAATCGCCGCAACATCATAGAGAGATCCTCACTAATATGCGAGGGGCAGGTGAAAACCCCATGGGAGTTCACCTGCCCTCCGCGAACTACTCCCTACTGTGATTTTACTGCCCCGGCGCGAAATGTACGTGGCGATTCTTCTGCCAGCACTCTTCGTTTTGCTCGGTGCAGACGGGGCGCTCCTTGCCGTAGCTGATGGTCTTGAGGCGGTCGCCGGAAACTCCCAACTGCACCAGGAAGTCCTTGGCAGCCGTAGAACGGCGGTCGCCCAGCGCCAGGTTGTATTCGGCTGAGCCGCGCTCGTCGCAATTGCCTTCCAGCATGATCGTGGCATCCGGGAAATCAGCCAGAATGCTCTTCAGCGTGTCGGCATTCTTCGTCAGCACGTCCCGGCAATCCGGCCGGATATCGTTCTTGTCGAAATCGAAGTAGCAATCCTGCACCGCGGCCAGACGGTCAGCCAGCGAAGGCTTGGCTGCTGGCGGGGGTGGCGGGGGCGGCGCAGGGGCTGTGACGTTGACTGTAGCTGTCGCCTGAGCCTGGCCACCGGGGCCGGTTGCCGTCAAGGTATAGGTCGTCGTATCGGTAGGCTGGACGCGGGTGCTGCCGTTGGCCTGCACCGCTCCGACGCCCTGGTTAATCTCCACACCGGTTGCGTTTTCCACAGAGTACCGCAGTGTGGAAGACTGGCCGCGCTCAATCGAACTCGGCTCGGCGCTGAACTGCACAATCGTTGGCTTCGCCGGCGGGGCGGGCTTCTCCGCGGGCGGCGGCGGTGGTGGCGGCGGTGGTGGAACTTTCTTTTTACAACCTGCCGCAAACAACGCCAAAAGGATTCCTATCCAAATGACACTGATCTGCCGTTTTCTCAACATGAACTTCGCCTCCTGAATTCTCTTCCCTTCCAATTCTACTTGCCCCAAACGGGGGTCTCATTGTTACCCTGGGTAGTCAGTTGCCGCAACTGGGTGCCATCTGCCAGCATGGTCCAGATTTGCCGTCTACCACTGCGATTGGACATGAAGACAAGGTGCCGGCCATCGGGCGCCCACGTAGGATTTTCGTTGCGTCCCGCGCCGTGCGTCAACTGCGTGAAGCTCCGGGTCGCCACGTCCATTAAGAAAATATTAAAATTACCTGGCGCGTAGCCGCGCGTCCAGGAAAACGCGATTATTTGGCCGTCCGGATGCCAGGACGGGTTGGTCGCCTGACCTTCACCCGTGGTCAAGCGTTCGACACTCACTCCGTCCATATTCATCCGGTAAATTTGCTCCGGCTCCGGGCCGCCGACGTAGACCAAATCGGATCCTGTTTTGGGGTTCACCTTAGGCTCGACCTGAATGGTCCGGGTCGAAGAAATGCGCCGCAGGTTGCCGCCATCCAAATCCGCGATATAAATCTGAGCCCAACCGCTCAGCGTGGATGAAAAAACGATGTGTTTACCATCCGGCGTGAAGTCCGGCGTCGCATTCATCGATGCCCGCTGATTATAAAATCGCAGGGGCCGCCCAGTTTCTACCGAGAAGATAAATATACCAGGATAAACCTTCGTAAAGCTAGTAAAGGCTATTTTGGTCCCATCCGGTGATACTGCCGGCATGATGCTCAGCGAATTGTATTGCGTGATACGCTTTTGATCGGAGCCGTCAGCCTCCATAGACCAGACCTCTTTGTGGCCGGTGCGGTCGGAGACGAAATAGATGCGGCTTCCGAACAGTGACTTGCCGCCCATCTGGGTGATGATGTCGGCGGCAAACTCGTGCGCGACCTTGCGGGCGCCCTTTTCATCGACCGTGCCGATGTAGCGCTTCCCGAATACCTGGGCCGCGGATATGTTGGGCTGGGTCACGTTCATCAACCAGCCGTAGAGCACCAGGAGATCGTTTTGCGGGGCCACATATCCCATGGCGAAGTAGGTCGCGGAAACCGGGGGAGATGCCCAATCGGAAAGCCACAGACCACCGCCGTTGCGCGGCTGTGGTGGAGGGGCTCCGCGGCGGGACCGGGCGGGCGGCGCCTGGGGTGGGGGCTCCTTGAATTCGGTCGGCTGCTGGGGAACCTGCAGGGGGAACATGCTTTTCGGGACCATCTTAAAGAGCCCTGAGGCTTCCAGATCGCCGTATAGGACCTGGTTGAAGGTATTCATCAACGGCTGAGCCGCTCCCACACCCCGGAAATCCGGGACGGCAATGCCGGGTTTTTCCCCCCCGACCAGTTTGATGATGACATCGCTCTGTTGTGCCGCCAGGATCATCAGCAGCCCGCCAAAGCCGAGCAAAAAACAGAAAAGTCTTTTCATGTATCTCCGACTATCGTTTCAACTCGAACCAGAATTCGATGCGCGCTTCGCTGCCCGAGTATTCGCTGGGCAAGGGAGGAAACGGACTGGCGTCGTAAATCGCGCGCTGCGCCGAATAGTCCAACGCCGAGTTGCCGCTGCGCTGGGCGGCGCGAACATCCCGCACTGAGCCGTCGCGCATGATGACAAACGTAACAATCGCCGTCGGCGCCGTTCGAATGCGAGGGTCTACATCGTTGGTACGCCAGTTCTCCGCCACCTTCTGGCGAAGAATAGCAACATAATTGCCAAACCGGTTGCCGAACGGAGATCCGATGCCGACACCGACGCCTCCGGATCCCGTCTGGCCCACCATGGGCGACACCATCGCCTGCCCTGCCCGGCTGTAAAGCTGGTTGGGCTGGTCCGGATGAGCACGGAACGTCTCCCGGCTGGAAGAGGACATGTAGGTCGGCTTCTTGGGAGCGTTGCGGCTCTTGATGGGGATCGCCTCGGGTTCCGGCGGCGGCGCCTTTTCCTGCGGCTTGGCCTTGGGAGGAGGGGAAGGGACTGTAAAATCGCTATCGTTAGCCAGGGGGTTGGGCACGCCGCTACGCGCCGGCAGCGGCACTTTGCTGACGACATTAATAGCAAACGAGCCGGGGCCTCCCGAATTCGCGTCGCCCCAGGTCTCACGCACGCGGTTGTTGGCCCAGGCAACGAGGAACACACTGGCGACCAGAGCAGCATGCAGCACGAGGGAGCCCAGTAGGGGCTTGCCCAACTGCTCGGTTTCGTCCAATATGTCCACTCGTTCGGGCATGTCCTACCGCTTTTTCGTCGCCATGTCTTCCGGCTGGGCCACGACATTGACGACGAACTTGGCCTGGCCAAGCTCGCTCATCACCTGCACGGCAACATCCCAGGGCGTCTGCTTGTCCGCCCGCAGATACACTCCTTTGCTCTTTGGATAGCGCTTGGCGATGTCCGCAGGCAAGCTGTTGATATTGGCCTGCTGTTCGCCGAGAAAGATGTTTCCGTCTTTGCTGATCTGGACAACCGGCAGATCCTTGGAAGTCTCCTGCACCTGGCGGACCTTGGGAACATCCACTTCGATGCCGAACTCCATGACATGGGCGGTGATCATGAAAATGATCAACAGCACCAGCATGACGTCGACAAACGGCGTGACATTGATTTCAGAGATAGCAGAACCGCCGCGGCCGCGGCGCCTGGAATTTCCACCATTTAAGGAGAAGGCCACCGGTCACTCTCCGAAGCTTCTTTCCGCCAGATTCAGGAACTCCATGGAGAAATCGTCCATGCGGGCACCTATTTCTTTGATGGAGTGGTTGAACTGGTTGTAGAAGATGGCTGCGGGAATCGCGGCAAACAACCCGACGGCTGTCGCAATAAGCGCGTCCGAAATACCCGGACCGACCGCCCGCAAACTGGTGGCACCTTCCTGGCCCAGGCCGTTGAAGGCCTGGATGATACCGAGCACTGTGCCAAACAATCCGATGAACGGGCTTACCGAAGCCGTGGTGGCCAGCCAGTTCAAATTGCGCTCCAGTTTGGTCAACTCTTCGCTGACTCCCAGTTGCAGGGCGCGTTCGAGTGCCACCTTATTGCCGATGCTGCCGCGGCCCTTGACCTGGCGGGCAACTTCCTCGTAGCCGAGATCGAACACCGCCACCAGTGGCGCCGGACGAAACTGTTCGCTCGCCACCATTACCGCCTCCAATCCGCTAGCTTTGCGGAAGGCGCGGAGGAAACGAGCATCGGCTTTCCTGGCGGTCCGCAAGCTACTCGACTTGGAGAAGATAATCGCCCAGGAAAAGATCGAAAAAGCGATCAGGATAGCCAGCACCGCAAGCGCGTATGGACCGCTGCGGCCGACCAGATCGAAGATACTCGTTTGAAAGAAGAGAAGACAGGGTAATTCGATGATCAACTCATCTCCTAACTTCAAATCTATCATAACGACGTAGTTCGGGCGTGAAAGGACGAGCTCCGGCCGGAAAGAATGGAAAGGCAGCTCCACTGCGCTGCGCCATTTTGACCCGCCACTGTGCCAAAAAAGGCCAGGACATCAAACCGCGTATAATCGGCCTAGAATGCTGCTGGAGTTACTCGTCGAAAACTACGCCGTGGTGGATCGCCTGCGCGTGCGATTCCATCCGGGACTGAACCTGCTTACCGGGGAGACCGGTAGCGGGAAGTCCATTGTAGTGGACGCACTCGGACTGTTATTCGGCGCACGTGCTTCGGGCGAAATGATCCGGTCCGGAGAATCCCGGGCGCGAGTAGCGGGTATCTTCGATGTACGGGACTACCCCGCCGTGCGGGCCTTACTCGAACCAGCCGGGTTCGCACCGGAAGAAGGCGAACTGCTGATCGAGCGCGAGATTCTGGCGGGCGGTAAGTCGCGCGCCTTTCTGGGCAGCCGTCCGGTTTCGGCATCGCTTCTGCGCGAACTGGCTCCCCTGCTGGGTGACATTCACGGACAGCACGACCAGCAACTTCTGTTTTCGGCGGAGGCGCAGCGCGACATGCTGGACGCCTTTGCCGAATCCGGCGAGCACCTTACGCGCGTCGCGGAGACCTATCACCGGTGGCGCGCCACCGGCAGTGAACTCGAAGAACTGGAAAAGACCGAGCAGGAAAAGCTGCGCCTGCTGGACCTGTGGGAGTTCCAACGCCACGAGATCGAAAGCGCCGATCCACGGCCGGGCGAAGATGCCACGCTCGAAGGCGAGCGGCGCGTGCTGCAAAACCTGGGACGGCTCCAGGAGAGCGCCGGCACAGCTTATGCGGCACTCTACGATTCGCCCGAATCGGCGCTGGCGCTCATGAGCATTGCGGCCAAACGTCTGGACGAGCTTTGCCGCATCGATCCGGCGCTCGAACCGGTGCGGGAGAACCTGCGGACCGCGGAGTTTGCGCTCCAGGAGGCATCCTACGCGCTGCGCGACTACCTGGCGGGCCTGGAGGCTAATCCCGGACGCCTGGAGGAGATCGAGTCACGGCTGGAGACACTCGACCGGCTCAAGCGGAAGTACGGCCACTCGGTCGAAGAGGTGCTGGCGTTTCTCGCCCAGGTGCGCGAACAGATCTCGATGGTGGAAAACGCGGGCGAGCGCATGAACGCCCTGCGCGCGGAACGCGAGAAGCTGGCCGCTGCGTATGAAAAGCTGGCAGGCGAGCTGGCAGCACGACGCAAGACGGCAGCTCGCAAGCTGGAGAAGCGCGTCGAGACGGAACTGGCCGCGCTGGCCATGGAGCGGACTGTTTTTCGCGTCGAAGTGAGTCCGGGAGAATGGACAGCGGACGGCGCCGACCGCATTGCCTTCCTGGTATCTCCCAACCTGGGCGAGGAACCGAAGCCGCTCGAAAAGGTAGCTTCGGGCGGCGAGATCTCGCGGCTGGCCCTGGCATTGAAGACCTGCCTTGCCACCGCGCGCAAGTCCGGCCCGGGCCCCATGCGTACGCTGGTGTTCGATGAGGTAGATACCGGGATCGGAGGCAGCGCCGCCGAAGGGGTGGGCCGGCGCTTGAAGAAGCTGTCCGGCGCCAGTCAGGTGCTTTGCGTGACCCACCTGGCGCAGATTGCCTCCTTCGCCGACCATCACTACGTGGTCGAAAAGCACGAGAAGAACGGGCGCACCGTGGCCGCCATCGACGAACTGGACGGCGCGGCCCGTACGCGCGAGATCGGCCGTATGCTCTCCGGCCAGCGGCTCACTCCGGAGGCGCTGAAGCACGCCGAACAACTGATCCGCATGAGTACCAGCGAGCCCTCCGGCGCGGCAGTACGACCAGATTGACGGATTTGCGGAACCCTGTTACAACAGGGGGACGCGCGGCGTCTTTACGGAGATCGAATCCGTGAAGCGGCCCGGGAGCGGCTCGCGAGGGGAGCGGTAACTCGATGATTCCTTGGAATATACGTTCTTCGGTGGCAGTGTCCGGAGTGGCGCTTGTCTGGGCTGGCGTGTGTCTTTCCGGCTGCGCCGGCAAAAGCGCTACCCCGGCCGCGGCCGCAAAACGGGGCGAGTCCGTGCCGGTCGTGGTGGCCACCGTCCTGCGCCGGACGGTACCGGTGGATGTGCAGGTGATCGGCAATGTGGAAGCCTACAACACCATCGGAGTGAAGGCTCAGATCGGCGGGCAGTTGACCGAAGTGCACTTCCAGGAAGGCGAGTTCGTCAAGAAAGACGACGTGCTGTTCGTCATCGATCCCCGACCGCTCCAGGCGCAGGTCCACCAGGCCGAGGCCACGCTGGCCAGCGCGCGGGCGCAGTTGGGTCTGGCGCAAGCCAACCTGGCCCGGGACCTGGCCCAGGAGCAATACGCACGGGCCCAGGCCGGCCGCTATGAGAAGCTTTTCCAACAGGGCATAATTTCGCGCGAACAAACTGAACAGTTCCGCACCAATGCCGATGCCATCGGCGAGGCGGTGCGTGCCGACAAGGCCGCGGTCGAGAGCACCAAGGCGGCGATCAATGCCGATCAGGCCGCGCTGGAGAACGCGCGCGT
>CAZMRK010000572.1:0-5613 GCA_964568355.1 uncultured Solibacteraceae bacterium | reverse complement strand
AGGCTAATACCTGCCCACTGTCACCCGTTTCTCAGGCGGGTGGAGCGCTATCGGAGGTGAAAACGCCGGACTATCCGCGTACTTCCCTTCCGCTTCGCTTCCCCGCAGACAACTTTTTATGCATGTATTCGAGCTGACGCGAGCCCTGGTGGATATCGAGTCCATCACCAATAACGAAGAGCGGGTGGGTCTCTACCTGTTCGATTACCTCTCCAAGCTGGCGGAGCGTTACGGAGGCCGTGTCGAAAAGATGGACGTGGAGCCGCACCGCTTCAACGTGTTCGCCTCCTGGGGCGATCGCGTGGTGGCCACGCTCTCCACCCACATGGACACCGTGCCACCCTTCTTCCCGTCCCGCGAGGATGACGAGCACATCTGGGGGCGGGCCGCCTGCGACACCAAAGGCATCATCGCCTCCATGATCACCGCCGCCGCGTCATTGCTGGCCTCGGGCGTCCGGAATTTCGGAGTGCTGTTCGTCGTGGGCGAGGAGCGCAATAGCGCGGGAGCCTACCGCGCCTCGCAAAGTCCCCGCGGCAGCCGCTTCCTGATCAACGGAGAACCCACCGAAAACCTTCTGGCCCTGGGTTCGAAAGGAGCGCTCCGCTATGAACTGGCCGCCTCCGGCCGGATGGCTCACTCGGCCTATCCCCAACTCGGCGAATCGGCCATCGAGAAACTGCTGGACGCGCTTGCCAAGGTGCGCCGCATCCAGTTGCCCGTCGACGAGGTCCTCGGGCCGAGCACGCTCAACATCGGCACTATCGGCGGCGGCCGCGCGCCCAACGTGGTCCCCGATGAGGCCCACGCCGAGATCATGATCCGCCTGGTAGGCGACTCCCAAAGCACCAAGGAGGCCATCCAGGGAGCCGCTGCCGGATTGGTTGAAGCCAAAGAGGTTCTGGAAATTCCCGCTCTGCGCCTGGGTTCTCTCGAAGGATTCAAGACCACCGTGGTGGCCTACACCACCGACATTCCCGCCTTCGGGACCACCTGGGGCCGCCCTTTCCTGATCGGCCCGGGCACCATTCATGTCGCCCATACCCTGGAGGAGCGCGTCCCGAAGCGGCAATTGCTCGAAGCGGTCGAGCTCTACCAGCGCATGATCACGCAGTTATTGGTTTGATATGGAACGGAAAATCGAAGTCGGCATCTTGGGGGCCACCGGCATGGTGGGCCAGCATTTCGTCAAGTTCTTACAGGGCCACTCCTGGTTCGATCTGAAGTGGCTGGGCGCGAGCGATCGCTCCGCCGGCAAGAAGTATCGCGATGCCATGCACTGGCATCTGGGCGGCGTCACTCCGGAGACAGTCGCCGATATCGTGGTGGAAGAGTGCAAGCCCGGTAACGCTCCCCGCCTGCTCTTCTCGGCCATGGATGCTTCGGTGGCCACCGAAATCGAGCAGGCCTTCGCCCAGGCCGGTCACATCGTGGTCTCCAACTCCAAGAACCATCGCATGGATGCCGATGTGCCGCTGCTGGTGCCGGAGATCAATCCGGATCACCTCAAGCTGATTCCCGGCCAGCAGCGCCTGCGCAATTGGAAGGGGCAGATCGTCACCAATCCTAATTGCTCCACCGTGGTGCTCACCATGGGACTGGCGCCGCTCAAGCAGTTCGGCATTACCAAGATCATCGCCACCACGCTCCAGGCCATCTCGGGCGCGGGCTATCCAGGGGTGCCCTCCATGGACATCATGGCCAACGTGATCCCTTTCATCGGCGGGGAAGAGGAGAAGATGCAGCAGGAGACCCAGAAAATTCTGGGGACGTTCCGCGGCGATCACATCGAGCCGCTGGCCGCCAAGGTGAGCGCCCACTGCAATCGCGTTCCGGTAGTGGATGGCCACACCGTCACCATCTCCGTCGAGTTGTCCGCCAAGCCCACTGCCGCCGACCTGCGCCACGCTTTCGACAGCTATCGCAGCGTGCCCCAGGAGAAGAACCTGCCGAGCGCGCCGCCCCGCCCGGTCATCTATATGGAAGAGGCCAACCGTCCCCAGCCGCGCAAGGATGTCGAGCGGGAGCGCGGCATGGCCGCTTTCCTGGGCCGCCTGCGTCCCTGCCCCGTGCTCGATTGGAAGTACATCGCCCTGGGCCACAACACCGTGCGGGGTGCCGCCGGAGCCGCTGTGCTCAATGCCGAATTGATGCACTCGGAAGGACTCCTGGACTGATGATCGTGATGAAATTCGGCGGCAGCTCGGTGGAGTCCGCCGCCGCGATTGAACGGGTCGCCGGCATTGTCAAAGGGAGGCTGGAACGCCGGCCCGTGGTCGTCGTCTCGGCCATGGGCAAGACCACCAACAAGCTGCTGGCCATCGCCGGCACCGCCATTGAAGGCAAGCGCGAAGAGTACCTGCGACAGCTTCACGACCTGCGCGACTTCCACTCGCGGGAAGCGCGCCTGGTCGTGCCTCTCTCCGAGCGGGCCGAACTGGACCGCATACTGGACGATCATTTCCAGGAGCTCACCGAGCTGGTCAAGGGCCTGGCGGTGCTGGGGGAACTGACTCCGCGCTCGGTCGACGCCATCTCCAGCTACGGCGAACGTCTCTCCAGCTACATTGTCTCCCTGGCCTTCCGCCACTTCGGCATGGCAGCCGTACACGTGGATTCGCGCCAGGTCATTCTGACCGACAAGCGCCACACCCAGGCGGCGCCGCTTTTCCCGGAGACCTACGGGCGCCTGGCCGCCACGATCCCGCCTCTGTCGGAATCGCAAGTGGTGGTCATGGGCGGTTTCATCGGCTCCACGCTGGATGGCGTCACCACAACCCTGGGCCGCGGCGGATCCGATTTCACCGCCTCCATCGTAGGCGCCGGCATCAATGCCGAAGAGATCGAGATCTGGACCGATGTCGACGGCATGTTGACCACCGACCCCACCATCCTTCCAGGCGGTCACCGGGTCAAGACGATCTCCTTTGCCGAAGCCGCCGAGCTGGCTTACTTCGGAGCCAAGGTGCTGCACCCGGCCACGGTTCTGCCGGCCGTGGAGAAGAACATCCCGGTGCTGATCCTCAACTCCCGCCGGCCTTCGGTCAGCGGCACCCGCATCGTCAAAGAGGCCGTGCCCTGCCGCAACGTCGTGAAGTCCATCGCCTGCAAGCGCAAGATCGCCCTGGTGAACGTGCATTCCACGCGGATGCTGATGGCGCATGGTTTTCTGCGCCGCATTTTCGAGATCTTCGACCGCTACGAAACGCCGGTCGACATGGTCTCCACCTCGGAAGTGAGCGTTTCGCTCACCATCGACAACACCAGCCACCTGGAGAAGATCTGCCAGGATCTGCGCCAGTTTTCCGAGGTCAGCATGGAGATGGACCAGGCGATCGTCTGCCTGGTGGGCGACAATATCCGCTACACTCCCGGAGTGGCGAGCCGGGTCTTCGGGGCCACGCAGGGAATCAATATCCGCATGATCTCGCAAGGGGCTTCGCTGCTGAACCTGAGCTTCGTGGTCGCCGAGTCCGACCTCTATCCATGCGTCGAGGCTCTGGCCCGCGAGTTCTTCGCCGAGCTCGATCCGGAAGTATTCGAAAGAAACGGAAGCGCACATGCCTGAGCGACGCAAACTGGCTATCGTAGGCTACGGCAAGATGGGCAAGCTCATCGATCAGCTTGCCCCGGAGTACGATTTCGAGACCGTACTGAAGCTCGACGAGTTCAACAATCGCGATGGCGAGGGGATCACGGCCGATGCCTTTCGCGGCGTGGACATCGCTATCGATTTTTCGATCCCCGGGGCGGTCCTGGCCAATGTGGAGCGTATCGCGGCGCTGGGCGTCAACCTGGTGATCGGAACCACCGGCTGGCTGGAGCATCTGGAGCGCGTCCGGCAACTGGTCGAGCAGAACGGCATCGGGCTGGTGTGGAGCCCCAACTACTCCATCGGCGTGAATGCGTTTTTCCGCCTGGTGGCGGAGGCCGCGCGCCTGCTGGCCAACGAGCCGGCCTATGGCGCCTGGGCCTACGAAATTCATCACGCAACGAAAAAGGATGCTCCCTCGGGTACACTACTGAAGTTGGTGGACGAAATGAAAAAGGCAGGGTATGGGCGCCCCATCGATATCAGCTCCAATCGCGCGGGCGCGCACCCGGGGACACACGAGATCGGCTTTGATTCGGCAGCCGATACCATCACCCTGCGGCATGTGGCGCGCAGCCGGGAGGGGTTTGCCCGCGGCGCTCTGAAAGCCGCGGCCTGGCTGGTGGGCAAAAAAGGGTTTCACGAGTTCGGCGAAATACTCTTTTCAGAACCGCGCGCGTAAGCAAGCGGTCAGGAGGTGGTACATGTTTACCGGATGCGGAACGGCCCTGGTAACGCCGTTCCGGCAGGACCTTTCTTTAGACGAGCAGACGCTGCGCCGGCTGGTCCGGCGGCAAATCGAAGCCGGCATCAATTTCCTGGTGCCTTGCGGCACCACCGGCGAAAGCCCCACGCTGACTCGCGCCGAGCACTTGCGGGTGATCGAGATCACGCTCGAAGAGGCCAAGGGGAAAGTCCCGGTCCTCGGCGGGGCGGGCGGATACAACACCCACGAAGTGATCGAACTGGCCCGTGAGCTGGAAACCCTGGGAGTGGACGGTATCCTCTCCGTGACGCCGTATTACAACAAGCCCACCCAGGAAGGTCTCTACCAGCACTATAAAGCGATTGCCGCGGCGACGCGCCTGCCGATTGTGGTGTATAGCGTCCAGGGACGAACCGGTGTGAACGTGGAGCCGGCCACTCTGGCCCGTCTCGCCGCCATTGACAACATCGTGGGCGTCAAAGAGGCCTCCGGAAACATCAGCCAGATGGCGCAGGTGGTTCACCAGGCGCCGCCCGAATTTCTGGTGCTCTCCGGGGATGATTCCATCACCATCCCTCTGATCGCCCTGGGCGGGCGCGGCATCATCTCTGTAGTCTCCAATGAAATCCCGGCGGAGATGACGCAACTGGCCCAGGCCGCGCTGGCGGGCGATTTCGCCCGGGCTCGCGCCATCCAGCGACAATATCTGCCTCTCATGGAGATCAATTTCGTCGAATCCAATCCCATTCCGGTCAAAGCGGCCATGGGCATGATGGGACTGCTCGATCCCGTCTACCGCCTGCCCATGGTTCCGCCCAAAGCCGAAAATCGCGCCCGCATCGAAAAAGTTCTCGAATCCCTGGGTCTGCTGGAAGGCCGGAAGGTGCCCGTTGCAAGCTGAAATCGAGAAGCTGTTCGACCAGAAGCCCGCAAGCTATACAGAAGAGCACTTTCAACTTTTCTACGCCTTCAAAGCGGCGCTGAACGCGGGCAGCATTCGCGCCGCCGAACCCGATTCTACTGCTTCCAGCGGCTGGCGGGTCAACGGTTGGGTCAAGAAGGGCATCCTGCTGGGCTTCCGCCTGGGCGGCGTCCTCGACATGTCCGTGGATCCGGTGCGCCAACCTTTCTTCGACAAATCCACCTATCCCGTCAAGCAATTTACGGCACAGAGCGGCGTGCGCATCGTGCCGGGCGGCTCCAGCATCCGCGACGGGTGCTACATCGGCAAGGGCGTCACCTGCATGCCGCCCATGTACATCAATGCCGGCGCCTATGTGGATGACGGCACCATGGTGGATTCGCACGCACTGGT
>CAZMRK010000571.1:0-5949 GCA_964568355.1 uncultured Solibacteraceae bacterium | reverse complement strand
GGCGTCGAATACGTAACGGCGGATTTCGATGATGCGGCCAGCATCCGCCTGGCGCTGACAGGAGTGAGCCGCGCATTTCTCACCACCAACTCGACCGAGCGCGTGGAAGCGCAGCAACTCGGCTTCGTGGAGCAAGCGCGGGCGGCCGGCGTGCGGCACATTGTCTACCTTTCGCAATTGCACGCAGCGCGGCAGTCTCCGGTCCGTTTTCTGCGCTATCACGCGGTGGTGGAGAACGCGATTGGCGCCTCGGGCATGGCATTCACCCACCTGCGTCCGAATTTGTTTATGCAGGGCCTGCTCGGATTCCGATCATCGATTGCATCAAAGGGCGCATTTTTCGCACCGGCCGGCCATGCGGCAGTCAGTATTGTGGACGTGCGCGACATCGCGGAGGTGGCCGCAGCAGCGTTGACCGAGTCCGGGCATGAGGGCAAGACGTATGACATCACGGGTCCCGAGGCGATCACGCATGCGGAGATGGCATCCCAGTTGACGAGTGTGTTGGGACGGACTGTTTCGTTCTTCGATGTGCCCGAAAACATCATGCGCGAAGAACTGCTGCGTTTCGGCATTCCGGAGTGGCAGGCAGACGGTTTGATCGAGGACTATGCGCATTATCGAAGAGGAGAGGCGGCTGACATATCGACCGCGGTCCAGGATGTTACCGGACGGCCGCCGCGCGCGTTTCAGGAGTTCGCCGCGGACTACAGGGAGGCGTTTCTGTCGTAGGGGCGGGTACGTCGCCACGAGCGGCCGCGCGGTCCTGGGGTGCTGTCCCAATGTCTGAAGGCCACGTTGCTGCCGAACGGTCACTTACACGAGTACTACTATGTTACAAAGTTGGGCAGGTTTCAACCTGCGCGCCGGTTTTAACCGGTGCACGGTTTGCCTGACTGAAGTCCAGCGCCGGCGGAAGCCGGCCCCACCGGTTTCTGCCGCAAGAGGAACGTCGACAGGAGTGTCGACGCTGCCCGATGAAGCGGGCGCTACGGGTTTGATAAGAATCAAGCTGACCAGCACCGGTTTAGTCTGTCCCTCCTGGAACGGGGTGGATTTCCATATTCGTCCAGATCCGTGTAGAATGACTTTTTGCAAGTGAATTGCAGTTGACGAAACTGGGGAAAACACTCCGAATCTATGAACTCATCGAAATCCCAAGAGCGCGGCCGTGCCGTCTCTCTTCTTTTTGCGCTGGTCCTCGCGGCAGGCGCCGCATTCGCCCAGCAGGCTGAAGTGTCCGGCTTCGTGAAGGACCAGACGGGGGCGGTGATCTCGGGAGCCACCGTCACGGCTGTGAACCGTTCGACGAATGTCAAACAGAGCACGACCACCAATCCATCCGGGGTGTATCTCCTGCCACCGCTGCCGGCGGGCATCTACAGCCTTACGGCCGGCGCGCCGGGCTTCGACGCCAAGCTGATGGAGAACGTCAAGCTGGAGGTTGCCGCCAAGATCTCCATCACCATCGAACTGAGCGTGGGCACCACCAATCAGACCATCACCGTGGACGGCAGCGGTGTCTCGATCAACACGGTGGATGCCAGCGTCAGCACGATTGTAGACCGGCAGTTTGTCGAGAATATTCCGCTCAACGGGCGCAGTTTTCAATCGCTGATGACGATGGTGCCGGGGGTCTCGGTGGTTCCCTCTCAGGGATCGACGCAGAGCGGGGGCATCAGCGTGAACGGGCAGCGCGCAGAGGCGAATTACTTCACTGTCGACGGCGTCAGCGTGAATACCGGTTCGACGGCGGGGGTGAACCTGGGCTATGGCGCCGGATACGCGGGCGCGCTGCCGGGGCAGACGGCGCTTGGAACCACGCAGAGCATGGTCTCGGTGGACGCCCTGGCGGAGTTCCGCGCCACCACGTCCACTTACTCCGCCGAGTACGGCCGGACTCCGGGAGGGCAGTTCTCCTTCACCACGCGATCCGGTACGAATCAGTATCACGGGTCGCTTTACGACTACTTCCGCAACGACAAACTGGATGCGGCCAACTGGTTCGATAATGCAAATGGCTTGCCGAAACAGACAACCCGGCAGAACGATTTCGGCGGCACGTTCGGCGGCCCCCTGCTTCTCCCCAAGATCTACAACGGGCGGGATCGCACCTTTTTCTTCTTTTCCTACGAAGGGATGCGGCTCCGGTCGCCGCAGCCGGCGATCTCGACCGAGGTGCCGACCCTGGCCGTCCGGCAGGAAGCGCCTGCCGAATTACGCCCCTACCTGAACGCGTTTCCGCTGCCGAACGGCGGCCTGGCGCCCACGGGGAACGCGTATTTCGTCTCCGGCTATTCCAGCCCGAGTTCGCTCGACAGCACCAGCATCCGAATGGATCACAGCGTCAGCACCAATTTCAAACTGTTCGGGCGCTTCAGTACGGCTCCTTCGAATGTCGTGACCCGATCGACCATGGGACTTTCCGAATTGACCTCGCAGGATGTGAACATAAAGACGCTGACTGCCGGCTCGACCAATATTTTGAGTCCCCGGCTGAACAGCGATTTGCGATTCAATTACACCTGGAACGACACGATCTCGCATTCTACGATCGATGATTTCGGAGGAGCCGTGCCCCTGCCGGATTCGGCCATCCCGCGCGCCGATGGAAGCTCGGTAGCGTGGCTTTACTTCCGGATTCCGGGGGCGCGCTTTCCCACCTACGGAGTGAGCCCCTCCCGCAGCCTCCAACGCCAGTTAAACCTGGTGGAAGCGATGAGCTTCTCGCTGGGACGCCACAGTTTGAAATGGGGCGCGGACTACCGGCGGATTCTCAACAACGCTCCCCTGCCCAGCGCGTATACGCAGGTAGGGTATTTCGATCAGGCCAGCATTCTCAGCAACACTCCCGGCATTCTGCGGGTCTTCCGCACCGCGGTGGACATGAAACCGATTTACGATAATTTCTCCCTGTTTCTGCAAGATGACTGGAAGGCAACCTCGCGGCTGAGCCTGTCGCTGGGCCTGCGCTGGGATGTGAATCCGGCGCCGCACGACGCCGACGGCCACCAGCCTTATACCGTCGATCAGATCTCCGATCTCTCGACGAGCAAAGTCGTCCCGGGAACGCCGCTTTGGAAGACCACCTATAAGAACTTCGCGCCACGGCTGGGAGTCGCCTATCTGTTGCGACAGAATCCGGGCTTCGATACCGTACTGCGCGCGGGCGCCGGCGTCTTCTAC
Source organism: uncultured Solibacteraceae bacterium (assembly GCA_964568355.1). Lineage (GTDB taxonomy): Bacteria > Acidobacteriota > Terriglobia > Bryobacterales > Bryobacteraceae > JAJPJX01. The sequence goes on along the minus strand of CAZMRK010000571.1, from coordinate 2,763 downwards.
GACATGGGCACGGCGCTTGCTTCCCGAGGATATTTTTATGGCGTCGGTATCACCACCACGGCGCTCTTCAACTCTCCGTTTCCGATCACGCAGGCGCAGATCGATGCGATTCCGCCGGCAAGCGGAGATCCACCTTACACGTCCGTCGTAACCGCCTTCGATCCGCACCTGAAGCTTCCCTACACCGCGCAGTGGAATTTCGCGGTGGAACAAGGATTGGGTTCCATGCAAACGCTGACGGTCAACTATGTGGGGTCGGCGGGACGGCGGCTCCTGGCCCAGCTCAACTACTACCCCGGCGTACTGGGCAATCCGAACTTTACGCCCGCGCCGGGATTCTACACGCTGGCGATGGCCCTGACGCAGAACATTGCCAGCTCGGACTACCATGCGCTCCAGGTGCAGTGGATGCATCGCCTTTCGCACGGGCTGCAGGTGCTGGCTTCCTATAACTGGTCGCATTCCATCGATACCGCCTCCAGCAATTTCACGCTGGGCCGGCTGCTGCGCGGCAACTCCGATTTCGATCTCCGGCATAACTTCCAGATGGCAGCCACTTACAATATTCCCAGCCGTTATCCCAACCGGTTCCTTACGGCGGTGCTGGGGAACTGGTCGACTGACGCGAGGCTCTTTGCCCGCTCCGGCGCGCCGATCAATGTGATCGGTTATTCAGGGGTGGATCCGGGCACGGGCGCCAACCTGGATTTCCAGCCCGACCGCGTGGCGGGGCAGCCGCTCTATATCAGTGACCCGCGCGCGCCGGGCGGAACGCGCATCAATCCCGCGGCATTCTCGGCGACGGCGGAAGGCGTGCAGGGAAATCTCGGCCGCAATATCGCCAACGGCCTGGGATCGGTTCAGTTGGACGTCGCGCTGCGGCGAGCCTTCACGCTCAGCGAGCGGCTGCACCTGCAGTTCCGCGCGGAAGCATTCAACCTGCTGAATCACGCCAATTTCGGCACCTATTACAACCAGCTCGCCGATCCCGCCTTCGGGCTGGCTTCGACGACGCTCAACGGGCAGCTTGGCGGGCTCAATCCGCTGTACCAGGTGGGCGGGCCGAGATCGATGCAGCTTGCGCTTAAGCTCCAATTTTAGGCAGATCGGGGACAGGCACGAATTTCGCAAATGCGGCAAAATTCGTGCCAGTCCCCGTTCTGCATCGTTTTTCTGGGGAGGGCAGATCGGTGTTGAAAGCGAAAACAGTTCGTACCTGGTATCAGGTCCACAAGTGGACCAGCCTGATTTCGACGGCGTTTCTCCTGCTTTTGTGCCTGACCGGCCTGCCGCTGGTCTTTCATCACGAGATCGAAGGCATGCTGGGCGACGAAGTGCCGCCGCCGGAGACGGTGCCGGCGGGAGCGCCCAAGGCCACGCTCGATCTCATTGTCCAGGAGGGCAAGGCCAGGTGCGGGAACCTGTTTTTGCAATATATGGTCTGGGATCCGGATGAGCCCAACGCGGTCTCACTGAGCTTTGGCCCCACGGCCACCGAACTGGTGAGCCGCGTGCTGAACTTCGACCGGCGAACCGGCGCCGTGCTCCACGAGCCGAAGATCAAAGGCGGCTTTCTTTACACCATGCTGCGCCTGCATACCGATATGTTTGCAGGGCTGGGCGGCAAGCTGTTTATGGGGGTCATGGGCGCTCTGTTCGTGGTGGCGGTGGTTTCCGGCGTGGCCGTATACGGCCCGTTCATGCGGAATCTGGATTTCGGCACCGTACGCAAACAAAAGAGCCCGCGTATCAAATGGTTCGATCTGCACAACCTGCTGGGCATCGCCACGGTGGTCTGGGCGCTGGTGGTGGGCTTGACGGGAATCATCAACACGTGGGCCGACCTGGTGATCAAGTACTGGCAGTTTGATCAATTGGGCGCCATGGTCGCGCCGTACAAGGGGAAACCGCCGGTGGCGAAGCTGTGCCCGGTGGAACAGGCGGTGCTGGTAGCCAGGCGCACCGCTCCCGATAAGGAGCCCGGCTTCATTGCATTTCCCGGCACGGTGCTTTCCAGCCCGCATCATTACGCTGTTTTCATGAGAGGCAGAGAGCCCTTCAGCTCGCGCCTGTACACTCCGGTCCTGGTGGATGCCGCCACCGGAGAACTGACGGACTATCGCACCCTCCCCTGGTATGTCACGGCGCTGCTGGTATCCCAGCCGCTGCACTTCGGCGATTACGGCGGGCTCACGCTGAAGATCGTCTGGGGGCTGTTCGACCTCATTACCATCCTGGTGCTTGGTAGCGGGCTCTACCTTTGGCTCAAGCGGCGGAAGGCGCCTATCGAAGCGGACCTGGATGTACTGGTGGAGGCCGAGCGGAACCGCGCCGGGAGCATGGCATGAGCGTCCGCAAAAGCAATTTCCGCAGGATTTATGGCGCCGCCTCCTGGCTGGGAGCGGCCAGTCTTTTCGGCCTGATCACGGCGCTAATCGAAGACGGCATCTGGGACGCGGTGGCCTGCGCGGCGCTCGCCATTCCGATTCTGGCGATCGGCTGGCACTGGGCGACCGGCTCGCGCGGAGCAGCCCGCAGTGACGATGCGGCCAGGTGAACGCGCTATGGTTTGAGCGCCCAGCGCAGCATCTCGGCGAATTGCGGCGGCTTGCCTTGCATCAGGATGGCTGTCCGGAAGATGCGGGAGGCGGCCCATACCGTGGCCGCGGCAAACACGAGAACCCCGAGCAAGCCCACCCAGGGCTGCCAGACCGGAACGCCTCCGGAGGTCGCCTGACGCAGGAGCATCAGAATCGGAGTGAA
>CAZMRK010000570.1:0-16927 GCA_964568355.1 uncultured Solibacteraceae bacterium | reverse complement strand
ATGCTGACGGCGAGCGCCAGAAGCACGGCGGTTCCGCAACTAAGTGCCACCATGCGCCAGCGACCGCGCACGTAACTCATGTAACGAAACACGTCTCCCGTTTCCGCCATCGCGCTTCCTGGGTTAGTGTAACCGATATGGCCGTCTTACAAGCCGGGATTCTCGCCGTGGTTGCGTTAATTATTACTCCCGGCTTTCTGTTTTACTTTGATGTCACCCCCAAAGTGACTCTGTTGCTGGTGGGGGCGGCTGCGCTGTTATTACTCGGCCGGCCGGAGTGGTCCCGGTTCCATTGGCTTCTGCTCCTCGGATGGCTATCTCTCGCCATCTCCACTGCTTTTTCGGCCAATCCGGCGCTTTCTGCCTTTGGCACGAACTGGAGACGGCTGGGAACGGTAGAGTATGGCGCTATCTTCGTTTTCGTCGGGGGTGTGGCGGCTCACGTGTCCGGCCGCCCTGGGCGGTTGCGCATCATCCTGCGCGGTGTTTCCTTGACGACACTCCTCGCAGCCCTGTACGGAATTTCGCAATATTTCGGTTATGACCCATGGCTGCCGCAATCCGGCTATCACATCGGCGAAGGAATCTGGACCATTGTCCGCCCCCCGTCTACCTTCGGGTACGTCAGTTACTTTGCCAATTGGCTGGTGTTTGCTGTCTTCTTGAACCTGGCGCTAGCCTCCATCGAAACAAATGTAAAGTTACGCTATCTGGCCTGGGGTGGAGCGGCGCTGGCTGCTTTCGCGCTGATTCTGACCGGCACGCGTGCGGCGATGGTCGGGCTGCTGGCCGGCTTGGCCTATGGATACATTCGCCGCGGCGCCAGGCTCAACCGGCGCGTGGTGCTCGGCGGAGCGGCCGCGGTGCTGGTGCTGGCGGGCTTTTACTATTCTCCCGCCGGATGGCCGCTGCGCAGCCGTACCCGCTGGTTCATCGAAGATCCTCGCGGCGGCGCGCGGTTGTATCTCTGGCGCGACTCGCTTCGCATGGCGCTCGATCGCTTGCCAGTGGGCTATGGCCCCGAAGTCTTCACGGCCCAGTTCCCGCGCTACGCGTCTCTGGAACTGGCTGTTGCTTTTCCCAATTTTGCGCATGAATCGCCGCACAACATGTTTCTGGATGCGTTCGTCGGCCAGGGGATCCCCGGGCTGGCGATCCTGGTGGCGATCTGTTGGTTTGCCTTGCGCGGCAGGGCCGAACCTTGGTTCGCCGCCGCTCTGGCTGGAGGAATCGTGGCCCAACAATTTACAGTTTTTACGGCGCCCACGGCCTTGATTTTTTATCTCACTGTCGCGCTCGCTTCGCCGGCGCCCGTCTCGCTCATACCGAAACGCATTTGGTTCCCGCTAGCCGTTCCGGTCTCAGTCGCCCTGCTGGTCGTCGCTACCAGGTTGTTCGTCAGCGACTATCACCTGGAACGGAGCAGACAGGCCGCTGCCGCTCGCGGTATCATTCAGGCAGCCGCGCAATATCGCACCTACGACCGTTGGCGGCTCCCCGGCACAGGCGCGGATCTGTGGTACTCGCGAGCCATGACCAGTCTCGCGGGTACGCCCCCCTACTCCGTCGTGCGGCTCCAGGCAGCGGCCCAGGCCGGCCTTGCTGCCCTTCGAGCGACCAAAACAGCGGAAGATCCGTTCAACGCCTGGTATACCGTGGCCCAGCTCTATAGTGCCCAAGGGGATGCTGCCAATGCCGAACGCAGCTTGCGGCAGGCGGTTGCCGCTTCCCCCCGATGGTTCAAGCCCCATTGGATGCTGGCCCGGCTTCTGCAACTGGAAAACCGCCACCAGGAAGCCTGCGCGGCGGCGGCCTTGGCAGCCCGGCTGAACGGAAATCGGGATCGGGAGGTGACCGAAACGTGGCGCCAGATTCAATTGAGCCATTAGCACGAGTAAATTCTTTGCCTGTCCTGCTCCGCGATGCGGATCTCTGTGTTTAGAATGGGGTGCGGAGGATTCGATGGTAGCGGCAACCCGGTCCCTGGTCCTGGCCATAGGAATGGCGTTCGCGATATACGCGCAAACCCCGACCGTTGCGGATGGCGGCGTTCTCAATGGCGCAAGCTTCGCAAAAAGTCAGGCGGTTACTCCAGGCGCTCTGATCTCGATCTTCGGGTCCAATCTGGCAACGACGAGCGCTACAGCCGATTCCATTCCGCTTTCCACCTCGCTGGCCAATGTCAGCGTCACGATCAACGGCACCCCGGCACCTTTAGTGGGTGTGTTCCATAGCGACGCCAACGGCGACCAGATCAACGCGCAGTTGCCCTGGGAAGTGAGCACCCAATCTGGTACTGCCCAGGTCGTGGTCACGCGCAACGGTGTCTCTTCGCCTGCTGCCGCGGTCCCGGTAGCGCAATTCGGCCCAGGAATTTTCTCCGTGCAGTTCGGGATAGGTCAGGCCATCGCGATTAACTCCGATGGCAGTCTCGGTGCGCCCACCGGCTCCATTCCGGGCTTAGCCACGCGTCCCGCGAAGATCGGCGATCCCCAAGGCTTGATCCTGCTCGCCACCGGGTTGGGAGCCGTTACTCCCACGGTCGCGAGTGGTCATAACACTCTGGATGCTCTGCGAACCGCCGTAACCACGCCTGCCGTCCTGGTCGGCAACACACCCGCCACGGTCACATTTGCCGGACTCTCTCCGCAGTTTGTCGGCGTAAATCAGATCAACCTTCAACTTCCCGCCGGCACCCCCACCGGAGACAGGATTCCCATTCAGATCCAGGTTGGAGGAGTAACCACCACCGACCAGGTCACCGTAGCCGTCAGCAACTAACCCTGCATCGTGGAGAGCGCTTCAGCGTGCTGCGTTGACGCTCTCGTCGACGCCTACCCCCGAATCTCCACCGGTTTAGCCGATTGCCATTTGCCCCGCGTGAAATCCGGAAAATCGATCGCCGCGCTTTTCCCCGCAACCGAACGCTCCGAAAGCGGAGTAATCACACTCCAGGTGGCCGAATCGTACACATCGATCGGTGTCTGCGACCGGTTGCGCACGGATTGGACAAATTGCTCCAGCTCGATATAATCCGCCGGCCCGTGAGGATATTGCTTTGCCGTCTGCCCCAATGTCTTCCAGATGGGGTGTTCGTACTTGGCGTAATATTCGTTCAACTCCTCCCAGACAGGCGTGTTCCGGCGGGCGCCGGCCATCGGGCTCCGGCCTTCCACGAAAACCTTGTCCAGCGTCCCGGAGTAAATGCCCTCGGTCCCCTGCACCCGCAGGATCAGGTCGTACGGCCGCGGCGATTGCGTGTCGTGATACAGCGTGACGGTAAGCCCTCGCGCGGTCTGGATGAGAGTCGTGTTCACGTCGCCCAGCGCGTACGCCCGCTTGGCATTCGGATGCTCCGCGCCGAATCGTTTGGAAACGTAATGATTGATGCCGCGCGATTTGCTGCTCATCGAGACCAGGTACGTAAACCGGTCGCCGCGATTGATGTCGAGCCACCAGGCGATCGGCCCGATGGGGTGGGTGGGATAGAGGTTCGCGTTCCGCTTCACCGAGTGCATGCCGCGCCATTTGATTTCACCGGTCGGACTGATCTTGGCGGCGCGCACATCGTGCTGGTATCCGCCTTCCGCATGCACCAGTTCGCCGAGAACGCCCTGCCGGATCATGTTGAGCACCATCATGACGTTCCGGTAGTAGCAGACATTCTCCAGAATCATGCAGGGTTTACCCGTCTGTTCGGAAGTATTCACCAGCTCCCAGCACTCTTCCACCGTAATCGCGGCCGGCACCTCGGTAGCGGCATACTTGCCCGCTTTCATGGCCGCTACGCAGACGGGAGTGTGCCATTCCCACGGGGTCGCCGTGAGAATGGCATCCAGGTCCTCGCGCTGTACCATGCGGCGAAAGTCTTCGACCCCGCGGGAATATCCCTCGGGCCGGGAGCGCCCGGCTTTTTCGACAATACCCTGCGCCCGCCCCAGGTTCTCTTCGTTGATGTCGCAGATAGCCGGGAGTTCCACCCCGGGGACATCCAGGAGTGTGCGGACGTGGCTGGTGCCGCGATTGCCAACACCAACCAAGCCCACGCGTACGGGCCGTTCCGCCGCGCTCGCCCGAGCGGACGAATATGCGCCCAGCGCGGCGGCCCCCACCATTTTCAGAACGTCTCGACGACGCGAAGAACTCATGTCTCCGTCTTCTCCGTGTCAAAAGGCGAATTTCATGCCCAGTTGGATGATCCTCGGATCGCTCGCGCTCACCACGCGCCCGAACGTAGACGAAATGACCGACGAAGTAGGATTGGCGAAGTTGGCGCGGTTGAAGGCGTTGAAGAACTCCGCCCGGAATGTCAGCTTCTGCGATTCGGCGAAAGGACCGAACGGCAGCGGGAACTGTTTGGTCACCGCTACATCGAAGTTGGCCATGCCCGGCCCCACCAGCATGTTGCGGGAGGAAGTACCATAGGTCCCCAGAGCATTTGAGACAAACGCCGCCGTGCTGAACCATTGCGCAAGCTGAGCGGCCTTGCTGCGGTCGCCCGGCAGCTTGGGATTGCCGACCACGTCCGCGCGGTCCTTGCCGATTCCCGTAAGGGAGTTGTCAATTCCCGAAGTCACCGTGTACGGCAGTCCGTCGCGGAGCGTGAGGATGCCGTTGGTCTGCCAGCCTCCGAGCACGGTCCGCCCGACTGCACCCAACGTTCGCGGCGTGGGCAGCTCCCATCCGTAGGAGAACCGCAGTTGATGGGGCACGTTGTAGCTGCAGGGCCCACGGTCCAGCTTTGGATTCGGTGAGGTGTAAGCGTTGGCGTCAAAGAAAGCGCTGTCGCTCTCGTTCAGGCACTTGGACCAGCGATAGCCGGCCAGCACGCTGAAGCCGTGCGACATGCGTTTTTCCACCGAAACCACCAGCGCGTTGTAGCTGGAGGTGCCGATATTCTTGCCCAGCGCAAGCCCCTGGTAGTACTGTCCGAGAGGCCGGCGCTGGTTGACGTTGCGGCGGTTGTCGTTCGCCGAGAGCGTCGGATCATAGACCGCGGCGTTGGCTTCCACGGACCCGAACAGGTGATAGGCGGCCTGCCCTTCATATGCCACGCGCAGCAGCGAGGAGGCCGGCAACTGCTGCTCGATCGTGAAGTTCCACTGTTGGATCGTCGGTGCGGCCATTCCGTAAGAGAAAGGATTGGCGCTCATCGGTAGCGGAAACGTCACGTTGGAAGGATGCGGCCGTGCGATCGGAAACGGATTCACCTGGCCGTTGTAAGGATTCGCCGTACTGGATGGGAAATTGATGGTGGTCTGGATTGTGAACGGGTTGTAGTTGGGGTTGATGGTGTTCCCGGTGGCCTGGTCCTGATACATGCCGTAGCCGGCCCGAATGCTGGTCTTGCCCTTGCCAAAAGGGTCGAAGGCGAACCCCACGCGCGGATTGAACAGGTGATAGTTTGCCGGCATGACCCGGTCGGGAACTCCCGGATCTCCCTGAACCAGCAATCCGGGCGGCGTATTCGGATAAAGTTTGGAGCGAACTCCCTGGTTGTACAAGCCGAGATCGAACAGGCCGGCTTGATGATACGCGGATTCTTTAACCGGCACAAAGGGATTCCACCGGACACCCAGTGACAGGGTGAGGCGGCGGTTCACCTTCCAGGTGTCCATGGCGTACAGCGCCGGCAGCGTCCGAACCGGAACGATATAAAACGGCTCTTGCTGCGAGAAAACGCTGGGGCGGCCCAACAGGAAGTCGAGCCCGTTGTCGCCGGAGCGCTGGGCATTGAAAGTATAGTTGCCGTCGCTCAGGAAATCCTGGTTCTTCACAACCTTGCTATGTTCCACTTCACCGCCGAACTCGATGGAGTGGTTCCCCTTGATCCAGGTCCAGTGGTCGCTCACATTCCCGATGGTAGAGGGAATGGTGTAGTAGCCGTTCCAACCCGGTCCGAAATAACCCGAGATACTGAGACGCAAGCTGGTCTTCGACCCCTGGTCGGTCATTTTGGGAACATTTGCGCCCAGCTCCGGCCATCCCGGAAATCCGGGAGGCCCTGTATAGGCGTTGAAGCGCCGGCTCATGGAAATCGTGAAGTTGGTGAGCAGGTTCGGCCGCATCGTATAGGTGGTATTCAAGACCAGGGTCTGGCTGCGCCAGCGCTGATCCGTTGTGGCCGTCAGCACATTGTTCGGAATCGATGTGGAGGGCGCCGTCAGCTCGTCGAACAGGTAGCTGGCGTAGACGCGCAGCTTGTCGCTGAACGTATGATCGCCGCGCACAACGTATTGCGAATCATTCTGCACGGTCCGCGATGGGTAAAACACCAGCCCGGTGCCCGGCGCGCCTACCGGCACCATCGCCAGAATCTTTTGGGCGATCGGATCCATCAGCGATTGGGGAATCTGGTTGTTCGGAAACGGAGTGCCGTCGTCGGGATTGACCAACTGCTTCTTCATCGCCGAATAATCGCCGTTCCGCTGGGCCTCGGTGAGGGTCGTGGCCGTGTTCGTCGTGGGGGCCACGCGCAGTTTGGTCCCCTGGTAGGAGAAAAAGAAAAACGACTTGTCTTTTTGAATCGGTCCGCCTACCGTCATGCCGTACTGGTTTCGCTTCAAGCCATCCTGCGTCGGCGCGAAGAAATTCCTTGCGTTCAACTTGCCGTTCCGGACAAATTCAAACGCCGAGCCGTGCAACTGGTTGGTGCCGCCCTTGGTCACAGCGTTCATCACGCCGCCGCCGCGGCCTCCGAACTTGGCACTGTAGTTATTGGTCTCGAAGCTGAATTCCTGGATCGCATCGGGGTTCGGGAAAATGTTGGCCACCTCCGTGAGCGCGTCCTCGTTGAGTCCGCCGTCCAGGTAAAAGGTGGTCGAATCGCCGCGGCCTCCGCTGGCCCCGCTGTAGGCGTTGGCATTTTCCGGCCGCGAAGCGCCCTGCTGGTAGCCGGAAGAGGATGTCGGACCCGCGTCCGGAGCCAGGCTCATTAGTTGCAAAATGTTGCGGCCGTTGAGCGGCAATTCGCGCGCCATCTCGGGCGTCACCTGATAGCTTACGGTCTGGGAGCGCAGATTCACCTGATCCACATCGGCCGAGACCGTTACCGTTTGGGTCGAGGCGCCCACCTGGAGTGTGACATTCAGCGTGACCGGACGGTCCACCTGAAGCACGATCCCATCCTGCTGAGACACCTGAAACCCGGTCTTCTCGACGCGCAGGCGGTAGTTCCCCGGGGCCAGATTGCTCAAAACGTAGAAGCCGTCGGCATTCGACGATGCCCGCGTGGATGCGCCAGTGGAGACGTTGGTTGCCTGCACCTGCGCATCAGGCGTGACGGCGCCACTCGGATCAGTGACTGTGCCCGATATGCTGGAAGTAGTGCGCTGGGCGAATACTGGTAAGGAAACAGCGATCAGCGCCAAACACGCTGTTATGGTGACCCGCATGGCGCACTAGGATACGCCACCTTGCCTCACTCCGTCAATCGCACCGGGCCATGTGACATTTCTATTTGGCGTTGACATCGCACCGAGCCACGGAAGAAAGTGTTAACTCAATGAGATGGACTTTTCCATACTTTGTGCCGGAGCCTATTGTCATCGAAGAATGAGCCTGAAAAGCGGATTTGATTCTCACGCAAGATGAGCCTGGAGGCGGGAGCGGAGCGATCCGCCACCAGGCTCCTTTCTCTGGTTGTGAAGAGGAGAAAACAGGCCGCGGTGGGAAAGTGGGAATCCTGCTTTTGGATTTCCACATTCCCACCGCTCGCCGGGGCCGTGGGAATGTGGGAATCGCGCCTTTTGCGATTTCCAAGGTCTGTGGGCGCGGTGGGAAACCTGCCTTTGGTTTTCCTCCGCGTCCATAGACCGCCATTTCCACGGCCCTCCTCATGCGCTTCGTTTCTTCAGAAAGCTGGCGAACAGCTTGCGTTTCGCCATTTGCATCTCTTCCGCCGCAGCGGTGTCGCTCTTGCGCCGCGCCCGCCCTTCCAACTCCGCCACCGTCACCCCCGGCCGCAGCTTCCTGGCCAAGTCGGGCAACTGCCGCAGGATCTCCCACGGCGTCGCGTACCACCGATACACTCGCGTCACCTTGCCCTTCCCGTTGACCTTCTGTTCGGGCACTCCGCACGGCCGGTGGAAGTTCAGATACGGGTTGAAGTGCTCTTCATGGAACGCTTCGATCGCCGCCGCGTGTGGCGCGGCGATGTAGTTGTACCCCATGTGTTTTCTCACTACCGCCCCGCTCTTCGCCTCCGCCAGCCCGTTGTCGTTGGAGTGCCGCGGCCGCGATTTGGTCTGCTCGATCAGCAGTTTGTTCAGCAGCTTGGCCACCGTGTGATTGATGAATTCGCTCCCATTGTCCGAGTGAAACCCGTGGATGCGGAACGGAAACTGCTCCAGCATCGCCTCCAGCACCGGGATCAAATACGCCTCGCTGATCTGCGCCGTCGCGCCGACGATCTGCCATTGCGTGACTTCGTCCACCGCGTTTAGATGATACACCCCCTTGGCTCCGTCTAAGTCCCCTTGATGCACCGTGTCCACCCGCAGATATCCGGGCCGCCCCTCCGGCCGCGGTGCCCGTCGCTCTCCGATGCTCACCGGCGTCGGCCGTGTCCCCTGGTAATCGATCCGCTCGCGGCGATACGCCTTGCTCCGACGCAGCCGATACAGGTGTGCCACTGAAAGCCGCGCCAGCCGCTCATATTGTCGATCCCCGTAGTCGTAGAATGCTCGCTGCAGGATCTTCTGCGTCGCCGGCCCGCTCAGCACCTCATGCGCCGCGTCCACGGCGGCCAGCAACTCGATGTCCGCCATCCGGTACTGCGCTTGAATCGATGTCGCCGGTACGCCTTCACTCGCACCGGCTCGCCCTGCAAATACTGCCCCACCAGGCGCGTCGTTTGCGCCCGGCTCAAGCCCGTCATCTTCTCAATGTATCGCCGGATCAACCCGCGACACCCACGCTCCAACTCGCAGTACCGTTGCTGCTCCAGCGTCCGGTTTACCCAGCCGTAAACCTCTTCCCGATTCCGACCCTCGAAACCGACTGCGTCGCTGGCCTGCAAGAATGCCCGGATCTGTTCCAGGCTCAACCCTTCGCCCGTTTCCACCCTGACGATCAATCCCCAGCATGGCGAATCTTCCCTTCAGGCTCATCTTGTGTGAGAAACGAACTCCCGTTCCAGGCTCATCTTGCATGAGACAAGACTCCGGAAGCCTGCACTCCGCCGCCGATGATACAATTCCTACCTGCATGATCCAGGCCCACCGCATATTCATAGCTGTGGGGGTTGCGGCCCTGCTCGCCGCGGCGCAAGGTCCAGCGACCCGGAATGCCGCCCCCGCCACGCGCGCCGCTCCCTCCGGCCGCCCCTTTCCGGTCCGCTTTACCGACATCGCGCGCCAGGCCGGCCTGAACATGACTTTCCTCTCCGGCGGCGAACAATACAAGAAGTACATCATTGAGGCCAACGGAACCGGCGTCGCCTTCCTCGATTACGATAACGATGGCCGCCAGGATATTTTCCTGGTCAATGGCTCGCGCCTCGAAACTCCTCCCACGGATGCCTCCGCGAGTAACCGTCTGTATCACAACACCGGCGGCGGTCACTTTGATGACGTCACCCGCGCCGCGGGCTTGACACATTCCGGCTGGGGCAGCGGTGTCTGCTTGGCTGACTTCGATAACGACGGCTGGGACGATCTGTATGTCACTTATTGGGGAAGTAACATCCTCTACCGCAATACAGGCAAGGGCGGCTTCGTGGATGTTACAGCGCACGCCGGCGTGGGCGGCAGCGGCAAGGAGTGGAGCTCGGGCTGCACCTTCCTCGACTACGATCGCGACGGCCACGTGGATCTGTTCGTCACCAGTTACCAGCAGTTCGAACTGGCCCGCGCGCCGCTGCCCGGCAAAGCATCCAACTGCGAATGGAAGGGGCTTCCCGTCTTCTGCGGCCCGCGCGGGCTGCCGTTCGGTAAAGTGACCCTCTACCACAACCGCGGCGATGGCACCTTTGAAGATGTCAGCGAAAAGTCCGGAGTGCGCTCCGTGCGCGATTTCTATGCCTTCACGGCAATCGCCGCCGATCTGAACCAGGACGGCTGGCCGGATCTCTATGTCGCCTGCGACTCCACCCCCAGCCTCTTCTTCCGGAACAATCGCAATGGGACCTTCAGCGAAATCGCCACCGAAACCGGTATCGCTTACAGCGAGCATGGGTTTGAACAGGGCGGAATGGGCATCGCCGTCGGCGACTTCGACAACGATGGCAAGCTCGATCTGCTCAAAACCAATTTCGCCGGCGACTACCCCAATCTGTACCAGAACCTGGGCGGCGGTATTTTCGAGGATATCGTGCTGAAGGCCGGCCTGGCCGTCAATCCGCAATATGTCGGCTGGGGTGTGGGATTCGTCGATCTGGACAACGACGGATGGCGGGATATCTTTCAGGTCAACGGCCACGTCTACCCGGAGCTCGATCGCCGCGAGGGCCAGGAGAAGTATCGCAACCCGCGCCTGGTATACCGCAATCTGGCCAGCGGGCGCTTCGAAGATGTCAGCGCTCTGGCAGGACCGGGAGTCCTCGATCGCAAATCGAGCCGCGGCGCCGTCTTCGGCGATTTCGATAACGACGGCGCCCTCGACGTGGTCGTGATGAACATGGGAGAGGCGCCCTCCCTACTGCGCAACGAACTGCACAGCGCGAATCACTGGATTAAAGTGAAGCTCGAAGGCACTCGATCCAATCGCGGCGCCGTAGGATCAACCGTGGTCGTGGAGGCCGGCGGGCTGAAACAGACGGACGTTGTTCTTAGCCAGTCCAGCTACGTGTCTCACAACGACGCTCGCCTGCACTTCGGCCTGGGCAAGGCGGATCGCGTCGAGAAGTTCACGGTTCGCTGGCCAGGCGGCGCGCTTGAAGATTTTCCCGGAGCGGCAGCCGGCCAACTGGTGCTGCTGATGGAAGGAAGCGGCCGCGTGCGGACGCTCCCTTTACCGAAATGATTGCCGCCGCGCTGGGATTATTGTTCGCTCTGAGCAATCCCGCCGCTCTCTCGGACCAGGCCCAGAAGCTCGCCTCCGAGAAGCGCTTTGCCGAAGCGGAAACGCTCTGGCATCAGGCGCTGGAGGAATCGCCCGAATACTTCCCCGCCCTCTTTAATCTCGGCTACCTGCAGTATTCGCTGGGCCGGTACGAACAGGCGCTGCCCTGGCTTAGCCACGCGGTCCGCGTCTCGCCCCGCGATTTCAACACGCGCTATGTCCTCGGTGCCGCCCTCTCGCACCTGGACCGCCACGAAGCCGCCCTGCGCGAATGGCGCGCGGCACTCGACCTTCAGCCCGCCAATCTCCGGCTCATGCAAATCATGGTGGTGGAATACGAGAAAGGCCGCTATTTTCAGGATGCCTCGGCCCTGGCCCGGCGGGCGCTCGACCAAAAGCCGGACGACCGCAATCTCTATTTCCTGGCCATCAAAGCCGCGCAGGACGCCGGCGATTACCCCGGCGCGCTGGAGGTGGCCCGCCGCGCCGTCGGGCGCTTCCCTGATTCCGCCCGCGCGAACTTCGAGTACGGCTTCCACCTCCAGAAAATCGGACAGGTCGATCGGGCCTTAGCCTACCTGCAAAAAGCCATGCGGGCCGATCCTTCCTACGAAGAGCCGTTCTTCTTTTACGGCGATCTGCTGGTCCGCCAGTCCCGGGAAGCGGAGGCCATCCCCTACCTGCGGCAAGCCATTCGCGACCGCCGCGACTATGTGCCGGCACGCGTCACCCTGGCCCGCGCACTCATGAACCTCCAGAAATGGCCCGAAGCCATCCAGGAACTGGACGAGACCATCCGCATGGATCCGCGCCATCCCCAGCCGCACCTGCTGCTTTCCCAAGTCTACTTCCGCCTGGGGGACGAAGCTCGCGCCCGCGCCGAAAAGGAAATCTCCCTGCGCTTGCGCCGCGAAAATCCAACCGCCCTCGAAGCTGCGCAGGGACGTCCGTTTCCTGACAAATGACCGCCAACCCACCCGCCGCCCGCAAACGGGTAGAATAGGTCCAGCGTGATGGGAAGCTGTCTTCGTCTGTTCCTGTGGATCGCGTGCGCCTCCCTGGCAGCCGCCTCGCAGGTGGAGTTCAACCGGGATATCCGGCCCATTCTTTCCGACAAGTGTTACACCTGCCACGGGCCTGACTCCGCCAATCGCAAAAGCGCCCTGCGCTTCGATACCGAGGCCGGCTCAAAGGTGGAGCTGCGCAACCACCGGCACGCCATCGTAGCCGGCGATCCCGAACACAGCGAGCTCTACCTCCGCATCCGCTCCGGCGACAAAGCCTACCGCATGCCTCCGGCCTACCTGGGCCACGACAAACTGACCGCACGCGAGATCGATCTGGTGCGCCAGTGGATCGAGCAGGGCGCGCGCTGGGAGAAGCACTGGTCCTTCCTTCCTCCCAAACGGCTCGATCCACCGGCGGTCCGCGATTCCGCCTGGGTGAAAAATCCCATTGACGCCTTCGTGCTGGCCCGCCTGGAACAGGAAGGACTGCGCCCCTCCCCCGAAGCCGGCCGCTCCGCCCTGATCCGCCGCGTCACCCTCGATCTCACCGGTCTGCCGCCCACGCCCGCCGAAGTCGATGCTTTCGTCCAGGATCGCTCCGCCAACGCCTACGAGAAAGTGGTCGACCGTCTGCTCGCCTCCCCGCGCTACGCCGAACGCATGGCGATGCGCTGGCTGGATGCCGCCCGCTACGCCGATACCAACGGCTATCAGACCGATGGGGAGCGCAGCATGTGGCGCTGGCGCGATTGGGTGATCGATGCCTTCCGCCGCAACATGCCGTTCGATGAGTTCACCGTCGAGCAGATCGCCGGCGACCTGCTGCCCCACGCCACGCTCGATCAGGTCATCGCCACCGGCTTCAATCGCAATCACCGCACCAGCGGCGAAGGCGGCATCGTCCCCGAGGAATTTCGCGTCGAATACGTCGCCGAGCGCACCGATACCACCTCCACCGTCTGGCTCGGCCTCACCATGGGCTGCGCGCGCTGCCACGACCACAAGTACGATCCCATCTCGCAAAAGGACTTCTACCGCCTCTTCGCCTATTTCAACAACGTCCCCGAGAAGGGCCTGGTCTATAACTTCGGAAACGAGGAGCCCTACGTCAAAGCCCCCACTCCGGACCAGCAGGCGCGGCTCGCCGGGCTCGACCGCAAAGCCGCCCAGGCCGCCGACCGCTATACCGCGCTCGCGCCCAAGCTGGCCAAAGCCCAACACAAATGGGAGAAGCGCCTGGCCAAAGGCGGAACCGTCGACTGGACCGTCACCGAGGGCCTCCTCGTCGATCGCGACCGCAAAGAAGAGCTCGACGGCAAACGCTTCGTCGATGGCGGCGACACCGCCAAGTTCAACTACCTCGATCCGTTCACCCTCGCCGCCTGGATCACCCCCACCGCTCCGGACGGGGCCATCCTCACCCGCACCGAGGATTACTTCGAAAGCGAGGGTTATGGGCTCTACCTAGTCAAAGGCAAGCTGCGCCTCCACATCATCAAGCGCTGGACCGACATCGGGCTGCGCGTGGAGACCGAAGAGCCCGTCGAGATGAACCGGCGCCAGCACGTCATCGCCACTTACGACGGCTACCGCAAGTCCGAAGGCGTAAAGCTCTACATCGATGGCAAGCCGCGCAAGCTGAAGGTCCTGTTCGACGACCTGAACTACCCCTTCGGTGTCAAAGATCACCTGCGCATCGGCGGAGGCGGCGGGCTGCGCTTCCGCGGCGAAATCGAAGGCGTCCGCGTCTATCGCATCGCGCTCTCCCCCGAACAGGCCGCCGTGCTGCCGCTGGCCGAAACCGTTACGCAGATTGCCGCCATCCCGCCGGAATCCCGCACCGCCGCGCAGAGGGACAAACTGGCCTTCTGCTTCCTGGACCGCTTCGCGCCCTCCCGCATCCGCCAGGCCCACGCCGAAATGCTCGCCGCCCAGGCTGAGCGCAAGAAATTCTACGAGTCCATCCAGACGGTGATGGTGATGCGGGAAAACCCCGTCCGCCGCGATACCTTCGTGCTGAAACGCGGCGCCTACGACAACCCCGGCGAGAAGGTGGAGCCGGGCGTGCCTGCGTTCCTGCCCCCGCTGCACAAAGACTGGCCGAACAATCGCCTCGGCCTGGCGCGCTGGCTGGTGGACCCCTCCAATCCCCTCACCGCCCGCGTCACCGTGAATCGTTTCTGGCAGATGTATTTCGGCGTAGGGTTGGTCAAAACCGTCGAGGATTTCGGCTCTCAGGGAGAGCAGCCCCTCCACCAGGACGTGCTCGACTGGCTGGCCACCGAGTTCATGGCCACCGGCTGGAACATCAAGGCAATCCAGAAAGCCATCGTCATGAGCGCCACCTACCGCCAGGCCTCGCGCGTCACGCCGGAGCTGCTTCAAAAGGACCCCGAGAACCGCCTGCTGGCGCGCGGCCCGCGCTTCCGCCTCCCGGCCGAGATGATCCGCGACCAGGCCCTGGCCGTCTCGGGCTTGCTCGTCGAACACGTCGGCGGTCCGTCCGTCAAACCCTACCAGCCGCCCGGGCTGTGGCAGGAGTTGGCCGGCGGCAAGGGATACCAGCCCGATCACGGCCCGGGGCTCTATCGCCGCAGCCTCTATACCTACTGGCGGCGCACCGTGGCTCCGCCTTCCATGGTGATCTTCGATTCGCCCAACCGCGAAACCTGCACCGTGCGCGAAATCCGCACCAATACGCCGCTCCAGGCCCTCGACCTGATGAACGACATCGCCTATGTCGAGGCCGCCCGCAGCCTGGCCGCGCGCATGTTAGCCGAGGGCGGCGAGACTCCGGAAGAGCGCATCGCCTGGGCCTGGCGCGTCGCGTTGGCGCGGCCCCCGCGGCCGCCGGAGGTACAGGTTGCGCTCGCCGCCCTGCGCCAGTTCCAGGATTTCTACACCCGCGACCATGAGGCCGCGCTCCAGTTCCTGAGCGAGGGTGAAGCTCCTCGCAACCCGAAACTAGATACCGGTGAACTCGCCTCTTACACCGGCATCGCCAGCCTCATCCTCAATCTGGATGAAACGGTGACCAAGCAATAAGGGAGTCCCTATGGATCCACGCGAACAGTACCGCCAGTTACTCACCCGGCGCCACTTCTTCGGCCTTCAGGCCACCGGCCTCGGCGCCGCGGTACTCGCCACCCTGTTGGGCGAAGATCTGCGCGCCGCCGAACGGACGCGCGTCGGCGGACTGCCCGGCCTGCCGCACTTTCCCCCCAAAGCCAAACGTGTGATCTATCTCTTCCAATCGGGCGGCCCCTCCCAGATGGAGCTGTTCGATTTCAAGCCCAAGCTGGTGCAACTGGCCGGCAGTGAATTGCCGGATTCGGTCCGCAACGGGCAGCGCCTCACCGGCATGTCCGCTTCGCAGTCCACCTTCCCGGTGGTCCCTTCCCGCTTCCAGTTCGCGCGCCATGGCGAATCCGGCGCGTGGGTCAGCGAGTTGATGCCGCACACCGCCAAAATCGCCGACCAACTGACCTTCGTCAAATCCATGCACACCGAGGCGATCAATCACGATCCGGCGGTAACCATGATCCAGACCGGCGCCCAGATCGCCGGCCGCCCCAGCATGGGCGCCTGGGTGGCCTACGGCCTCGGCAGCGAAACCAGCGATCTGCCAGCCTTCGTCGTCATGATTTCGCCTGGCTCCGGCGGAGGCGGTCAGCCCCTCTACGATCGCCTCTGGGGCACCGGCTTCCTGCCCACGCGATTCCAGGGCGTGAAATTTCGCTCCGTGGGCGACCCCGTGCTTTACCTTTCCAACCCCAAGGGCTTCACCCAGGAAAATCGCCGCCACTTTCTGGACGCCCTCGCCAAACTCAATCAGATCTCGCTCGAAGAATTCGGCGATCCGGAAATCACCACGCGTATCGCCCAGTATGAGATGGCCTACCGCATGCAAAGCTCGGTGCCGGAGCTGACCGACCTCTCCAAGGAGTCCGATCACGTCTTCGAAAGCTATGGCCCGGATGCCCGCAAGCCCGGCACCTTTGCTGCCAACTGCCTGCTGGCGCGCCGCCTGGCCGAGCGCGGCGTGCGCTTCATCCAGCTCTATCACCGCGATTGGGATCACCACGGCAAGCTGCCGCAAGACCTGCCCAAACGCTGCCGCGAAACCGATCAGCCCGCCGCCGCCCTGGTCAAGGATCTCAAAGAGCGAGGCATGCTGGACGATACCTTAGTGATTTGGGGGGGCGAGTTCGGCCGCACCGTCTACTGCCAGGGCCGCCTCACCGCTACCGAGTACGGCCGCGACCACCATCCCCGCTGCTTCACCATGTGGATGGCCGGCGGCGGCATCAAGCCCGGCATTAGTTATGGAGAAACAGACGACTACTGCTACAACGTGACCCGCGATCCGGTTCACGTGCACGATCTGCAGGCTACGATCCTCGATCGCCTGGGCATCGATCACACCCGGCTGACCTACAAGTATCAGGGCCGCCACTTCCGGTTGACGGATGTCAGCGGCCGCCTCGTCAAGCCAATCCTGGCCTGAAATTAGCCGCCCTGGGCGTCCACTTCGCCCGTCCCGCCTATCTCCTCGACCTTGGATCCGTGGGAGTCGACCCGCTGCGGGACCGTCGCCCGCATATTCACCTGGTCTTCGGTTGCGCCCAACTCGTGCCCGGTTTTCGCCCTGGGGGAAGGCTCACCTGGCAACGCCGGCGAAGAACACGGCTGCATTCTCGGAAGAGCCATACGTTCCTCCGCAATTCACAAGCTGCCTCATTGTCGGCGCCTCCGCAAGCCGAAGTCAAGGGTCCGCTTCCCCGCGAATCTGCTATCCTTTTGCCTGCCTGCACGTCTCCGGAAAGGACACCGTCAGTATGTTCATGAACTGGCTGCTCGATGTTCGCTATGGCCTGCGTATGCTGCGCCGGTCCCCCGCGTTCACGGTCACCGCGGTG
>CAZMRK010000569.1:0-2736 GCA_964568355.1 uncultured Solibacteraceae bacterium | reverse complement strand
CGCCGGGGTTGGTAGGTCCGTACGATTTCTCCGCAACGAAAGAGGTGTGAACGGCCAGCCCTCGCCACTGTGCGCCTAACTCGGCCACCACGCCGCTGTTGAGCTCGCGCAGGCCTAGTGGATTGGTCAACAGATAACGGTCCTGCCCAAAAGTCGCCGGGTTCTGAGCGTAGACGGTCAGGTTCTGGTCGTCGAATGTCCCTCGAATGTTGTCGGGGCCGGGATCCGGGAGAGAGACCGGCGTGTACGCCTGCGCAGGTATGCCCGTATTCAGAGCGGCGATGCGGTTCTTCTCGTCCCGGCGAAACAGGCGGACGCGAGTGGCCCCGAACGGGCCGATTCGCCAGTCGGCGCCGAGATTGAATTCATCCGCATAGGGCCGGCCGAGGCCCGGCGCGATGGACGAATAGGGGCCGCCGAAGCGCAGCAGCAGGCTCCCTCGCTGGGAAGGCTGGTAGAGAGCAGCGGGATCGGGTGAGATCCATTGGTAGACATTGCCGGTCAGGCTGTTCGGATTGCCGAAATCGAGGTACCTTCCGGCCAGCGGAGCGTAGAGTCGGGAGTACGCGCCGCGAAGCACCAGCCCGCGGGAGTGCGGAACCCGCCAGGCAAACCCGGCTCGCGGAGAGAGGCTGTTCCAGACGACAAGACTGGGCTGGGCGTCGAAACTGCGGGACGGCGCGTACAGACCGGCCGGGCTCGATTGGGCCGGAAGCGAGCCGCTCGAACGATCAGCCCAAGCGGCCAGATCGAGGGAGAGGGAGCGCGGCAAAGTGATATGGTCGGCCACATATCCGGCCAACGTCACCACGCGCGCACGCGAATTCAGCGGAGTGTTGAACTCCACAACGAAGGCAGGCGCACCACCGGCGGTGACCAGATTGCGATCAGAAGGCGCATGGAAACGGTTCCGCGACTCGGATGTTTTCCAACTCCCTCCGGCCGTTATCTGATGGCGCATAGGGCCGGCGCCGGGCACAACCGGCTGCCAGGAGGCGGCGATTTCGTGCCGCGGCCGTACGGCCAGGTTTGCCAATGGCGGAGATCCCGATACCGCGCCCCCGAGCAGTTCCACGCGGCTCTGCCCGGAAGGAGGGGTCCCTGTGTCCAGGTGCGCGATGGAATAGCCATAGCGCACTTCGATTACACCGCCGCCGGAATTGCCGGGCAGAAGGCGGGTCCAGCCCACCTGAATTGCATCGAGGTGATCGGTCTCCGGCTGCCCGAGGAAGCCGCCGGGCAGAACGAATGACGGCGCCCGCCGGTTGCCGGTCAGCGCCTCGATGCCGGCGGGGAAGCCGCCGCCGGAGAGATCCATGCGCGAACCGCTATACAGTGCATCAAAGCGGTCGGTGGAACTGGCGCGGACACGCCCGCGAGCGTTGCCATAGAGCAGCCGGCTGTGCTGATCGCTCCCCGGCGGGGCCAGCGGCTCGGTCTTGGAGGCCCACTGGCCGCTTGCGGAAGCATAGAAGTCGATGCGCCGGCCGAGGGGACCACCTAACTCTGCCTGATCGCGTGTGAACCAATGAAAGCGGTCCGCCTGTTGCACCAATCCCCGCTCCGCAAGCGGCGGGAGGCTGTCCGACACGAAAGGGCTGCCGGTGTTCACGGTCGAGAATGCGCCGTGCCAGGATGCCGGCGGCTCGGTGAGGTACAAGCCTGCCTCCGTACCGTAGCTGGATGCCGTCGACCCGGCGAACTCACTGCGCAGGAGAATGAGGTCAAGCGCCCGCACGTCCGGCAGCAGCGACGCGAAACCCGGCTGGTAGGAATCCGTGGCATCGAGACCATGGAATTTGTATTGGGTGGAGGTCCAGGGAAATCCGTGCGCGGATTCGACTGCCAGCCGGTGATCGCTCAGGCCGGCGAAATTGAGCGGCTCGGTCACGCTGGATGGCTCGCGGCTCAGCAGCACGCCTTGCAAGCTGAATGCTTCCGGATAGAGGCCGGCCTGGGTATGGTCGATCCAATGGCCTGGAGTGCGCGAGAGTGGCGGCGTGACGCGAGTTGCTCCCGAGCGATCCTGGACGAACTCGACACGGGTGGTCTCCAGGGGAGTCACGATCACATCGACGCCGGACAACTGATATTTCCCCGAAGGAAGCGCCAGGGAGAAATCGCCATGGGGGCCCGTGAGGATGGTGCGGCGGAAACCGGCGCCTCCTGTCAAGGAAATCGATTCGCCGGGGAGAGGACGGCCGTCGGAGGCGCGGAGAATTCCTTCGATCATTCCAGTGTTCAACTGTGCGGTGACCACTCGGGGGAGGGAGACAATCGATGCCAGGAGCAGCGCGAGCCGGCAAAGGCGGCGAAGCCTTCGCTTATTGCCGAAGCACGGTAAATCGGCTGATCGAGTATCCAAGCGCGCCTCCGACGAAAACATCGGACACAAAGTGGGCGGAGAGTGTCAGCCTGGAGGCTCCGACCAGTGCTGCCAGGCTGTAAGCTACATAGGGTACCCAACGGTGGTTCTGGCCGTAGCGCCGGCTGATGACGGTGGCGACCGAGAATGCGGCAATGGTGTGGCCGGAGGGGAAGCTCGCGCGTCCGCGGATCGGCGACCCGCCGCTTTCAAACCAGGTATCGGAATAGTTCCCCCCGATCGGCACGGCCGCCGGCCGGACGCGGCGTGTCTCGTTCTTCAGAAGCGTAGTCTCCACTTCGGAATCGGCGACGGCCTCGGCGGCCAGCAAGGCCGTCTGCTGCATCTTCGAATCCTTCCGGATCAGCCCG
>CAZMRK010000568.1:0-2510 GCA_964568355.1 uncultured Solibacteraceae bacterium | reverse complement strand
ATAAAGTCGGACGCAACGACCCATGCCCCTGCGGCAGCGGCAAGAAATACAAGAAGTGTCACGGCGCCTGATATGAAATGGCTGGCGGTCTTCCTGTTGCCCACTCTGGCTTCGGCCGCAATCTGGCCGGAGCAGCTAGGTCCGTTCCATCGCGCCTCCGCTACGCCGGTGGCCGTCTCCGATCAGCCCATCTGGGATGAACTGGGCTTCAAGCAGGCCGAAACGGCGCACTATGAATCCGACGGCCGGAAGTTCACGGCCACCGCCTGGTGGCTGCAGGATCCTACCGGTGCTCTGGCCGCCTTTGAATGGCAGCGTCCCGCCGATTCCAAGCCTTCCCCTCTGGCCAAGCTCTCCGCCGAAACCGCGAAGGGCGTGCTGCTGGTCCATGGAAACTACCTTTTCTCTTTTGACGGCTATCAGCCTCAGACGGCCGAGTTGACCGCCGTCATTCAGCAGTTAACCAATCTGGATACTTCCCCTTTGCCGGTGCTGGCCGGCTATCTCCCGTCTGCCGGACTAGTGCCGAACTCGGCGCGCTACGTCCTTGGCCCGGCGGCGTTGGCCAGGTTCACCTCCGGCATTCCGCCCTCGGTCGCGGCATTCCACCTTGGCGCGGAGGCTCAGGTCGGCACCTTCCAGAGCCCGCGCGGGGAGATGCGGCTGGCTATCTTCAACTACCCGACCCCCCAGATTGCGATGCAGCAGGTGCGGGAGTTCCAGAAAATCCCCGGCACCATGGCCAAGCGCAGCGGTCCGCTGATTGCTGCAATCGTTGCTCCACCTGACCCCGATGCCGCCGAACACCTCCTTTCCCTGGTGCGCTATGACGCCCAAGTGACCCTCAGCGAGCACGTCCCCACGCGCCGCGACAATATCGGTGACTTGGTCATTAACGCTTTTATTTTGATTGGGATACTTCTGCTTTTCTCAATCGTTGCTGGAATTACGGTAGGGGGCATTCGCGCCCTCCGCCGGCGTGGCGCGCAGGGTCAGGAAGGGGATACTCTGATCCTTCTTCACCTGGAGGATACCAGTCGGTAAGCGGCGGTTTTTCTTGGTTTTAGAAACAAAACATCAAGCCCAAACGGACCCTTTTTCCTCATTCTGTCTGCCCCTGTGGAAAACGGCTTTGCGCCTAAATGTTTGGTCCTCAAGTACTTGCAGTCGGAATTTTTGACCGGGATTTTTACTTGACTTGAGGGCGCAGGGGCAATAAGATCCAACTACAAAGTTTTTGACGGTTGCGATTCCGTCGAAACTGATTCTCCCATCGAACATCACCCTGGTAGAACAGGGAAAAAGAATGCTCACCCCTCGCGGGTGAGCATTTCTGTTTTTGCGGGAAACACCCCCTGTTACACTGGGATACTATGGATTCGGCGCTCCCCTCCTCCCTGAGGACATTCTGCCTCCGGTTCTACTTCCAGGTCGCCGGACCGGCCGGCGGAGGCGTAGCCGCCCCGATTTTGCGAAAGAACCCCATTCCTCTCGGGGTAGGGACAATCCTTTATGACTGATAAGAAACTGCGGGTCATCCCTCTCGGTGGCCTGGGCGAGTTCGGCATGAACACCGCCGCCATTCAGTATGGCGACGACATCATCGTGATCGACTCCGGGATGATGTTCCCGGAGGACGAGTTGTTGGGTGTTGATCTGGTGATGCCGGACCTTACGTTTCTGAAGGAGAATCAGGAGCACGTCCGCGCCCTGATCCTCACGCACGGCCACGAAGACCACATCGGCGCGGTGCCGTACCTGCTCTCCGAGATCGATATTCCGGTTTACGGAACCTCGTTCACCCTGGCGCTGGTGGAGCGCCGCCTGGAGGAATACGAACTCGAAAAAGAGCCCCGGCTGTTCCCCGTCGCTCCCCGCCAATCTCTTGAAATTGGTCCTTTTAAGATCGAGTTCATCCACGTCACCCACTCCATCGTCAGCGCCGTCGCGCTGGCCATCACCACCCCGCTCGGTGTCATCATCCACACCGGCGATTTCAAGGTGGACCCTACCCCCACGGACAACGAGTTGTTTGACCTCCACACCCTCGCCGACTACGGCAAGCGTGGCGTCCTGCTGCTCATGTCCGATTCCACCAACGCCGACCGTCCCGGTTATACCGAGTCCGAGCGCGCGGTCAAGCCTCGGATGGAGGAGATCTTCAATCGCGCCGATCACCGTGTAATCGTCGCTTGTTTCAGTAGTTCCATCCACAGAATTCAACTGGTACTTGATATCTCCCAGGAACTGGGCCGCAAGGTCGCCATCGTTGGACGCAGCATGATCAGCGTCAGCGAAATCGCTCACTCGCTAGGGCTACTGGACATTCCGGATGGCGTGTTGATCCGGCCCCAGGACGTCCCCAACGCCCCGCCGAAGGATGTCACCATCCTGATCTCCGGCACCCAGGGCGAGCCTATGTCCGCGCTGGCCCGTGTTGCTGTGGATAATCACAAGCACATCAGTGTTGAAAAAGGCGACACCGTAGTGCTCAGCTCCCGCATCATCCC
>CAZMRK010000567.1:0-4784 GCA_964568355.1 uncultured Solibacteraceae bacterium | reverse complement strand
GCCGCTCGATACCGTGGCGGCGTACATTCCGGCGGGCCGCTATCCGCTGCCTTCCACGCTGCTGATGACCGTGGTTCCGGCGCAGGTGGCCGGAGTGCCGAACGTGTGCGTGGCCTCGCCGCGTCCCGTGGCCGAGGTATTCGGCACCGCGGATTTGCTCGGCGTCCGCAGCGTCTTCCAGATGGGCGGCGCGCAGGCCATCGCGGCGTTCGCCTATGGTACCCGCACGGTGCCGCGCGCCGACCGGATCGTCGGTCCCGGCAACATTTACGTGGCCGCGGCGAAGAAGCTGCTGGCCGGCGAAGTAGGCATCGATTTCGTAGCCGGCCCAACCGAGATTCTGATCGTGGCCGCCGAAGGAGATCCGCGCTTTCTGGCTGCCGATATGCTGGCTCAGGCCGAACACGACGTGGATGCTTCGGCCGTCCTGCTCACGACGTCGAAGCGCCTGGCCGCGGCTGTTGCCAAGGAGATCGAGCGCCGCCTGGCGGATCTGCCGACCGCTCCGGTGGCCCGCCTGGCGATTGCGCGCAACAGCGCCATCGTGCTGGTACGCTCGCTCGAAGAAGCGATCGAGCTTTCCAACCGCTTTGCTCCCGAACACCTCAGCATTCCCGACGAATCCCTCCTGGCGCAAGTGACGCACGCCGGCAGCGTGTTCGTCGGACCATTCAGTCCCGAAGCCGCGGGCGATTATGCCTCCGGCCCCAATCACGTGCTGCCCACCAGCGGCGCCGCTCGCATTCGCGGCGGCCTCTCGGTAGCCGACTACCTCAAGGTGATCTCCGTGCAACAGTTGAATCAGCGCGCCCTGCGCTCGCTCGCACCTGCGATTACAACCCTGGCCCGCGCCGAAGGTCTGGAAGCGCACGCCCGTTCCGTCGAGGTGCGGACCAATGGCTAAAGCGCTTCGCCTGCCCAAAGGCGGCGTCCGGCCGCGCGAGGCGGTCGTGAAAATGGCCCCGTATTCGCCGCCGACGGCCGGCCGGCTGGGCAAGCTTCGTCTGGATTTCAACGAGAACACCGTGGGATGTTCTCCCCGTGTGATCGAATTCCTGCGCCAGTCGCTCGAGCCCTCTCACCTGGCGGTCTACCCGGAATACGGGGAAGCCAAAGGCGCCATCGCGGACTTCTTTCACGTGAAGCCCGAGGAGTTCGTTTTTACCAACGGCACCGATGAGGCGATTCAGGTCTTCATCAACACATACGTGGACGACGGCGATGAGGTGCTGATCCTCCGGCCGGCCTATGCCATGTACCGCTTCTATGCCGAGGTAGCCGGCGCGCGAATTCGCGAGATCGATTATCAGATGCCGTCGCTCGATTTTCCGCTGAACGAATTGCTGGAAGCGATTAGTCCCGAGACGCGTGCCATCCTGATCGCCAATCCGAACAACCCCACCGGCACCGGCGTCTCCCTGCTGGCCATCGAGCGCATCTTGAAACGGGCGCGCAAGGCGGTGGTGTTCATCGACGAAGCCTACTACGAATTTTCCGGCGTCACGGCGCTGCCGCTGATCAACCACTCGCCCAACCTGTTTGTCAGCCGGACCTTCTCCAAGGTCTATGGCATGGCGGCGATGCGCCTGGGCTGCCTGTTTTCGCACGAAGCCAACGTGGCCTATCTGCACAAGGCGCAGTCTCCTTACAGCGTGAACGCGCTGGCGGTTCTGGCCGCCCAGGAAGCCATCCGGGATACCGCCTATATCAAAAACTACGTGGCGGAAGTACTGGCCGCCCGCGAACTGCTCATCGTCGGTTTGGAGAAGCTGCACATCGCGCATTTTCCCAGCGCGGCGAATTTCGTTCTGCTCGATATCGGACGGCGCGCCATCGAGATCCGCGATTATCTGCGAAATAAGGGCATCCTGGTGCGCGACCGCAGCTACGAGATCCCCGGCTGCGTGCGCGTTACGGTCGGCACCCGCGAACAGACGCGGCGCCTGCTGGCCGCGCTGGACGAGATCTGGTAATGGCCCAGCCGCTTCTCATCTTCGACATGGACGGCGTGCTGGTGGACGTCACCGAGTCGTACCGGGAAACCATCTGCCGCACCGTGGCGCACTTCACCGGCCGCCAGATCTCGCGCGACAGCATTCAGGATTACAAGAACCAGGGCGGCTGGAACGACGATTGGAAGCTCTCCCATCACATCATCAGCCAGTACGGCGTGGCGGTGCCGTTTCCGACTGTGGTGGAGTACTTCCAGTCGATCTTCCATGGGGATGGCCTGATGCGGCGGGAGCGCTGGCTGGCCTCACCCGGGCTCTTCAAGCGCCTCAGCCGGATCTACCACCTGGCCCTGCTCACCGGACGCGAGCGCTGGGAAGCGGAACTCACGCTTCAACGATTCGCCCCGGAATTCCTGTTCGACCCGATTGTCGGCGCAGACTTCGGTCTGCCGGCCAAGCCTGCTCCGGACGGACTGCTGCATATCGTCCGTCAATCGCCGGGCGCGGAGGCCTGGTATATCGGCGATACCATCGATGACGCGCGCTGCGCCCGGGCCGCGAGCGTCCCGTTCATCGGCATCGCTGCCCGGGAAAATCCGCGCCACGCCGAGCTGCTGAAGCTGTTCCGGGCGGAAAAGGCGATCGCCATCCTGGACGATATCAACCAATTGGAGCCTGTTCTGGAAGCGGCCGAACCGCCTTCCGGAAACCATCCATACGCATGAGATCCGCATCCATTCAACGCGACACGAAAGAGACCCGTATTGCGGGCTCGCTCAAGATCGAAGGCCGCGGCCGCTATGAGATCGCGACCGGCATCCGTTTCTTCGATCATATGCTGGAGCTGTTCGCCAAACACGGCGGCTTCGATCTCAAGCTGCACGCCGATGGCGATCTCGACGTCGATCAGCACCACACCGTCGAAGATGTCGGCATCGTGCTGGGCCAGTTGTTCTCCAAGGCGCTGGGCGACCGGCGCGGCATCAATCGCGCCGGCTATTTCGTCCTGCCGATGGATGAGACCCTGGCGGTCGTGGCGCTCGACCTCGGCGGACGTCCCGCCCTGGTATACCGGGACCTGGTGAAGGTGCGCCTGGTCGGCGACCTGCAAAGTGAGCTGGTGGAAGACTTCTTCGGCGGCTTCGTCAACCATGCCGGCGCCAACCTGCACGCCAAGGTGCTGTACGGGCGGTCCAGCCATCACAAAATCGAAGCCATCTTCAAGTGCTTCGCGCGTGCCATGAAATACGCCTGCTCCACGGACCGGCGCTTGAAGGATCAGCTCCCGTCCACGAAAGGATTGTTATGATCGCCATCTTCGACTACGGAGCCGGCAATCTGCGGTCCGTCGAAAACACGCTGGCAGAGATCGGCGCGGAATATACGCTAGTGCGCGATGCGGCGGGGCTCGAAGCCGCCTCGCGGATCGTGCTGCCGGGCGTGGGCCACTTCGGGCAGATGATGCGCGCGCTGGATGCGCTCGGGGTGCGGGACACGCTGCGGAGCCGGATTCGCGCCGGCGTGCCGTTCCTGGGCATTTGCCTGGGCTTACAGGCGCTGTTCGAAACGAGCGACGAAGCTCCCGAGGTCCGCGGGCTGGGGATCTTTCCGGGCACGGTGCGCCGCTTTCCCGCCGATGCGCGCGTGCCGCACATGGGCTGGAACGACCTGGAGCCGCGCCGTCCGTCGCGCCTGCTGGCCGGGCTTGCGCCGCGCCCGTTCGTCTATTTCGCCCACAGCTATTACGTCCCGGAGACCGAAGCGGCAGCGGCCGTCTGCACCTACAGCGTCCCCTACACGGCGCTGCTCGAATCGGGCAATATCTGCGGTGTCCAGTTTCATCCGGAAAAGTCCGGCCCTATCGGCCTCCGCATCGTAAAGAACTTTCTCGAATAAGAACTTTCTCAATCTGTAGCCATGCTTGCGAAACGCATCATCCCTTGCCTGGACGTCACCGGCGGACGTGTGGTGAAGGGCGTAAACTTTGTCAATCTGCGCGATGCCGGCGACCCGGTAGAGCTGGCCGACCGCTATAACCGTGCCGGCGCCGATGAACTGGTGTTCCTGGATATCACCGCCTCGAGCGACGCCCGGGCCAGCATGGCCGATGTGGTCGCTCGCACCGCGCGAAAGGTCTTCATTCCACTGGCCGTGGGCGGCGGAATCCGCTCGGTGGCCGATGCCCGCCGGATCCTGATGTCGGGCGCCGATAAAGTGTCCGTAAATACCGCTGCCGTGCGGCGTCCCGAGCTGATCACCGAGCTGAGTAACGAGTTCGGCGCCCAGGCGGTAGTGCTGGCGATTGATGCACGGCGGCGTTCCCCCGGCGCGTGGAACGTCTACACTCGCGGTGGCCGCGATGACGAGGGCATCGATGCGGTCGAATGGGCCGCCCGAGGAGAGGCCCTGGGCGCCGGCGAGATCCTGCTCACCTCGATGGACACAGACGGCGTGCAGGAGGGCTTTGATTGCGCGCTCACCAGCGCCGTCTCGCACGCCACGCACATTCCGGTGATCGCCAGCGGAGGCGCCGGCGAGCCCGAGCATTTTCTCCGCGTGCTTACCGAGGGTTGCGCCGACGCCGCGCTGGCTGCCTCCATTTTTCACTACGGAACCTATACCGTGAACGAGCTCAAGGAATTTCTCGACCGCCATGGCATTCCGGTCAGGAACGCCGCATGATCCGACCCGGCATCGATCTGATGGACGGCAAGGTCGTCCAGTTGGTTCAAGGGCGCGAAAAGGCGCTCGAAGGCGATGCGCCCCTGGAGATGCTGCGCAAATTTGCCGCTTTTCCGCAGATCCAGGTCATCGATCTCGATGCCGCCATCG
>CAZMRK010000566.1:0-4399 GCA_964568355.1 uncultured Solibacteraceae bacterium | reverse complement strand
CCCCGCTCACCGCCGGGGAAACCGGGAAAATCGATTGTACTCCAAACCCGGCCGGTTTCATACCTAAACCTCCGTTTTTCGCGCGGCCAAACGGGAGGCCAATGCCGCCAACCCATAGAAATTTTATATGGCTCCCATAGAAACGTTCCGTTTGGAACAGGTCTGGCAGCGTTGGAGAATAGGGGGTAGAATCGTCCCATATCCGCAACCCGTTCCAGGAGGAGATAACCAGCAGTGAAACTGTGTGCGCTCGCATTTCTGCCCCTTGCTTTGTTTGCCGATACGCCGCCGGACATCCAGGCCAGGCTGGCTGCGGTGGAGGCGGCTGCACGCTCCGCGCAGTCAGCCGGTGACAACGCCTGGATGCTGGTGAGCGCGGCTCTGGTCCTGATGATGACCGGCCCCGGGCTGGCGCTGTTCTACGGCGGGCTGGTCCGGCGCAAGAACGTGCTGGCCACCATGATGCAGAGCTTCATTTTGATGGCCGTGGTGACGGTGCTATGGGCCGTGGTGGGGTACAGCCTGGCGTTCGGCGAGGGGACGCCGTTTCTGGGCGATCTACGCTACCTGTTCCTGAGCGGGGTCGGAAGCGCTCCCAATCCGGACTATGCAGCCTCGATTCCGCAGCAGACCTTCATGGTCTACCAGTTGATGTTTGCCATCATCACACCGGGGCTGATCTCGGGCGCATTCGCGGAGCGCATGAAGTTCAGCGCGATGCTGCTTTACTCGACGCTGTGGTCGCTGTTCGTCTATTTCCCCATGGCACACATGGTGTGGGGCAAGGGTGGTCTGCTGAACGCGTTTCTGGGCGGCAAGATTCCCTGCTTCGACTTCGCGGGCGGCACGGTGGTGCATATCACTTCGGGGGTTTCGGCGCTGGTCTGCGCGCTATTTCTGGGTAAGCGCCTGGGGTATCCCGCCGAGCCCGTCAAGCCGCACAGCCTGGTGCTGAGCTTTATCGGAGCCTGCCTGCTATGGGTGGGCTGGTTCGGATTCAATGCCGGCAGCGCCCTGGGTGCTTCCGGGCTGGCGACGAGCGCCTTTGTGGCGACGCACTTCGGGGCGGCGGCCGCGGCGCTGGCTTGGGTAGCGGCGGAATGGATGCACCACGGCAAGCCGAGCGTGCTGGGCGGCATATCAGGAGCGGTGGCCGGGCTGGTCGCGATCACGCCGGCATCGGGGTTCGTCAAGCCGTTTCCCGCTCTGCTGATCGGGTTACTAGCGGGCGTGGTCTGCTACTTCATGGTGGTCAAGGTGAAGAATATCTTCGGCTATGACGATGCCCTGGACGCGTTCGGCGTGCACGGGATCGGCGGGACGCTGGGCGCCCTCCTGACGGGCATCTTCGCCACCAACGCCGTAAATGACGCGCTGAAGGATTCCGCAGGCAAGTCGTTGCCACTGGGCCTGGTAGACGGCAACGGCGGTCAGATCTGGAACCAGTTTCTGGGATGCGTGATCTCCTGGGTGATCGCGATTGTGGGCAGCCTGGTCCTGCTCAAGATTACGGATCTGCTGGTGGGCCTGCGTGTCGAGAAGGAGCACGAGGTCGAAGGGCTGGACGTCAGCCTCCACGGAGAAGAAGGGTATATTCTCGAATCGTAGCGGAGCGTAACGTTGATGAAAAAGATAGAAGCGATCATTCAACCCTTCAAACTGGACGAGGTCAAGGACGCGCTCAAGGCCATTGGCGTGGATGGGATGACCATCACGGAAGTGCGGGGACACGGGCGGCAGAAAGGCCACAAAGAAGTCTACCGGGGCCAGGAGTACAACGTGGACCTGCTGCCCAAAGTGAAGCTGGAACTGGTAGTGCCTACCAGCCGGGCGGAAGAGATTATCCGGACGCTGACCTCCGCCGCACGAACGGGCAAGATCGGGGACGGCAAGGTCTTCGTCTACGACGTGGCGGAGGCCATACGGATCCGGAATGATGATCGCGGGGAATCGGCCCTCTAGCGGGGCGCTGGAACGCATTCAAAGCGAATTCCGGGCGAGCGGCGACGTGGGGCGCGCGCTGGCGGAGCGCACCGTGCTGGTGGATCAGCAGGTGGTGGAAGCCGCCGGGGAGCAACTGCTTTCCAGCGTACCGGAAGGTCTGGCGCTGCTGGCCGTGGGCGGATACGGGCGCCGCCATCTTTTCCCCTATTCCGATATCGATCTGCTGCTGTTGTTCGCGAGTGAGAAGCTGGCGCAGAACTCGCGCGACGCCATTTCGGCTTTCCTGCAAAAACTCTGGGATGCGGGGCTGCGAATCAGCCAATCCGTGCGGACACCGGCCGAGTGCGCGGAGGTGCACGACCGCAATATCGAGCTGAACGTCAGCCTGCTGGACCAACGGTTTCTGACCGGCGACCGCGTGCTCTATGCAGACATGGCGCAGCGCATGCCGCGCTTCCTGCAAGCCCAACGCGAGGCGTTGACGCGCAACCTGACCAAGCTCTCGCACGAGCGCGCGGAAAAATACCAGGGCACCTTCTATCACCTGGAGCCCAATCTCAAGGAAACGCCGGGCGGGCTGCGCGACTACCAGCTCATCTGCTGGCTGGAGCAGCTCAAAGGCGGGACACCGGGCAATGCCGCCGCCGGAGAGACGGCGCTGCGGCTGCTGCCCGCCTGGCATTTTCTGGCCCGGGCGCGCTGCTATCTGCACTACCTGGCGGGACGCGACGACAACCGCCTGACCTTCGACGCCCAGGATGCGCTGGCGGAATGGTGGAAGAGCCGGGACACTGCTTCGTGGATGCGGGAATACTTCCGCCATGCCAGCCTGATTTACCGGGTGGCGGCGCGCATGGTGGAAAGCAGCGAGGGCCAGTCCAGTTCGCTGTTCTCGCAGTTCCGTGACTGGCGCTCGCGGCTTTCGAACGCCGATTTCACGGTGCTGCGGGAGCGGGTGCAGTTCCGGACCCCCGGCCAACTGGATACCGACCCGCAATTGCTGCTACGGCTGTTCACATTCGTAGCGCGGCACGGCGTAAAGCTCTCGATGGAAGCGGAGGAGCGCATTGCCTCACGGCTGCCCCGGCTGGCGGAGTACTTCTCCCAACCACAGGCGATATGGCCGGCCCTCGAAGAGATCCTTTCCCTGCCGTTTGCCGCGATGGCGCTGCGGGCCATGCACGAAAGCGGGGCGCTGGAGGCGATCTTTCCTGAACTGAAGGCCGTCGACTGCCTGGTGATCCGGGACTTCTATCACCGCTACACGGTGGATGAACACACGCTGGTGGCGATCGGGACCCTGGCTGAACTGCCGCGTGCCGAAGAGCCGGTCCGCAAGCGCTACGCGGATCTGCTTTCCGAGCTGGAGCGGCCAGGCCTGCTGCTGTTTGCCATTCTGTTTCACGATTCCGGCAAGGGAGATCCGAACCGGGGCCACGTCGACGGATCGCTGGATCTGGCGGCGGCAGCGATGGAGCGCATCCAGATCCCGCCCGGAGATCGCGAGATGGTGCTTTCGCTGATTCGCTATCACCTGGATCTTTCGGCGGCCATGCACTCGCGCGATCCGGACGATCCGGCCACGGCGCAGTACCTGGCGCAGCGCATCGGCACAGTGGAACGGCTGAAAGCGCTCACGCTGCTGACCTATGCCGATATCAGCGCGGTGAATCCCACGGCCATGACTCCGTGGAGGGCCGAGCAGCTCTGGCAACTCTACCTGATGACTTACAACGAGCTGACGCGGGAGCTGGCCTCCAATCCGATTGAAGGCGCGGTGGTGGAATCGCCGGACCTGGCGCCTTTCGTGGAAGGCTTCCCGCAACGCTATCTGCGTACGCACAGCCTGGAGGAAATGAGAGAGCACGCGCGCCTGGAGGAGGTCAGCCGGATCAAGGGCGTCGCGCTCGACTTGCAGCGCCGGGAGGCGGCCTGGCTGCTCTCGCTGGTCACCGGCGACCGGCCTTACCTGTTCGCCTCGGTGGCGGGGACGCTTTCCAGTTTCGGCATGAATATCCTGAAGGCGGAGGCGTTCGCCAACCGTCGCGGCACGGTGCTCGACACATTCACGTTCGCCGACCCCTCGCGCACGCTGGATCTCAATCCCAGCGAGGTGGACCGGCTGCGGACCACGCTGGAACTGGTGGTCTCGGGGAAGCGCGATGTGAAGCAGCTTTTGCGCAATCGTCCCAAGCCGGTGCCGCTCAGCCGCAAGGCCCGCGTGCCGACGGCGGTCTCGTTCGACGGCGCCGCGTCGAGCACATCCACGCTGATCCAGATCGTGGCGCAGGACCGGCCCGGCCTGCTCTATGATTTGACGTCGGCGATCTCCGCGCGCGGCTGCAACATCGAGGTAGTCCTCATCGATACGGAAGCGCACAAGGCGATCGACGTTTTCTACGTCACCTCGGGCGGGAAGAAGCTGGCGCCGGAAGCCGAAGCCTCGCTGAGCGAA
>CAZMRK010000565.1:0-8030 GCA_964568355.1 uncultured Solibacteraceae bacterium | reverse complement strand
TCGATGTCCTCCGAGTACGTCGAGGAATTGCTGGCAGAAGTCGATGCCGCGCTGGCTCGGATCGAGCGCGGCACGTATGGGCTTTGCGAGACGTGCCACGACCCCATCGAGGAAGACCGACTGCAAGCCAATCCCCTCGTTCGCTTCTGCCTCGATCACCTCAACGCCACCGAGCGCGCCGCGCATGAGCAGGATCTCGAACTTGCCACACAGATTCAGTCGAAACTTCTGCCGCCGGCCCACCTGACGTTCGGCACGTGGAACACGGATTTTCACTACGAACCAGCCGGCCCGGTCGGCGGCGACTATTGCGAGGTAGAGGTCCTGGAGGATGGCCAATCGCTGTTCTTCGCCGTGGGCGATGTCGCGGGTAAGGGTGTGGCTGCGTCTCTGCTGATGACGCATCTGAGCGCGATCCTGCGGAGCCTGTTGTCCCTTCGCCTGCCGCTCGCCGAATTGATGGCGCGCGCCAACCGACTGTTTTGCGAAAACACGCTGGCGGCGCACTACGCAACGCTGGTATGCGGGCGAGCCACTCCGAACGAGGTCGATCTCTGCAATGCCGGGCATTGCCCTCCGCTGCTGTTGGGCAGCGAATCGGTCAATCCGGTCGGGGTGGCGGGCCTTCCGTTAGGCCTGTTCTGCGGTGTCGAGTATCCGGTAACCCGTGTGCCTGTATCGGCTGGAGAAAGCCTAGAGCTTTACACGGACGGAGTGACCGAGGCTCACGATCCGGACGGCAGCGAATTCGGAGATTCGGGGTTGAGACGGTCGCTCGTCCGCGCTCGCGGACAGGATGCCGCGGCGTTGCGGCAGGCCGTGGTTCAGGACGTGGCAGCATTCCGCAGAGGCGCTCGTCCGAGCGACGACCTTACGCTGCTGGTGCTGCGCCGGCGCGAATAGATCGTGTAGGGGCACACGTCCCGATTCAACCTATACGACAATGGAGAAAATGCCATTTGTTTCCATTCCCGAGGCCATCGAAGAGATCCGCGCCGGCCGGATGCTGGTGGTGGTCGATGACGAGGACCGGGAAAATGAAGGGGATTTGACCGTTGCCGCCGAAAAAGTAACTCCGGAAATCATCAATTTCATGGCGAAGCACGGCCGCGGGCTGATCTGCCTCACGCTCACATCCGAACGTTGCGATTATCTGCGTCTGCCCTTGATGTCTCCGCACAACACGTCCAACTTCGGTACCGCGTTCTGCGAGTCCATCGATGCCAAGAAAGGCACCACCACCGGCATCTCGGCGGCCGATCGCACGCGGACGATCCTCGAAGCTATCGATCCGGAATGCCGCCCCGACGATCTGGCGCGGCCCGGCCACGTCTTCCCGCTGCGGGCCCGCGACGGCGGTGTCCTGGTGCGTGCCGGCCAGACCGAAGCCGCCGTCGACCTGGCGCGGCTCGCCGGCATGAACCCCTCCGGCGTGATCTGCGAAATCATGAACGAGGACGGCACCATGGCGCGCGTGCCGGAACTCGAGGAGTTCTGCCGCGTCCACGGGCTCAAGATGATCTCCGTCGCCAGCCTGATCCGGTACCGGCTGGAGCATGAGCGCTATATCCGCCGGGTGGTGGAAGGCTGCATCGATACCGAGTTCGGGTCCTTCCAAACCGTGGCATACACCAGTGATATCGATCCGGAATACCACATGGCCCTGATCCGCGGCGATGTGCGCGGTAAGGAAGGCGTGCTGGTCCGCATGCACTCGCACTGTGTCTACGGCGATGTTTTCGGCTCCACCCACTGCGATTGTCACAAATTGATCCGGGGAGCCCTCCAGCGGATCGCGGAGGAAGACCTGGGCGTGCTGGTCTATCTGCACCAGACCGGTCCGGGTTTCCGTATCCAAAAAGATGCCTCCGGGACCCCGCGGATGGTCTCCCATGGCCGTGACTTCATGCACTACAC
The DNA here is from genome assembly GCA_964568355.1 of uncultured Solibacteraceae bacterium. GTDB lineage: Bacteria > Acidobacteriota > Terriglobia > Bryobacterales > Bryobacteraceae > JAJPJX01. Next base: position 6,113 of record CAZMRK010000565.1, on the reverse strand, counting down.
CAATGCAGACGGCCAGCGCCAGTTGCAGCATGAAAGCGGCATCGGCGCGCAGATCCTTTCGGACCTGGGCTTGCATACCATTCGGCTGCTGACTAACCATCCCCGCAAGGTCGTGGGGCTGCAAGGGTTCGGCATCGAGATCGTGGATCAGGTGCCGGTGCCACACTAAGGAAGCGACCGTGAAGTCCGCTTCCTCATGGTTAAAATGCGGGGACACGGTTGCCGCGCGTTGCAGGCATTTAACCGAATCACCCGGTCGCCGGCTTTCGGGAACTTTTGGGACGCATTGCGCGTTTAGCAAACTGGAGGCCCCAATGAGACTGCCGCTACTGGGCTTGGCTGCCTGCGTATTTTCCGGGATCCTGGGCGCAGCCGACCCTCAACTGATGAGCCTGGCCATGCCGGACGCCAAGGTGCTGGCCGGCATCAATATCCAGCAGGCCAAGGCATCGCCGTTCGGCCAATATCTGCTGTCCCGGATGCAGCCTGGCGGCTTCGAGGAACTGACCTCGGCCACCGGATTCGATCCGCGCCAGCATCTGACGGAGGTGCTGTTCGCATCCACCGGACAGCCGGGAACCCATGCCGGGCTGGCCATCATCCGCGGCAGTTTTGATGTGACGCGCATACTCCAGGCGGCCCAGGACAAGGGCCAGACGCCCGAGCTGTACCAGGGCGTCCAGATCCTGAACAACGGGCACAACACGCAGTCGCTGGCCTTTCTCGACGGCACGCTGGCCGTGGCCGGTGATGCCGTTTCGGTCAAGGCCGCCATCGATCGGCGCATGGCTCCGGCTTCGCTTGATCCGGTGCTGGTGTCGAAAGCCAACGCGCTCAGCGGCGTGCAATCGGCCTGGTTCGTCTCACTGGCTCCCGGGCTGATGCGGCCGCCTTCGGGCACTGCCGGGCCGGCCCCGGCAAACGTGCTGCAAAAGATCCAGCAGGCCAGCGGCGGCATACAGTTCGGGTCGAACGTCCAGCTCTCCGCCGAAGCCGTCTCCAGCACCAGCCAGGATGCCACTGCCCTGGCCGATGTGATTCGCTTCTTCGCCAGCATGGCGCAGTACAAGAGCCAGCAGGCCGGGAAGGCAGCCGATGCCGCGGCCCTGCTCCAGAACCTGGACGTCAGAACTTCAGCCAACGTGACCACGCTTTCGCTTGCCATCCCGGAAGCCCAGGCGGAGCAACTGATCCAGGGAGCGCACATGGAGGTCGGCCGTCCTCATCGCGTCAGACCCCGGCGATAAGGAACTCCTGGGTCTTCTCCATCCTGGTAGGATGAAGGTTGGCACAACCGCTTCCCCGTCTCCGGATGACCCTGGATTTCATGCCGTCGCCGGTTCCCGACCGGCCCGGCCTGTTCATCCGCGACCCCTATCGTTACTCCGATGCGATGCTGATCATTCCGCCGCCTCTGGTGGAATGTCTGCGCCTGTTCAACGGCGAGAATACCGACCTCGATCTCCGTTCGCTCCTGGTGCGCATCACCGGCGATCTGCAAGTCGGAGAGATCGAGCAGCAGATGGTCGGCGCCCTGAGTTCCGCTGGTTTTCTGGAAGACCAGGCGTTCGCCGGCCTGAAGCAGGAGCGCGAACAAGCCTTCGCCACCTCTCCACGGCGCAGCCCGGCACATGCCGGCTCCGCCTATCCGGACGAACTCCTGCCGCTGCGGGAAACCATGGAGCGATACATGGATCATGCCGGCACCCGCGCCCACGCCACCGACCGGAAGCTTTTCGGTATCGCCGCGCCGCACGTCAGCCCGGAAGGCGGCTGGCAGTCCTACCAGGCGGCCTATGCGGTGTTGGGTCCGGAGTACAAGGACCGTACCTTCGTCATCCTGGGCACCTCGCATTACGGGGAGCCGGAGCGCTTCGGCCTTACCCGCAAGCCGTTCGTCACCCCGTTCGGCGAGAGTCCCACCGATCTGGCCCTGGTGGACTGGCTGGCGGCTCGCGCAGGCGACGGGGCCGTGATGGAAGACTACTGCCACTCCTTCGAACACACCATCGAGTTCCAAGTCCTGTTCCTCCAGCATCTCTACGGCCCGGACATCCGCATCCTGCCGATCCTCTGCGGACCTTACGCACAGAGCCTCTACGTGGGCGGCAAACCCGAGGATACCGGAGGCGTCCAGCGCTTCCTGGAAGCCTTGGGCGAACTGGCCTCGCGCGAAGGCGAGCGGCTCTTCTGGGTCTTGGGAATCGACATGGCGCATATGGGCAGCCGCTACCGCGACCCGTTCCAGGCCACCGCCGGAACCGGCCGCATGGCCGAAGTCGCGGAACAGGATCGCCGGCGGATCGATCGCATCCTCAACGGCGATACCGATGGTTTCTGGGACCTGCTCCAGCAGACTCGCGACGACCTCAAGTGGTGCGGCTCGGCACCGCTCTATACGTTCCTCAAAGCGGCGGTTCCGGCAGGTGGAGAACTGCTGCGCTATGAACAATGGAACATCGATCCGCAAAGCGTGGTCAGCTTCGCCGGACTTTCATTCCACAGATAGGTAACCCACATGGGCATCAAGCTCGGCTTTGACAGCTATTCCATCCGCGCCTTCGAATGGAAGGCGATCCAGTTGCTCGACTACGCCGCCGGCCTCAAGCTCGATACCGTCCAGCTTTCCAGTCTGGGTGACTACGAAAGTCTGGAGCCGGCGCATTTGCAGAAGGTAAAGGACCATGCCTCCCGACTCGGCGTCGAAATTGACGCCGGCACGGGCTGCATCTGCTCCACTTCGGCCTCCTACAATGCCGCGAAACAAGGCGATCCCCGGGAATACCTGCTCAACGGCCTGCGCGTGGCGCACGCCGTCGGCGCAAAAAGCATGCGCTGCTACATGGGGGCCGCCGCCGACCGCCACGGCAAGTTGCCTCTGGAAGCACACATGCGGAACACCATCCAGTTGTTTCGTTCCGTGCGCTCCCAGGCGCTGGACCTGGGCGTGCGGATCGCTCTGGAAAACCACTCCGGCGATATGCAGGCCCGCGAAGTCAAAACCATCATCGAAGAATCCGGCAAGGACTTCGTCGGCTCCTGCCTGGATACGGGCAACCCGATGTGGGTGATCGAAGACCCGCTCGTCACGCTCGAAATCCTGGCGCCGTATGTGGTCACCACGCACGTGCGCGATTCGGCGGTGTTTGAGGTGCCGCAGGGCGCGGCCGCGCAATGGGTCGCCCTGGGCGACGGCTCGGTGGACTTCCACGCCTTCATCGCACGCTATCGCCAATTGTGCCCCCAGGCTTCCATGCAACTGGAGATCATCACGGGGCGCCCGCCGCAGGTCCTGCCTTATCTCGATCCGCACTTTTGGCAGGCTTTCCGCGACATGCCCTCCTGGGAATTTGCCCGCTTCGTCGCTCTGGCCAAGAAAGGGCATCCCTACCTCGGCCCCATGGTGATCGGAGGGACGGGCAAGCAGTCCCCCGCCCTCGAGGCTGCGCTCAAGGAGCAGCAGAGGACCGATCTCGAGCGCAGCCTGGAATACGCCAAGAAGAAACTGGGAGTCGGCATCCGCTGGCAGGCCGCGTAGCATACCAGACCTGGCGCTTCATCGGGTCAATCGAAGATAAAGCGCCAGCGCACCCAGCGAGAGCAGAGAAAGCAGCGCTCCGATGCGAAGGCCCGCGGAGCGGAAGCGGAAGGACACGCGATGCTCACCAGGCGGCACGCGAACCGACTGAAAAGCGTCGTGCATCCGCAGGATGGGCGCGGGACTGCCGTCAACCTCCGCTTTCCATCCCGGGAAGAATTGTTCGGCCAGTAGCAAGCTTCCGCCGGCCGCGGAGCTGACGACGAATTCTCGATGCTCCGGAGTCCAGTGACTGGCGTGCAGCGCGGATGCTCCTTCTGCGGCATCGAAATGATAAGGCGGCTCGGCTCGCAGAAACTCAAATACCTTGTGAATCGTATCGGAAGGCTCCAACCGGCGATAAGCCGGGTTGGCCGAGAGGCGAGCGTACAGAGGCGCGCCCTCCGCGCTGATGAAATAGCGAACACCCAGCAGGCGCAGCGCTGCCTCATCATTCGGATCCATGTCGATGTCCCAATTGGTGCGAAAGTGTGCGATGCGGCTCATGAGGCGCTGGTACTGCGTGGGCAGAAAAGGATCGAAACCCTGCGGCGAGGTGAGGCCAAAGTGGCGCAGATCGAGCGGGCTGATGCCGACCTGGTCGAGCGCGATACGCCCTTCCGGATGCACGCGGATCTGGCTGTAGACGTCGTACTTCATCTCGGGGAGCGAGGTGAAGAGGTAGTGCGGTATGCCCTTTTCGGCATCGAACCACTTGCTGGTTCCATAGACCTTGTAATCGATCGCGATAGTGAACAGCAGGGCTGCCATCAGGGCCGTACGGAGGCGCCCCTTGGTCCCGGAGAGCGTAAACAGGCCCGCGGAGAAGAGCACGAAGGTAACAGCAGGCCCGGCAAGCGATTTCCAGCCGACCGGGAAGTCCGTTCCCAAAGGAATCCAGACCGCAAACTGCCGCACGGACCATGCGGCCATCAGGCCGATCAGCAGGAAGACGAACCAGCGCGGGCGCGGCATACGGGGCTGGCGGATCAGGTGATCGAGGCCGATGGCGGCCAGGGGCGCCGCTGCCAGCGTGATGCCGGCTAGAAAGTACCAGTCGCGGCAGATCTGGGCCAGCAGCTCCGAATGCTGAATCACGTTCCAAACCATGGCGAATGGATTGGTAACCACAACCAAGGTGGCCGCCAGCATGACCAAAGCGGGTAATATTCTGCGCCAGCAGCGGCACCGCACCAGCCACAAAAGGCCCAGGAAGGCCGGGACGCCCAGGTACAGGTACTCGCCCGCGTAGTGCGCGTTCGGCGGATGATTGAGGCCGAAGCCGAAATAGTTGGGCACCAGGTACGAGAGAAACGTGCCCGAACGGCGTATCCCGATTCCGTAGCGAGGCTCGAAAGCCTTCATGACATTGGCCTCGTGTGCCGGCATCAACTGCACAGCCGCCAGCGCCAGCGAGGCACTGATCGCGAACACCGCGCCCGCCGCCGTTCGCCAGCCGTGGCCCAGCGCGTAGGCCAGGGCGCACACCACAAAGACAAAGCACGTGGGCGGATAACCTCCCAGCAGGCAGAGCGCCGACGCCACGGCCAGTTTCCACAGGGGTCGCAGCCGGCGCTCCTGGGCTGCCTGCTCGATTCCCCACAACCCGAATGGCATCCAGGCATAGGCGATCACCACCCCCATATGTTGCAATTGCATGAGCAGGTAACCGCTAAAGGCGAAAATCCCCCCGCCCAATACACAGGCAAGCTGCGTAAGCTTCTGCTGGCGCAGCCAGAGATAGCAGAACAGGAAGGCCAGCCAGACATGCGCGAATACCAGATCCTGCAGGCTCTGGTAAGAGACCGAAGCACGGCCGATATTCGCAGCCATCACCAGCCAGGTAGCCGGATAGAACAGCGCCGCCTGCACGTTGCCCACGAAGCTGATCCCGCAATACGTCGTCGGATCCCATTCCGGAAAGCGCCCCTGGCGCAGCGCCTGGAATAGATAGTCCGCGAGCGGATAGTGATACCCCAACAGATCATAGGGGAGATGGACTCTGCGGATCGGCGGCAGATAATCCAGAAAAAACAAGTAGGTGAAGACAAGGGAAAGTACGGTGACCTTCCGCAGTCGCATGCCTGGCTCCTTCAACTCAGGGTATTATCCCAATATCGCGCGACAGCGGCGTGAAATTAGTCATAACAGCCGTGACCGGCAGTACCCTTCCCCCACGACAACGATGTTGTAGTTGAACTGAGGACTTCATAGGTCTTTAGGAAATCAATGGGATTTTCGCAATCTCACATCCAGGCGTCGTTATGGAGCCGGACTGCTCGCGTCCGGCCTGAAATCAACTATATTTTATATTTGAAGACCTTTTATATCGAATATACTAAATGACTCCTGACCTCCCAGGGTTTCAACAAAGGCGGAACAAATTGTTTCGCGTTGTTAGCTCCTCGGCCTGGGCGAATGCTCGCTGGGTCCTGTTCCTTCTTGTCACGACGGTCTTGTTTTATTGGAAAATCACGCTGAGCAGCCAGTTCTCACTGCTCACTGCGCTGGAAGGCGTCAATCAAGCGTTTTCCTG
>CAZMRK010000564.1:0-4960 GCA_964568355.1 uncultured Solibacteraceae bacterium | reverse complement strand
CGTGAAAGCGCGAACCCACGACCGGATTCCAGGCCACCACAGAAACAGGCCCGTGGCCGTGATCACCAGCAGCAGAATCGCCCCGATACCGTTGGCGACAAAGCCGGCGGGCCCCGCCAGCAGGGCAATATGCAGGTTGTGCGCGAAGCCGAGCCACGATGTCGTGAGGTTGACCTGGCCGATCGGTTCGCCCGTCACCGGGTGTGCCGCCATCATCATTTTGCCGCCGTCCTTGCCCGGCCGCATCGCGATTACCTGAAATTCGCGCGTGTGCGCGCTCGGGAAGCTCACCAGAAACAGGCGGTCTTTCGGATATGCGCCCCGCATCTTGGAGATCACGGTCGACACGTTCGCCTGCGGTCCGCTTACGTCAGCCGAAGGCGGCAGCTTTGGCACCAGCGAGGCTACCGCTTCCTCCTTGAACACCAGAATGGAACCGGTCAGCCCAATCGCGATGATGTAGAGCCCAATTCCGATTCCCAGCCACAGATGGATCTGGAATAGGGCTTTCCTCAGCCACAGCTTCTGCGGCTGCCGCACATACTGCTGTACGAATCCCATGTGCGTCCTCGATCAGAACTGTAATTTCAGCGCGAGTTGCATGGAACGCGGGCCGCCTACCTGATACAGCGGATTGAGCCCGCCCAGCCGTCCATTCAAGGTATTCGAAGCCACGCCGAACAGCGCCGCTCCATTCGTCAAGTTCGAGTAGATGGCGCCAAATAGCGGATGGTTGAAGATGTTGAACGCTTCGGCGCGGATCTGCAAGCCCGCTTTTTCGGTTAGCCGCAGCTCGCGCCGCAGCGCGAGGTCGGTCTGTATCGCGTTGAAACCCCGTGCGAAATTGCGCCCTGCGTTTCCCTCCTGCCCGGCGGGTGCGGCGGAGAACGCGGCAAAATTGATCTTCCGCCCGCCTGCCGCATTGGCGTCGTTCACATACAGCGGCTGGCCCGGCACCAGGTTCGGATGATAGTTCAAACTCGCGCCCATGAATGGGTCGGTGCCGGTTGTGCCGACTACGTCCACCGGCATCGATGACCGCGCAAAGATGCGCGCATCGGCCGCCCAGTTACGCAGCAACGCCGCAGCCAGCCGGTTTTGGTACCGTCCCGGCACCATATAGGTCAGGGCTGCCTGGAAGTTGTGCCGTGCGTCGTAGTCCGAGTTCGCCTTCAGCAGTTGATACACCGTGAAATTGCTCGTGGCATTGTCAATCGAGTGTGCCCATGTATAGGACACGAGAACCTGCAGGCCCGCGGACATCCTTCGCTGGAACTGCACTTGCATGGCGTGGTAGCTCGAACTCCCCAGGTTGCGCGTCAGATAAAGACCGGCGGATCCAAAGTTCAGGTTCCCCAGTAGCCGAGGGTTGTAGACGCGATCCACCAGGAGCCGCCGTCCGCCCGAGCCCACATAGGTTACGCTCAGCGTCTGTTGTGGTCCCAACGACTGCTCGACGGCGGCATTCCACTGCAGCGTGTACGGCAGCTTCAACTCCGGATCATCGGTGATGAGCGTCTGTGCGTAGGGAGGGTTGATGGACGGCGCCGGCAGCGAAGCGATCTGCTCCAACGTCAGCGGCCAAGGCGACCCCGGCAGCGAGAGCATGGCGCGCGATCCAATGCGCCCGTAGCCGTCGGTTGCCTGCGTGTTGCCGGTATCATAGAACATCCCGAAACCAGAACGCACCACTGTTTCGAAACCCGGCGTCTGCCGTACCTGATACGCGAGACCGAGCCGCGGCGCCACGTTGTTCCATGTCGTCTTCCAGGTCGGTGTCCCGAGCGGAGCCAGTTTTGTCGTACTCAGGTCGCGCGCCTGGTCGATTGTGTAGATCGGATAGTTCTCGGCGTCGGTCGGCGCCGGGTTCACCTCCCAGCGCAGTCCAGCGGAGATGCCGAACCGAGGCGTCAGCTTCCAATCGTCTTGCACGAACGCCGAAAAATTCTTGTAGATGGGCCGCATGACCGCGTTGGTGTAGCCGACGTAGGTGTGGCTAGCGGTCGTGTTTGCGAGCACCTGCGCCGCGGTATCGTAGTTCGGGATGTTGTACAGCTTCGGAAAGTAAGCGCGGCTCTGGATACGCCGGTAGTCGACGCCGAATTTCACCGTGTGCCGGCCGAGGGACCAGTTCAACGTGTCGGTGATGTTGTACTGCTGTTGGGTCGCGTCCTGCGGCAGCGTGTATACGTTCGGCCGCAGCCCCCAATTCAGCGTGAAGGCAAGCCGTGTATACGGATCGTCGGTATAGCCCGGGTAGTCGGTAATCTTCATCGCCGTCGCTCCGCCGAAATTCGTGAACTCGTAGATCAGCAGCCCGTTGTTTGACGTTGTGTTGAACCGTGCTTCATTGGTTAGCCGCGGCGAGAACAAGTTCGTCGACCCTAATGTGAGCGTGCGAATGTGGACCTTCTGATCAATGGTTTGCGCCAGGTTGCCGCTATACCGCGTCAGGCTGTTCGACGGCGAATCGTTGTAGCGGCCGAACACCTTGAAGCGGTCGTGGAAGCTGTGGTCGATGCGCACTGCTGTCGTGTTGATCGCGCTCGGATTCGAATAGCCGCTGGTGAACATAGCCAACCCGTTGCCGAGGTCCTCCCCGTTGGCCAGCGGAAACGAGTTGAGAATCGGTTGCAGAACCGCGGGAGCCTGCGCCCGCAGCGAAGCGCTTGGCACCTGCGTTGTCACACCCGGTTGCGGCGATCGCAGCCGCAGTCCTTCGTACGAGAAGAAGAAAAATGTGCGGTCCTTGCCGTTGTACACCTTTGGAATTCGTACCGGACCGCCCAAGGTCGCCCCGAAGTTGTTCTGGCGCGTCGCGGGCTTCGGCGTGGCGGTTGCGTTGCTGAACCAGTTGTTTGCGTCGAGTGCGTCATTGCGGAAGTAGTTATACGCGCTCCCGTGCCAGCCGTTCGTTCCCGAGCGTGTGGTAAAAGAAAATTGCCCGCCCGGCGTGCGCCCATATTCGGCCGAGAACGTTGACGTAGTCGCGCGGAACTCCTCGAGCGCCTCCACGGAAACCATGCCCTGCGTCGTGCCCAAAGCCGTCTCTCCCGGCGTGGATCCCGAAAAGCCCGCGCCGAAGCCCACAGTGCCGTACAACGGAGCGCCCGAGTTCGCGCTTACGCCATCCACCGTGAAGTAGTTGGCTTCCGTGCGCTGGCCGTTCACCGAGATCGAACCCGACCGCCCCGACCCGTCCGAAGGCACCACCATCGCCCCGGGTACCAGCGTCAGAAGCGAGTTGAAACTCCGCCCGTTCAATGGGATGTTGTCGACGAAACGCCGATCCACCACAGTACTCACCGCCGCGTCCACCGTGTTCACGTTGACGCCGCTGCCGCTCACTGTGACCACTTCGGTTACGCTGCCGATAGTCAGGTCGATATTGCGCGTTACCTTCGAAGCCACATCCAGCGTGATCCCCTCCACGGCTTTCTGCTCGAAACCGCTGGCGCTGACCGTCAGCCGATAGCTACCCGGCCCAAGCTGCGGCAGCGAGTACACGCCGGCCTCGTTCGTGCTCGTTATTCTTTGCACATTAGTTGCAATATTCAACAGCACGACGGCTGCGTGGGAGACGGCCGACCCACTTGGATCACGCACGAATCCGGAAAGCTCCGCCTGCTGCGCAAACATAACGGAAGACGCTAAATATATTGTCAATACAGCGCAGAAAGCAACACCGCGGTTCATCCGATCCTCCAGAAATCCCGACTGCCGGCGCAATCGCCCTTCCGGGGCGAAATGCTCCGTGGTCGTGTTTGGAAGATTCATTATATGCAACTGAATTGCAAATTAGCAACCCCGCAAGCATAGGGGGATTTCTCGACGCGGCCGAGAATCGGTTGGGAGAACCGACGGGGGCGCGGCAGGCTCTGGCCTGACGCCTGAAAGGGCTGTAGAGTAAACGGCTGTAGAGGATAGAAGAACATCTGTGCCTGAGAGAACACGAGCAGTCGAACAGAGAATAGCCAGGAAGTCCTCCGTCCTTCGCCGCTTGCGTGCGGCGATCGTTGCTTTTCTGTTGGTGCTTCCAGCCGCGACGGCGGAAGAAGGACAAATTACGGTGCAGGCTCCGGAGCCCGCGGGCCCGCCGATTCTTTATCAGGGCGAACTGCCGGCGGATGCGGACGCGGATTCGATACGGGTCGAAGCAGGTGATACGGACCTGCCGCGCAAAGTAGAGTGGCAGCGGCCGAACGTGCGGGTAAGCTGGCGTTCCACTGGCGCGGGGACGTATGTCCTTCGCTTTACGCGTGGCGCGGCCGGCGGGCGGATGCACCAGCCGGAACCGGCCATGATCGGCACGGGAGACCGGGTCACCTACGGACGGCCGGGCGTACGCGGAAAGCTGAGTGTAGGTCTTTGGGCGCATCCAGCGGCGATCGATCTGGACCAGGATGGCGCTACCGATTTGATCGTCGGCTGCCCGGATCATCCCTCGAACGGGATCTACTATTTTCGGAACCTGGGGACCAACCGGAAGCCGCTGTTCGCGCGGGGAGAATGGATGGGGCCGGGCAAAAAGGACCTGGTTGTGGCCGATTTCAACGGTGACGGCAAGCCCGACCTGGTGGTGAGCGGCGGATACTACAGCGACCTTCGCGCCAATCGGCTCTCGCGCTTCGTGGCGGTGCCTGTTGTCCGCTCGTATCACGTAGGGCGTGACGATCTCTGGTATCCCGTGGATTGGGACGGCGACGGCCGGATCGATCTGCTGGTGGGTGCGAGCGATTGGCGCGAGTACGGCTGGGACGATGCGTATAACGCCAAAGGGGAGTGGACCCACGGTCCCCTCCACGGGTACGTGTGGTTTCACCGCAATGTGGGGACAAACGAAGCGCCGCGCTATGCGGAGCCCGTGCGCCTGGAAGCCGGAGGCCGCGTTCTGGATCAGTACGGCAGTCCTGCTCCCAATCCGGTCGACTGGTTCGGCAAAGGGAGGCTGGACCTGATT
>CAZMRK010000563.1:0-5328 GCA_964568355.1 uncultured Solibacteraceae bacterium | reverse complement strand
TGCGGGCCTCCCCGGTTTTCCAGAAGCTACCGGTCCAAAAACAGTGGGCAGACCGGAAAGACATTCAGGAACTGGTGGCGGCCTTTGACGGGAAAAATATCGTCTTAATTGCACGCGGAACGTTCCGGCCCGGAGACCCGGAGGCGAAGGAATGGACCATCGTCGATTCCCGCACCGCCCTGTCCGGAGACCCGGCCGCGGTACGCGCCGCCATCGATCGCCGGAAAAACGGCGGCAGTCCCCTGGCCCTGGTCACTCGGGTGCAGGCTCTGCCCCGCCATAACCAGGTCTGGGCGGTCACGGATCAACGCCTGGCGGCAGTAATTCCCCGTACCGGCAACCTCTCCAACCTGCACAAGTTCTTCGGTCCCATGCAGGATCTGGTCCTGCTGGCCGAAGTAGGAGAGAGTCTGCACGCCACGCTGACCGGCGCCTTTGCCACGGAGAAGGACGCCCAGGAATTGGGAGTGGCGGCCCGAGGCATTCTGGGCCTGGGGCGGCTCAGCATCCCACCCAATCAGCCGGACCTGGAACGGCTCTACGACACTGTCTCAGTGCAACAGAAACAACGCTCCATCCAGGTAGAAGCCACCGTTCCGCGAGAACTGATCGACCGGCTTTCCACACTGAGCATCGGCCGATAACTTACGATTGGCCATTCGCCACCTGATTGCCGCCTTCGCTGACATAGTTGCGATTCCACGCGGGGATATCCACCACCACATCGCCCCGAACGACCGCCTGGCAGCCCAGGCGCGAGTGGAGCGTAAGGTCGGCGGCGGAAAAGAGCCGGTCTTCTTCGTCCTCGTCCATCGGGGAGAGGAACTCCTCGCCGGATTTCACCACCACATGGCACGTGGTACAGGCGCAGTTCCCACCGCAGGCATGGTCGAGAGCAATACCGAAATGCAAAGCCACATCCAGCAGCGACTCCCGCTTCCCATGTCCCTGATACGGAATGGTACCTGGCGCAAACTCAATGGTGATTCGGGCAGGCAGGAAAGTAATCCGCGGCACGTTCCCCGATTATAGCGGCATTGGAATCGCCCTCCCGCGCTGTACGATAGGGAGGATAGTTGTGCTCCAAATTGCTTCGGGCATGGAAGAATAGCTACTTGCAGCCGCTTTCAGCCGAAATTCTCAATCTGCTCAGCTCTAGGAATCCAGACCGGCTGGTCAGGGCCATTTTTGATTTTGCGGCTGCCCCGCTGGGGATGGACATTTATTTCCATTACACGGTGGGCAAGAGCGGCAATGTACTGGAGTTGACCTCCTGGGCTGGCATCCGGGAGGAGGCTGCGCGACGGGTTTACTATCTCCCCTTTGGCCAATCCATCTCCGGAACGGTAGCGCAAACTCGCGCAGGCATTGTCGCCATCGACATCCAAAACAGCCACGATGACCAGACTGCCATAGCCCGCGATTTCGGAATCCGGGTATGCGTATGCGATCCGTTAGTTTCCGGACAGCGGCTGCTGGGCACCCTGCTATTTGGCTCACGGACTCGCGACGATTTCAACCAGCGAGACCTGGAACTTCTCCATGCCGTCAGCCATTACGTGGAAACCACCATCGAACGGCTGCAAATGATGGATCGGCTGCAGCATCATGCCGAATTACTGGATCTTGCCCAGGATGCGATTCTCTCGCTCCGCCTGGATGGCACAGTAGAATTCTGGAGCAAAGGCGCCGAGCGAACCTACGGCTGGACCGCCGAAGAAGCTGTCGGAACCATCTCGCACGACCTGCTGCGAACACAGTTTCCGGATTCGCTCCAAAAGTTGCACGCTATTTTGCTGGAGCGGGGAACCTGGCAGGGCGAGTTGATACACACCCGTAAAGACGGGACCGTCCTCACCCTCTCGAGCCGGTGGGCGCTGCGGCGAGATCTGAACGGCCGGCCCGTGGGGTTCCTGGAGATCAATCGCGATATCACCGAACGAAAGCTGTTCGAAGAGCAACTGCGACAGACCGCCAAGCTGGAGAGTCTGGGCGTGCTGGCCGGCGGCATCGCACACGACTTCAATAACCTGCTCGTGGGCATCCTGGGCAACGCCAGCCTGGTAGCCGATAGTCTGCCGGAAACCAATGAAAATCACCGACTGCTGAAAGAAGTCGTCGTGGCCTCGGAACGGGCCGCCGCGCTGACCCGCCAACTGCTGGCCTATGCCGGCAAAGGCCGGTTTGAGACGCACTCGATTGACCTGTCGGAACTGGTAAGAGAAATTGCCGGCCTGGTGCAGGCAGCCATCCCCAAGAACGTACAGGTGCACCTCAGCTTGGCTCCTGACTTGCCGGCGATCGAAGTCGACGTAGCCCAGATCCAACAGGTCATTATGAATCTTGTGATCAATGGCGCCGAGGCGATTGGCGATGAGCCCGGCACGGTGCGAATCTACACAAGCGTACGGGAACTCCGCAGCGCGGACCTGGCCACGCTTACGCTGCCCTACGAAATCACCGCGGGCCTGTATGTGGTTATGGAGGTGCAGGACACCGGAACGGGAATGGATGAAGTCACGATCACGAAGATCTTTGATCCGTTCTTCACCACCAAATTTCAGGGCAGAGGTCTTGGCCTTTCGGCCGTGCAAGGCATCATTCGTGGCCACAAGGGAGCTCTCAAGGTCGATAGCGCGCCGGGCAAAGGGACGACGTTTCAAATGTTCCTGCCTGCCCTGCAACAACCTGTGGCGGCGCTTCCGGTGGACCCGATCCCCTCTGACCTGAGAGGCCGCGGTACCATCCTCGTAGTGGATGATGAACCGATTGTCCGTGCCACCGCCTGCTATGCGCTGAGGAAATACGGCTACTCCGTTCTGGAAGCGGAAGACGGTCGCGTAGCCCTGCGTGTGTTTCTGGAATCCCCGCAGATCGACGTGGTCCTTCTGGACCTGACCATGCCGACGATGAGTGGGGAAGAAACTTTGCACGAGATGAAACGGATACGACCGGAGATTAAGATCATCCTCACCAGTGGATTCAACGAGGTGGAAGCCACGCGGCACTTCACCGGCGGAGGGCTGGCCGGCTTTCTGCAAAAGCCGTATACCGCCAGAGCGCTGGCGACGCAGGTAAAGACCGCGCTGGAGCGGTGATCGCGCCCCAGGCTATACTCGTAGTTTCGTGTTCCATCTACTAGAAAAACGAATCCAGGCGGCATTTCACCAACACATTCTGGAGCGCTACGGCACCGATCTGGCGGTCACTATCGAGCAGCCCAGGCAAAGTGAATTCGGCGAGATCGCCGTGCCCGCCGCTTTCCAACTGGCGCGACAACTGCGACAGGCGCCCAAAAAGATTGCCGCGGATCTGGCTGCCGCCATCGGGCCGATCGAAGGCGTAGCGGCGATCGAAGTGGCCGGTAACGGATATCTGAACATTCGCTTCGACCGCCCGGCCTACGGGGGCAGCCTGTTACGCCCGGCTCCGCAGGCCGACACCGCCGCCGCGCAGAAGATCATCGTCGAGCACACCAATATCAATCCCAACAAGGCAGCCCATATTGGCCACCTGCGTAACGCCGCTCTGGGCGATACTTTCGTGCGGATGCTGCGCGCGCTGGGTGAGCAAGTCGAGGTGCAGAACTACATCGACAACACCGGAGTGCAAGTGGCCGATGTAGTCGTGGGCTTCCACTACCTGGAGAAGAAAACACCGGCCGAAGTGCAAAAGCTCATCCGCGATCCTGCCGTGCGATTCGACTATCTGTGCTGGGATCTCTACGCCCGCACCTCGACACATTATCAGGAAGTCCGGGAATCCCTGGCCTGGCGGAGTGAAACGCTGCATGCCATTGAAGCAGGCCAGGGCGCGCAAGCTGAGATGGCGCACTTGGTGGCCGACGCTATTGTGGAGAAGCACCTCGCGACGATGCTTCGGTTGGGTGTCGAGTATGACGTGCTGCCGCGCGAAAGCGAGATCCTGCACCTGAAGTTCTGGGCCTCGGCATTCGAGCTGTTGAAGGACCGGAAGGCTATCTATTTCGAGACGGAAGGCAAGAACGCCGGCTGCTGGGTAATGCCGGCGGCGGCGTTTTCGGCCGACACCGAATCGGAAGACAGCAAGGTGATTGTGCGCTCCAACGGTACCGTCACCTATGTAGGCAAGGACATCGCTTATCAGCTTTGGAAGTTCGGGCTGCTGGGCAAAGATTTCTACTATCGCCCGCTCAGCCGCTACGCTGACGGTCGCCTGCTGTGGGTAACGACAGACCAGTCCGCGGATCCCGGCGTCCCGGTGCCGGCGTTTGGACACGGCAGCCGGGTATACAACGTCATCGATGTGCGCCAGTCGTATTTGCAGGATGTGGTGGTGGCGGGGTTGAAGGCGCTCGGCTTCACCGCGCAGGCGGAGCAGTCGATCCACTTCTCGTACGAAATGGTAGCGCTGTCGCCGCGCTGCTGCGCGGATCTTGGCATTTCGCTGTCCGAAGAAGATCGCAAACGGCCGTATATTGAGGTCTCCGGGCGCAAAGGCCTGGGCGTAAAAGCCGACGATCTGATCGATACCTTGATTGAGAAGGCGCTCGAAGAAGTAGCCTCGCGCCATGCCGAGGTCCCGGCCGAAGAACAGCAGAAGATCGCGACGCAGATCGCGGTGGGCGCGTTGCGCTATTTCCTGTTGAAGTATACGCGCAATTCCGTAATCGCTTTCGATTTTCAGGAAGCGCTGAGCTTCGAAGGGGAGACCGGACCATACGTGCAGTATGCCGCCGTGCGTGCCCGGAACATCCTGCGCAAGCTCGAAGAAAAAGGCGAGCGTGTGCCGGACTTCGCCGCGGAGTTGAGCGCCGGAGCACTGGAGCGCCAGTTACAAGCCGAAGACTTCTGGCAAGTGCTCCTGGCCGCTTCGAAGGCCGATTCGGCGGTCGAGCGCGCCGTGACCGCCGGCGAGCCGGCCCATGTAGCCAAATACGCCTTCCAGTTAGCCCAGGCGTTCAATAACTTCTATCACCAATACCCGATCATCCACGAAGAAAACCGGGAGAAGAAAGTGTTTCTTCTTTGGATGACAGATTTCTTCCGGCGGCAGTTGGAACACACCTTGGACATCCTGGGGATCGAATTGCCGGCCTATATGTAGCCCAATCGGTCCCGCCGGGCCGATGAGAGCGCTATCATAAGTCCGCCATCTGCGTGAATCAGGGTCCATCGGCGGTTGTCGGTCCCTCAAATAAATCGCGCGCGGCCATTCGTTCCGCAGGCTCCAGCTATAATCTGTACTGATGTCCAAAAATACGTTCGGAGCAGCGTCCAAGCTGCGCGTGGGCGATGCCGATTACGAGATCTTCCGCTTGAGCACGCTGGAAGAAAAACAGGTCGGCCT
>CAZMRK010000562.1:0-9042 GCA_964568355.1 uncultured Solibacteraceae bacterium | reverse complement strand
TGGAACGCATGTCGCGCGGAACCTCTCGCATGTGGGGATCCACGACTTTAATGTCGACGCCGGGAAGCGGCCAGCCCGCCATCGCCATGCGGAAAAGGCGATCGGGTTCGTCGGCGAAGGCCACCGTACCTTTTATCCGGGCGGAAGTGGCCACCGGACCGGTCTCGGTAAGACCATAGCCGCCCATCACCTGGCAGCGGAAGGCGTGTTCCAGGCGGTCCACCAGTTCGGGCGAAGCGGCGGCGCCGCCCAGGTGGATCTGGCGCATGCTGGAGATATCAAAGTTGTCGAGGTCCGGAGCGTTAAGCAGGGCGTTGGCCATGGTCGGCACCAGCGCCATCGACGTGGCCTGCTCTTCCTGAATGAGTCGGAACACGGCGGTGGGATCAAAGCGGCGAACCATGACCTGCTTCTGGCCCATCATGGTGCAGGCTTGCGGACGGCCCCATCCGTTGGCGTGGAACAGAGGGATGGTGTGCAACTCTACGCTGGCATCGTCGTGGGCGCACGTGGCGATGATGGAAAGAGCATGCAGATAGAGCGTGCGGTGGGCTAGCATGACGCCTTTCGGCGAGCCTGTGCTGCCGCTGGTATAGAAGAGCTCCGCGAGATCGGCTTCATTCCAGGAGAAAACGTCCGGACGGTCCATGCGGCCCTGGGACAAAAGGTCCGTGTAGGTGAGATCGGCGACGGGAACCGGGTCATTCAGGGTAATGAACCGCCGGATGGCAGGGCAGCACCGGCGGAGATGTTCCACCAGGGAAGCGAAGTCGTTTTCGAAGATCAGCACGCCTGCCTCGGCATGGTTCAGAATGCCGGACAGCTCTGCGGGGGTCAGACGGACATTCAGCGGCATCACGACTGCACGCGCGAGGACGACACCGAAATATCCTTCTAATAATTGATGATTGTTGAAGGAGAGATACGCAACACGATCGCCCGGCAGGACCCCTTCGGCCTTCAGCCCGGCCGCCAGCCGCTCACAGCGTTCTCCGAACTCCGCGTAAGTATAACGCTCGGCCCCGGAGACAATTCCGACCTTGCTGCCGTAGAGGTCAACTCCGCGGTAAAGGCAGCGGATCGGGGTGAGCGGCAAAAACATGATGGACTCCTCAAGGTATCGCATTGTACGACACTTTCCCGGGCGAGGTCTGGCAAGGGGGACGTCAGCAGACAAACAGGTATTATCAGATCTGAATAGGATAGTTGCATTTTGATACAGCGCGCATGTACTCTATGTGTTCTGGATGGCACTAGTTTTCCTACAGGAGGAATAAGCCAGATGCAATTATGGAGTAACGGATTCGCTTTGTGGCTCCAAAGCAGCGAGTCGGCCGGTCGCGGACATGAATATCTGCTCGCCGTGACCGGCATCAGTATCCTCTCTCTGATCGTGGCGGTGGCCTTGTCCAAGTATGTATTGGGCCAGGATACGGGGACCCCGCAGATGCAGAAGATCTCCAACGCCATCAAGCAAGGAGCGGAAGCATTTCTGCGTCGCCAGAATAAGACCATTCTTTCCCTCGCCCTGGTTCTCGCTGTAGTGATCTTTATCGGATACTACTTCGGAAAGGGTAGTGAGACGCTGGCGTTCCGGATGACGATATCGTTTGTGCTGGGCGCGGCGTGTTCCACACTGGCGGGCTTTAGCGGGATGTGGGTTTCGATCCGTAGCAACATCCGGACCGCGGCAGCCGCCCGGACCAGCCTGAACAAGGCGCTCCAGATTGCCCTGCGCGGCGGCGCCGTGACCGGACTGAGTGTCGTATCGCTATCGCTGCTGGGCGTTGTTTCGCTGTTCTGGCTTTTCAATGGATTGGACAACCCGGTCGAAGTTCCAACCCAGATTGTGGCCTTCGGCTTTGGCGCGAGTTTTGTTGCTCTGTTCGCCCAGTTGGGCGGCGGCATCTATACCAAGGCGGCGGACGTCGGCGCCGACCTGGTCGGTAAGGTAGAAGCAGGCATTCCAGAAGATGATCCCCGTAACCCTGCGGTGATCGCGGACCTGGTGGGCGACAATGTAGGCGACTGCGCGGGTCGTGGCGCCGACTTGTTTGAATCCACCGCGGCGGAGAATGTGGGCGCCATGATTCTGGGCGCGGCCCTCTTTCCGGTCTTCGGCATCTACGGCATTCTGTTCCCGCTGGTAGCGCGCGCGTTTGGTTTGATCGCGTCGATCGTGGGAGTCCTGGTGGTCAGCACGAAAGAAGACGCCGACCCGATGCAGGCCCTGAATCGCGGTTACTATGTGACCACGGTACTGGCCATGGCCGGGTTTTTCGCCGCCGTGCAGATGTTGTTGAAAGGCAACATGATGCTGTTTCTGGCGGGCGTGGTCGGCATCATGACCAGCTTCCTGTTCGTCTATATCACGCAATACTATACGGAGTATAAATACCGGCCGGTGCTCTCCATTGCCGAATCGTGCAAGACGGGCGCGGCGACCACCATCATCTCCGGATTCGCGGTGGCCCTGGAGTGCGTTGCGGCTCCCGTGGTGGTCATTTCCGCGGCGATTCTGGCCTCTTACTACCTGGGAATCAACGCCGGGCTGACCGGAATCACCGAGCAGGCGGCGGGGCTCTACGGCACCGCGATCGCCACCATGGGCATGCTCTCGACGGCAGCCTATATTCTGGCGATGGATACGTTTGGGCCGATTACCGACAACGCGGGCGGCATCATCGAGATGTCCGGCCAGCCGGAAGAGATCCGGCGCCGTACGGACCGCCTGGATTCGGTTGGCAACACGACCAAGGCTCTGACCAAAGGCTATGCGATCGGCAGCGCGGCGCTGGCTGCATTCCTGCTGTTCTCGGCCTATATCGACGAGGTAAAGCAGATCCTGAAATGGCCGGCTGAGACGCGGTTCTCGGTGGACATCGGGCACGTACCGGTCTTCACTGGCGCGTTGTTGGGCGCTATGCTGGTCTTCCTGTTCAGTTCCTTCGCGGTGAAGGCGGTGGGCAAGGCCGCGCAGACGGTGATCGAGGAAGTCCGCCGGCAATTCCGGACGAACAAGGGAATTATGGAAGGCACGTCCGATCCGGACTACGGGGCCTGCGTGGACATCGTGACCATCGGCGCCCTGAAAGCCATGGTGGTTCCCGGAATCCTGGCGGTGGCAGGCCCGGTGGTGGTGGGCATTATCTTCCGCACCTTTACCAGCTCCGGCTATACTGTGCAAACCACGGCGGGAGGCGTCATGCCCATGCCGGTGGGCGCGGTGGCGGTAGCCGCCTTCCTGATGGTCGGGACGATCTCCGGCATCCTGATGGCCACTCTCATGAACAATGGCGGCGGCGCCTGGGACAATGCCAAGAAGTACATCGAAACCGGTGCGTTTGGCGGCAAGGGTTCCGATGCCCATAAGGCGGCCGTCGTGGGCGATACGGTCGGCGATCCGTTCAAAGATACGGCCGGCCCCTCGCTGCATGTACTGATCAAGCTGCTCAGCACCATCACCCTGGTAGCTGTTCCGCTGTTTATCTGATCCAGACGAAGGTGATTTTGGCGGCGCACCTCTCACGGGGTGCGCCGCTTTTGTTTTTGCGGGCTTATTCGGAATGCACGGGCGTAAGGCCGAGCACCTTGGCCAGGCGGCGAGCCAGTCCATCGGCCATCCACTCAAAGCCAAGGTCGTTGGGATGGGTGCCATCCACCAGGCCATCCAGCCGTTCGGGGCCCAGCAGGTCGGTGCCCTCCACTAATTGCAGGTTCCGGTCCCCCTGGGCGATGCGGCGAGCGACCACGCCGCGGATCAACTGCCGCATGCCTTCCAGGCGCGCATCGGGGGGACCGCCGGGGACTTCGCGGGAAGAGGAGATCGGCGTGACGGCCACGATCGGGGTCTGCGGATGGCGGGCACGCAGAGTCCCGATGAACGGGTCATAAACCTCCTGGAGCGATTCGACGGTCTTGTTGTTTTGCGAGAAATCCAGCACGAAACAGGCGGCATCGATCTCGGCCACCGTGGAGGCGACCGCCGGCTCGCCTTTGCCGTTGCCGGAGAACCCCAGGTTCACGAAATCCAGGTTGAGTTCGCGCGCCAGGATCGCCTGGTAGCTCATGCCGGGACGGCTGGCGCACCCGCCCTGAGTGATCGAGGTGCCATAGAAGACGACCGGTTTGGAGACCGCGAACGACGCGGCGGGCGCGAGCGAGGCGTCGTTCTCCAGCCCTACGGCCAGGACCTTTACGGGCTTATAGAGCGAGAGATACAGCGTAATCTCGCGGGTTTGCTTGGGCCGGTCGTGCCAGTCGAAGAACTGGTGTTCGTAGACTTTGCCGGGCTTGGCATCCTGATCGGCGATAGCGGTGCTCCAATAGACGCCATTGACGTAAGCATCGACGCCAGTCTGCCCGAAGGCGTGCATGTTGCGCATGTTGGGCGGCGACGGATATTCCAGGCGAACCGACAGCACGCGGGAATCGGTGCGGAATCGGATACGGGCTCCGCTGGGTGATAGAGCCAGGTTCCAGACCGGCGCGGGAACGCTCTCTTTTACGCGTGCCGGCAGACGGAAGAACTCGGCCTTGTTCTCCTTGTACCAGGGCAACCCGTCGATTTCGAGGCTGTCGGAGGGCAAGGCCGTCCAACGCAGAGGCGCCTGCGCGCAAAGAGGCAGCGACAGCAGAGCGCTCGCCAGAACGCCGCGATAGAGGTAAGAAGTGACGCGAGAAGTGATCATAGATGGAAATCTCTTTTTCCGGCCGCAGTCGCAAGAGCCGCAGGACTCGCTTCGACCACCTCGCGGACGCTGCGCGCCATGTACTCCACCGCCTCCGAGGTCAGGCGCGGATGAATCGGGAGGCTCACGTACTGCGGAAACAGCGCCTCGGCGACCGGGCATTCTCCTTCGCGGTGGCCGCGCCGGCGATAGGCTTCGGTGAGATGAATGGGCATGTAGTGATTTAGCGGCTTAACGCCTTTCTGCTCGAACAGGGTCCACATGAAGTCTTCTTTGGACATGCCGGACTCCGGCCGCAGAAGCACACAATACACGTGAAACACGTGCTTCCGGCCGGGAGCCTCGTAGGGCAGCGTCAAGCCGGGCGTTCCTTCCAGGAGTCCTGTCAACTGCGCGGCAATTTGCACCCGGCGGGCGTTGAGCGCATCGAGTTTGCGGAGCTGCACGAGCCCGACCGCAGCCTGCACGTCAGTCATGCGGAGGTTATAGCCGACGTCTTCGAACTCCAGATGCCAGTAGCGTTTGCCCATGGACCGGCGTTCGGGATCGATCTCGCCGTATTTGCCCTGGACCTGATAGCCGCGGCAGCAAAGCCAGCGATAGGAGCGCATCCGGTCGCAAAAGGCATCGTCGTTGGTGACGACCATGCCGCCTTCGCCGAGCGTCCCCATGTTTTTTTGTTGGCCGAAGCTAAAGATCGCCAGATCGCCCATCGAACCCGCCTTGCGGCCGCGATATTCGGCGCCGGGCGCGTGGGCGCAATCTTCAATCAGCAGGATGCCGTGGGAACTGGCAAGCTCTCGCAGCGCATCCATATCGCAGCACTGGCCGTATAGATGGACGGCAATAATGGCCCGGGTGCGCGGTGTAATTTTGCGGGCAACGGCTTCCGGATCGAGCGTAAACGTGCGCGGATCGATATCCGCGAATACCACATCGGCGCCGCGCAAGGCTGCACCGTTGGCTGTGGAAATCCAACTCAACGGTGTGGTGATCACCTCGTCGCCTGGACCGATGCTGGCGGCGATCGCCGCCAGTTGCAGGGCGGCAGTACCAGATGAAACGGCGAGTGCGTGACGGACACCGCAATAATCAGCAAAAGCACGTTCAAAGGCACGGTTCTGTGGGCCGTATCCGGTGGCGCCGGCGCGAATGACTTCGAGCGCCGCGGCCTCTTCCTCGGGTCCATAGCAGGAGCCCTGGCCGTACTCCAACTCGTAGCGGACTTCGGGCAATGGCATGGGAAGATTGTATCCCAAGCGTCGTTCTGCGGACGCATTTCACGGCCAGGCATCCGGTGCTGGCAAACGGCATGCATATCTATTCTCAGCAGGTGAAAAATGACCTCGACAGAGCGGGTAGGCGTGTCTGGATGGCAACGTTTTATCCTGACATGTATGGCAGTTGCCACGGGTAGGAAGGTGTGGATCGCGGTCGCAGCGGCTGCGTTGGTAGCGGCGGCTGCCGGAGCCATGCTGCGGAGCGCCCGCCCAGATCCACTGCCGGGATTTCCGCGAATCGTCCTTTGGGCTTGGGAACGGCCGGAGCAGATGCCGTTTCTGAATCCGCGCGTAACCGGCGTCGCATTCCTGGCACGTACGATTCGTTGGCAGACAGGCAGGATCGAATCCCGGCCGCGCCTCCAACCGCTGCGCGTCCCGCCGGGTACGGCGCTCATGGCCGTGGTCCGCCTGGAATCGGGCGGAGGGCCGCTTCCCGATGCGCGGCAGGTGGCCTCGGAGGTGTCACGCGCCGCTGCTCTGCCGGGCATCCGCGCGATGCAGGTGGATTTCGACGCCCGCCGCTCCGAGCGCGAGTGGTATCGGGAGATGCTCACCGGGCTGCGTGAATCTCTGCCGCCTTCCCTGCCCCTGGATATCACCGCGCTGGCCTCCTGGTGCCAGGGTGACCCTTGGGTGCAAGGGTTGCCGGTGAGCGATGCCGTTCCGATGCTGTTCCGGATGGGGCCGGGCGAAGCGTGGCGCGGAGCCGAATTCTCCCTGGGAATGTGCCGGGAGGGAGTCGGCGTTTCCACTGATGAGTTGCCGGCCCTCGTGCCTCGCGGCCGGCGGCTGTTCGTGTTTCATCCGCGGCCATGGACAGAAGATGCCTATCGCGGAGCCTTGCAATTGGCTAGGAGGTGGCAATGAGCTACAGGCGCGTGGTCGCAGTCGCCATGCTTTTCCTGTGCATCCCCGCCTTGGTGGATCGGCCGGAGGGCAGCGCCTGCGGTCCTTTCCTGCCGGAGGCGCAGTTCGGCTTCGAACGCCGGCCGGGCGGCGAATTTCTTCGCGGCGAACTGGGAATCGTCAAACCGCACTACATGCGGCGCTACCTGGTGGTGGCCTATCGCTACCTATCCGGCGCTCCGCTTACCGCCGAGGAGGTGGAGGCACTGAGTCCGAAGCCGGCCGTGCAGGCCGGACAACCTCCTGCCATTCAGCAGCTTGGACCCGATGCAGCCAGGCACTGGCTGACAGTCCGCAATGCCGTGCCGGCCGTGCAGGCGGTCCGCAATATCGAGATCTATCGCCTCGGCCGGGACTATATGTCCTACCAGAACTGCCTGGACGATGCGTTCGAAACAGCGGCCGTCACGCTCAGCGACCGGATCGCGCGATGGGGCGCCAGTAGCTCGCAGACGGCGGAGTGGGTACGCGGTCAAGACCAGGTCTTTGCCAACTGCGCCGGCCCCCCTCCGCCTGGGATGCCCGTGACTCCGGAAGCTGCGGCACAGGCCAAGCCGAAAATCCCCGAAGCCCTCCCTGCGGGCTCAGACCCGCTGTTGACGGCGGACCGGCAGTACCAGATCGCCGCGGCTGCTTTTTACTCGGGCCAATGGGATGCGGCCGAAGCGGGATTTCGCACGGTGGGCGCCAACACCCAATCGCCCTGGCGCGATTCGGCGCGATATCTGATCGCGCGGACGTTGATTCGCCAGGCGACCATCGCCGATAGACGAGAGGCCCTGGCAGCGGCGGAGAAGACCCTGCGCGACATTCTGGCCGATCCGGCGCAGGCGCGCTGGAAAGAGCCGGCAGAGCGCCTGCTTGGCCTGGTGCGGGCCAAACTCTACCCCCGGGAACGCATGGCGGAATTGAGCGCGGCGCTTTCCAAGCCCGGCCTGGGGAAAGCGATTGCCCAGGCCATGGTCGATTTCACCACCCTGTGGGATCACGAGAATAAAGGACCGGTCGAGCAGAGCGACTTGGCTGACTGGATTACGGCTTTCCAGCAGGGGAACACCGCACGGGCAATCGAGCAATGGCGCCGCGGCGAGAGCCCGGCATGGCTGGTGGCTGCGCTCGCCAGCGTCAAGCCCGGCGATCCGGCAGCCGCCGATCTGGTAGAGGCAGGACGGAAAGTGGGCCCGGAACATCCCGCCTATGCCACGGTCGCTTATCATGGCATCGCCCTCCAGATCGCCCGCGGGGAGCGGGACCCCGCGCGCGAGTGGGCCGATCGCGCACTGGCGGCGAAACTGCCGGTCTCTGTCCAAAATGCGATCCGCGGCCAGCGCATGACCCTGGCCCACGACTGGACGGACTACCTCCGCCACGCGTCGCGTATGCCCGTGGCCGTGACTGCGGTCGAAGTCGATGAACGCCTGGAGGACTACTCCGAAGCCGCGCCGGCCAGACCGATTTTCGATCGGGATTTCACCGAGGCTTTGAACCAGCACGTGCCGCTCGCGCTATGGGTGGATGGAGGGGCCAGTCCCTTGCTGCCGCGAGAGTTGCAGTTGCGCATTGCCCAGGCTGGATGGGTGCGCGCCGCCCTGTTGGGCCGGACCGGGGAAGCCCGCGCGCTCGGCCGCCGCGTGGCCGAGCTCGATCCGGAACTGGCGGAAGCCATGCGCGACTACGCAGCCCGGCAAGGGGCGGACGACGCGAAATTTACTGCCGTATTCTGGATCCTGCGCACGCCCGGCTTAGGACCGGAGGTGCGCGACGGACTTGGCCGGCTCACCGAAACACGCAAGATCGACAACTACCGCGACAACTGGTGGCGCCTGCCCAAACCGAAGGATTCCAAGACCGCGACTCCGCCTGCTCCTTCTGCGCCAATACCGCCGGATGTCCCGGAACATCCGGTGGACCCTCCGGCATTTCTGACGCAAGACCAGCGCACCGCCGGCGATAAAGAGTGGTTGGAGTTACGGGCAGCGGCCCACACCGCTCCGAACTACCTATGCGCCCAGACTTTGGTATGGGCAGCCGCGCACCCCGATGATCCGCGTGTGCCGGAGGCATTGCACCTCAGCGTACGCGCGACACGCTACAGCCTGCCCGACGCGGCTACCAGTGACTACTCGCGCAAAGCCTTCCAACTGCTTCACGCCCGGTACCCG
>CAZMRK010000561.1:0-3748 GCA_964568355.1 uncultured Solibacteraceae bacterium | reverse complement strand
TGGGGAAGGACCTGCGGCCAGCCGGTTTGGGGGTATGCTGAGGGGGTAGCGGCTGCGAAACGATATGGCACTTACCGAATCCACCATGGCGGGGCTGGGCACTCCGGCGCCCGACTTCGAGTTGCCGGATGTGGTATCCGGCCGGACGGTCTCGCTCGCGGACTTCGCGGGAAACAAAGGGCTGCTGGTGATGTTCATCAGCCGCCACTGCCCCTACGTCCAGCACGTGAAGGAAGCGCTCGCGCGGATCGGCGAGGACTATGCGGGCGCGCCCCTGGCAATCGTGGCGATCTCGGCCAACGACGTTGCGGGCTACCCGCAGGACAGTCCGGCACGCCTGCGGGAGCTGGCGAGCGAACTCAAGCTGCGATTTCCGGTGCTCTACGACGAAAGCCAGGAGACGGCCAAAGCTTACCAGGCGGCGTGCACGCCCGATTTCTTTCTGTACGGCCCGGAGCGGACGCTGGCCTATCGCGGGCAACTCGACGACAGCCGGCCGGGGAACGGGAAGCCGGTGACCGGCAAAGATCTGCGGGCGGCGATCGACGCGGTGCTGGTCGGCAAGGCGCCCCCGGCGGCCCAGAAGCCGAGCATCGGGTGCAATATCAAGTGGAAGCCGGGCAACGAGCCTGGTTATTGATCCTGGGAGAGGACGAAGGAGGGTTCACCGTGGAGTACTCACGCAGGGAATGGAGTCTGCTGCTTCCGGCTTTGGCGGCGGCTGTGGGGAAGGGCGAGACCGCGGCGCTTCCCTCCAAAACATACCGGTTCGAGGATCTGCCGGTGCGCGAAAACGGCCTCAACCGCTCTCGCGCGATTCTGAACGGGACGACCCATACCGGCTACCCGATCGAAATGCACATGACGGAGCTGGCGCCGGGACAGGCGCCGCATCCTCCGCACCATCACGTGCACGAGGAGATGGTCATGATTCAGGAAGGCACACTGGAGGTGACGATTTCCGGGCGCAGCGTGCAGGCCGGCCCCGGGTCGGCGGTATTCGTCGCCTCGAATGAAGAGCACGGATGGCGCAACGTGGGCGGCGGGCGGGCGCGGTACTTCGTGCTGGCGCTGGGTCGAGAAAAAGCATAGGTTACCGGGCCGCGGGCTGCCGGCCACACAATTTTCCCGGCTGGAGGGATGCGGATGCGTACGACGTTACGGATGCTCATGCGGCGTCCCGGTTTTTCTTTGCTCGCCGTGGCCCCGCTGGCTCTGGGCATCGCCGCCGCGACGATCGTCTTCACGTTTGCTTACGGCATGCTGCTGAGTCCTCTCCCGTATGCCAATGCCCGGCATCTTGCGCTACTTTGGGAGTTCGATCGCACCTCTGGAGACGATCCGGGAGCGGCCTATGGTCCCGTGGCGACCGTGCCGCAGCGCGATTTCGCCCGATGGCAGGGCCAGGCGCGCTCCCTCGAACGGCTGGAGGGGCTGACGTTCGGCTTCTACTCGATCACCCGGGGCGCCAGTCCGACCGAAGTGATTGGCGGACGGGTGACGCCCGGCTTTTTCGACGCTCTCGGCGTGCAGCCGGTGCTGGGCCGGACCTTCGCGCCGGGTGATCCCGAGAACGTGGTGGTGCTTGGCTACGGGCTGTGGCAGAGACAGTACGGAGGGGACCGCTCGATTGTGGGCCGTTCCGTCACCTTCGAGGACGGAGCGTACACGGTGTTGGGCGTGCTCCCGCCGGACTTCTTCTTTTATATTCGGGAGTTTGCGCTGTGGACTCCGCTCCGCATCCGGCCCGGCGAGCGGCGGGCGCGTCCGGTGATGGGCGTGGGGCTGCTACGGCCCGGCACGGATGTTCCGGAAGCCCAGGCGGAATTTGATGCGATTGCCAGCCGCCTGGAGCGAGAGTTCCCGGATACCAACAAAAATCGCGGCGTGCGGATGGCGGACCTGCGGACGCAGTACTCACGCTTCTTCCGCCCGACGCTGGGCGTGCTGCTGGCGGCGGTGGGCTTCCTGCTGCTGATCGCCTGCGCCAATGTGGCCAGCCTGCTGCTGGCGCGCGCAACCGAGCGCGAGCGGGAAATGGCGATTCGCGCAGCTTTAGGCGCGACCCGCGGGCAGATTGTGCGCCAGTTGCTGATGGAGAGCACGGCGGTGGCCGGGTTCGCCGGTGCGGCCGGCATCGCGATTGCCTTGGTATTGGTGCCCCTTGCCAGAACGCTGCTGCCGATGAAACTGCCCGTCCCGCTGCCGGGCGTGGAGCAGATTGCGGTCAGCCTGCCGGTGCTGTTGTTCTCGGCTGCGGTATCGATGGCGACTGTGCTGCTGTTCGGGCTGGCTCCGGCTCTGCGTTCGGCTACCGCCACGCTGGGCGTCCGGAGCGCGTCGCCGGGGCGGGGGCACAGACGCTTTCTGGACGCCATCGTGGTGGGGGAACTGGCGGTGACGGTGCTTCTGCTGACCGCCGCGGGCCTGACGATGCGCAGCGTCTATGCGCTCTATCACGACATCGGATTTCGAGCGGATCACATCTTGACCTTTCGCACTCCGGTGCCTGGAAGGCCCTCGCCTGCCTATCTGGCGCGGTTCTACCAGGACGTCATGGACCGCATCCGAGGACTGGCGGATGTTCGCCGCGTAGCGGTGGCGTATAACCTCCCCGGAGGAGGAGGGCGCGGCCAGAGCCCGATCTTCGCCGAAGGAGGAAGCCTGGACGCGAAAGAAGCGCCTCCATCTGCGGTCAACGTGGTGAGCGGCGGATTCTTCGCGGCTCTCGACATCCCCCTGCTTTCCGGCCGTACCTTCGCCGAACAGGATGGCGAGAACTCTGCGAGAGTTGCGATCGTGAGCGCAGCACTGGCGCGACGGCTGTTTGCGGGTACCGATCCGATCGGCCGGCGGGTGCGGATCGGGGGAGAGGCAGACCGCTGGCTCCGGGTCGTGGGAGTGGTGGGAGACGTCCGCCCGATGCTCTCGCAGAGCCGAGGACTTACCATCTACCGCCCCTTTACGCAGGATCCGCGCGGCGCGATGGGGTTTGTGATCCGCACCGGCGGGCGGCCGCTGGAGATCGCCTCGACGGTCGAGCGGGCGGTTTGGCAGGTGCACCCGAACCAGCCGATTACCTATCTGGGCGCGCTCGAAAACGACCTGGATGAGCAGGGATACCGGGAACGCCTGAGCGCGATCGGCATCTCCTGGTTTGCGGGATTTGGCCTGGTGCTGGCGTCGATCGGTATGTACGGGCTGATCGGATACGTGGTGAAGCAGCGCCTTCGGGAGTTTGGGATTCGGCTGGCGGTGGGCGCGACGGAGCGCGATGTGGTGGCCCTGGTGCTGCGCCGCGGCCTGCTGCTGACCGCGGCCGGCCTGTTGCTGGGGACGGGGGCATCGCTGCTGCTCACGCGCCTGCTGAAGAGCGTTCTGTACGGGGTGAAGCCGATCGACCCGCCGACCTTCTGCCTGGCGACCCTTCTGCTCGGCGTCGTCAGCCTGGCGGCCTGCTACGCTCCCGCCCGCAAAGCAGGCACGGTGGATCCAATGGCTATCTTGCGGAATGAGTAATTGTAGAGCGACGTCCTTATCGACTTTACAATGGAGTGAGTCAACTCCTTCGCGGTGGCTCGCCAACGCTTATCGGCCCAGAGGGCGAGCGCGTCACTTTGCCGGCACCGCTGTATCACCTGCTCAAGGACATTGTCCGCAGCCTGGAAAAGGGTCGTTCTTTGGTCCTGATGCCGGAAGAGCAACAGCTCACCACACAGCGGGCGGCGGAGTTGCTCGGTATGTCGCG
>CAZMRK010000560.1:0-15478 GCA_964568355.1 uncultured Solibacteraceae bacterium | reverse complement strand
CGCCGGCGGCGCGGGTATCGATGCGCGCATCTGGTACACCTCCGCCGGACAACTCGCGGGCCTGCTTCCCTCCGCGACCGCCGCTGGGGACTACAACGTAACGGTGACGTACAACGGCACCACGGGAGCCGCTTCCAAAGTTAAGGTCGTGGAGCGCAATTTCGGCTTCGCGACACAGGCGCAGAACGGCGCCGGACCCGCGCAGGCCACATACGGCGGCGCGGACTTGAATCGCTTTACCACTGGCACGCTGGGGCAATGGAGCATTCATCCGGCCCATGTCGGCGACGCCATCGTGTTATGGGGCACCGGCCTGGGACCGGATGCCAGTTCGGACGTGGACGGAGGCTCATCGGGCGACCAGACCGCGGCCGCACAGGTCAGAGTGATCGTGGGCGGAATCGAAGTAACGCCCGCCTATGCCGGCCGCTCCGGCGGCTCGCCCGGCCTGGATCAGATCAACTTCGCCGTACCCTCCGGCGTCACTCCCGGCTGTTTTGTGAACTTACAGGTCCGCGCCGGCGGCTCGCTCTCGAACCTCGGGACAATCGCCGTAGCCGGCGGCAGCGCCTGCGAGCACCCCACCCTGACTACCAGCCAGTTGAGCAAGCTCGACCAGGGCGGGACGCTAACGGTTGGCGCGTTGACCATTTCGAAGATAACGTCGCATGCCGCCGTCTCCGAATTCTCCATCGACACGACCAGCGAAAATGCTTCGGGAGGATTTTTTAAGTACACAGTGGATACGGTTGGAACTGCCAATTTTTCGCTGGTTCAGAACCCGAACTCTCCTTGTTATGTGTTCGCGCGCAGCGGAACCGCAGAGGAGGTCGCGGAAGGGACAGGGGGGAGCATCAGCAGTACCGCGCTTAACGCGGGCGCCCAGTTGCTGCTGAATGGTCCCAAGGCCACAAACGTGGCGATTCCTCGGTTGGCTAATTCAGGCTACTACGACGTTACGCTCTACCAACATATCGTCTCCTCCTTCCCCGTCCCTGACCAAGGCACTCCGACTCTGACTCAGGGCACGTATCAAATCACCGGAAGTGGTGGCGCCGATGTGGGCTCGTTCAACGCCAGCGTCGAGGTGCCGGGCGATTTCACCTGGTCCAACCAGTCGGCGGTAGGCGACACGATTTCCCGGTCCGCAGATCTAGTGGTGAATTGGACAGGTGGTGGCAGCGGATCGGTCAGCATTTCCGGAACGTCCATGACCCAGATTGGCGGAACCACGTCAAACGTCGTCTATAGCGCCGCCGTGTTTTCCTGTATCGCTCCGGCCTCGGCAGGCACCTTCACTGTGCCTAAAAGCATCCTGCAGCAGTTGCCTGCCGTCACCATTGCAGCCAACGGGAGTTCTACGGGTAGCCTTTCGGTCTTCGCTATCCCGGACTTCACCAAAAACCAGGGCGTCTTCACCGCGCCGCTCACCGCCGGCGGCAGCATCGACTATGGATACATGCTTTATTCCATAGGCTCGCTCAAGACAGTCGGCTGGAACTGACCGCCTTTCCCTGCCCCGCGGCCCTCGCGGGGCAGGCCCTCTTCCGGATTGCGGTACCCTGAAAGTATCGCTGTCCATGCCCAACGTAGTCCGTCCCGGTAAGCCCGAAATCATGAGTCCCGCAGGCTGGTGGCCGCAGCTTCACGCTGCCATCCAGGCCGGCGCCGATGCGGTCTATTTTGGCCTGAAGCACTTCAGCGCGCGGGCCAAGGTGGGCTTCACCCTGGCCGACCTGCCCGAAGCGCTGCGCACCCTGCACCAGCACGGCGTGAACGGCTACGTCACCTTCAACACGCTGGTTTTCGAGCATGAGCTGGCCGAAGCCGCGCGCACGCTGGCGGCGATCGCCGAAGCCGGCGCCGATGCCATCATCGTGCAGGACCTCGCCGTGCTCAAACTGGCTCGCGAGATCGCTCCCGGCCTCGCCATCCACGGCAGCACGCAGATGAGCATCACCAGCGCCGAAGGCGTGCGCCTGGCCCAGCAGTTCGGCGTGAGCCGTGTCACTCTGGCGCGGGAGCTTTCGCTCCAGGAGATCCGCGCCATCCGCGCCGCGACCGATTGCGAACTGGAGATCTTTGTCCACGGCGCGCTGTGCGTGGCTTACTCCGGCCAGTGCTTTTCCTCGGAAGCCTGGGGCGGCCGCAGCGCCAACCGGGGCCAGTGTGCCCAAGCCTGCCGCCTGCCCTACGAACTCATTGTGGACGGCGCGCCCCGCCCGCTGGGCGATGCGCGCTATCTGCTCTCACCCGGCGATCTGTACGCCCTCGCGCAGATCCCCGAAATTCTTCCCATCGGCATCGCGGCGCTCAAAATCGAAGGGCGCTACAAGGACGCCGGCTATGTCGCGCTGGCGACGCGCGCCTATCGCCAGGCCGTCGACGATGCCTGGGCCGGCCGCGCGGCCTCCATCACGCCGGCCGAAGAGCTGCAACTGCAGCAGGTCTATTCGCGCGGGCTGGGGCCGTTTTTTCTGAGCGGCACCAATCATCAGGCGGTGGTGCGCGGGCGCGCCCCGCGGCATCGCGGCGTGGAGATCGGACGTGTGTCGCGCGTTTTGCCTGCCAGCGTCCTCATCGAGCCTGGCGAGGCTCACGCCATCTCGCCTCTCAAGCCCGGCGACGGCCTGGTCTTCGACGCCGCCGACTGGCGCAGTCCCGAGGAGCCGGAAGAGGGCGGCCGCGTCTATGAAGTGGTCCCCGCGCGGGGCGGCAAGCTGGAGGTACGCTTCGCAAACGGCGCCATCCACTTCGGCCGCATCCGAACAGGCGACCTGGTCTGGCGCACGCACGATCCCGATCTGGACAAGGCCGTGCGGCCCTATACCGAAGCCGTCGCGCCGGTTCGCAAGCAGCCGCTGCGCGTCCGCGTGACCGCGCGGGAAGGCGCTCCGCTGGCCGCCGTCTGGAGCCTGCGCGACCGTTCCGAGATTCAGGTAACGGTGACTTCCGCCGCGCCGCTCGGCCCCGCCCAGAATCGGGCGATCTCGCTCGACCTGCTACGGGAACAGTTCGGCCGCCTGGGCAACACACCCTACGTGCTGGAGAGCGTGGACCTGAACGTCGAAGGCGCTCCTTTTGCGCCCGGCTCGATTCTGAACCAGATCCGCCGCCAGGCCGTCGAGCAGCTAGCCGAACGGCAGGGGCAAGCTCCGGCGATCGAACTGCGTGAGCCCGCTGCCGTACTCGCCGCGGCGCTTGCCGCCGTCGTTCCCGATCCTGCGCCTTCGGCGGAGTTGCCGGCAGAGCTGCACCTGCTGGTCCGCACGCCGGAACAACTCGACGCCGCGCTCGACGCCCGCCCCGCCAGCATCACGCTCGACTATCTGGATCTTTACGGCTTGCGGCCCTCGATCGAGCGCGTCCGGAGTGTGGGCCTGACGGCGCGCGTCGCCGGCCCGCGCGTGTTGAAGCCGGGCGAAGAGCGCATCGCCGATTTCCTGCTCAAGCTCGACTGCCCGATCGTGGTGCGCGCCGGCGGCCTGCTGGAGACCTTGCGCCGCCGCCCGCATCCGGCGCTGATCGGCGATTTCAGCCTCAACGCCGCCAATTCGCTTACCGCCTGGCTGCTGCTCGCGCTGGACCTGGAACGCATCACCCCGACACACGATCTGAACGCCGATCAGATCGCCACGCTGGCGCGCGAGGTCGGAGCGGAAAAGATCGAGGCCGTTGCCTACCAGCACCTGCCCGTTTTTCACACCGAGCACTGCGTCTTCTGCCGCTTTCTCTCCACGGGAACCAGCTACCGCGATTGCGGCCGTCCTTGTGACCATCACCGCGTGGCGGTGCGGGATCTCCAGGGGCGGAGCCATCCGGTCATCGCCGATGTCGGCTGCCGCAATACGGTCTTCGGATCCGAAGCACAGGAGGCCGCCGCGCATCTGGATTCCTGGCGCCGCGCGGGCATTCGCCATTTCCGCCTGGAATTCGCGCACGAATCGGCCGAACAGGTGGCACGCGTGGCACGCGCCTTCGCCTCGACACTCGCGGGGGAGCGCACCCCGGCGCAACTGGCTCAGGACCTGCGCAAACTGGCGCCCGAAGGCACCACCGCCGGCAGCCTCCACGTCCCCCCCAACTACCTCTCCCTCCCCGTCCTGTAGCGCCCGTTTCAACGGGCAGCAGCGACACTCATGTCGCTGTCCGTCAGTCCTGGCCGATCTGAATGCCGGTGTATTGCGGGATGCCGAGCAGGCCGGCGGCGAAGTCCATGGTGGCCAGCAGCGCCATATCCGGGTCCGGAATCTCGCCGAGCAGCTTTTGCGCCTCTTTGCCGGTGATCTTGCCGGCCCAATAGAGCGCCGTGCGATAGCGATGGCAGGAGGCCCGAAAGATGGATGCAACCGTTTGGGGACTATCGCCGGTATCTCTCGTGTGCCGCTGGTGCGCATCCGCCATCAACTGCTCCACGCCGGAAGCCTCACCCTGAAACACCGCCATCATGGCATTCCTATATCGTTCGTCTCTCCTCATGGAGCCAGAGCCGACGAATCCCATGCGCCGCCCTTTCGGCGGATCCTTCGTCTCCCGCGGCGGGTGCTCGGCCATCAGGCTATCCACCCCGAGCGGGTACACTTCGGCCGCGCTCTTCAACTCCGGGTAGGCATCGAGCAGCGCCTCCACCCGCTCCGGAGGCCAGATCGCCCGCATGACATTCAGTACCCAAAACAGGTGTGCTGCCCGCGAGGACTGCTGAAACCGGACGCGGTCTCCAAATCCCATACTGGCGGGCCCGTCGGCATCGCGTTCAATCCCCGCTATGATCTCCTCCAGCCAGGCGCGCGCTTCCGCGGGATCCAGCTTTTTCCAGTGCGTCGAGAACAGGCGATAGAAGTCGGAGCTCAGAAACGGTTCGGATAACCTGGTCGACTGCCCTCGGGCACGCCAATGTTCGCGAGCTGCGTGAAAGATCCGGCGCTCGATGGCGGGGTCGGTAGCGCGGCTCATCGCGATAGCGGCGCCCCGGATCTGGTAAGCAGGGTTTTCCAGCAGCCTGACCGCGGTCTCCAGATCGCCGCTTCGGACCAGGCACTGGACCAGGTGCGTTCCGGCGTTTCGATGCAGGCTCAGGTCCCGGTCTTGGGCCAGGCGCTGGAACAACGCAACGGCCGTCACCAGATCGGCCTCCGCGCCCAACATGACCGCATCAAAGAGCAAGTAATCGTGATAGCGATTGTGAACCTGGGCAGGAAGGCTTTCCAAAATCGCCAACCCCTCGGCGAAGCGGCCGCGGGCCGCCTCCGCATCCAGCGCGGCCAGCACACGAGCCGCATGGAGCAGCAGCATCGCGCGGACAACGGGCTCCCGTCCTTCCGCCTGCCCGATGGCCGCTTCTACCAGGTCGCGCGGCATGCCAATCCTCCTATCCCACGCCGATGCGATGCACCTTCATCAGGTTCGTTGTCCCCGGCCGGCCCACCGGCTGGCCGGCTACAAAAATCACGGTCTGCCCGGCATGCAGTTCGCCGCCTTTCACCAGCAGGCTCTCCATCTGGCCCAACATCTCATCGGTGTTGGCCACGTCGGGAGCCAAAACCGGGGTCACGCCGTAGTTCACCGCCAGGTGCCGCGCCACGGCCGACTTCGGCGTGATGGCATAGATCGGGACCGGCGGCCGGTAGCGCGAAACCAGCCGCGCGCTCGATCCACTGGCCGTGAACACCACGATCGCCGCCGCCTTTACGTCCCGCGCGGCATGGTAGGCCGCATCCGCCAGAATCTCGGCCGTGCTCTCGTTGGGATTCGGCAGCGGCTCCTGATATCCACGCGAGCGGATCGAATTCTCGGTCTCCTTGGCGATCCTCACCATAAACTTCACCGCCTCCACCGGGTACTTTCCCACCGATGTCTCGGCCGAGAGCATCACGGCATCCGTGCCGTCGTAGATCGCGTTGGCCACATCGCTCACCTCGGCGCGGGTGGGCGTGGAGTGCTCGATCATCGACTCCAGCATCTGCGTGGCCGTGATCACGAAGCGCCCTTTGCGGCGCGCGCGGCGGATGATCGATTTCTGGATGCGCGGCACCTTCTCCAGCGCCATCTCCACACCGAGGTCGCCGCGCGCCACCATCACCCCGTCGGTCTCGTCGAGGATCTCCTCGATGTTGTCCCAGGCCTGCGGCTTCTCAATCTTCGCCACGATCGTGGCGGGCGCGCCGCCCAGATGCCGGCGCAGCAGGCACACGTCTTCCGCGGTGCGAACGAAGGAGAGCGCGACCATATCCACGCCGGCTTCGAGCCCGAAGCGCAGGTCGTCCAGGTCCTTGGGGGTGAGCGATGGCGTGCTGACCTGGACCTGCGGAAGGTTGATGCCCTTGTGATCCGAGATCGGTCCGCCTTCCACGACCTCGGTACGCACGGCGACGCCGCTGCTTTCGACCGCGCGAAGCTCCACGCTGCCGTCGGCCAGGAGGATACGGTCGCCGGCGTTCACATCCTTGGCAAAGTCGGCGTAGCCGGTCGATGCCCGCCGGCAGTTGCCCAGCACCGGCTCCACGGTGATCACGAATTCGCTTCCCGTTTCAAGCGTGCAGCCGCCGCCTTCGAACCGCCCCAGGCGGATCTTCGGCCCTTGCAGGTCGAGCAAAATACCCGCAAACCGCCGCATCTCCTCCGCGGCCGAGCGAATCAGCCGGATGCTTTCCGCGTGCTGCTCGCGCGTCCCATGGGACATATTCAGACGGAATACATCCGTCCCGGCCGCCATCATCTGTTGAAGCGAAGCTGCGTCGAAACAGGCTGGTCCGATGGTAGCGACGATTTTGGTGTTTGGCATAATCCGGGTTATCCTTCCATTTTGCCATCATGCCCGTTTACCAAGTCGTCATTCTCTCTCTGGTGCAAGGTTTAACCGAATTTTTACCGATCAGTAGCACAGCCCATTTGTACCTGACCTCTTGGCTGCTGGGATGGAAAGCGGAAAGCCTGACCTTCGACATCGCTTTGCACGTGGGCACTTTGCTGGCCGTCCTGATCTATTTTTTCAAGGACTGGCTGCAACTGATCGCTCATGGTTTCGGCATCGACTACGGGGATAGCGACGACCTGCGCCGTAATCGGGCACTGCTCTGGCTGCTGGCCGCCGGCTCGATTCCGCTGGGCGTCTTCGGCCTCCTGTTCCAGCACCAGGCCGAGTCCACGTGGCGCAACCCGTTCGTGATCGGAACGATGCTGGTCGTGGTGGGCGTGGTGATGGCCATCGGGGAACGCGTGGGCCGCAAGATGCGTAACCTGGGCAATATTCATCTGGGGGACGCGCTCAGCATCGGCCTGGCGCAGGCGCTGGCCATCGTCCCCGGCACGTCCCGCAGCGGCATCACCATCACGGCCGCGCTGTTTCGCGGCATTGACCGCCCGGCGGCTGCGCGCTTCTCGTTTCTGCTCTCCACGCCGGCCATCGCCGCGGCGGCGGCCAAGGCCTTTCACGATCTGTATAAATCCGGTGGCATCGAACCGGGTATGCAATCGGCCTTTGTGCTGGGGGTGGTGCTGAGCGCCATTAGCGGCTGGATCGTGATCGCCTGGTTTCTGCGTTACCTGCAGCGCCAGAGTCTGGCCTTCTTTGTGTACTATCGCGTGATTTTTGGCATAATAGTGCTTGCTCTGGCTCTCATCCGCCGGCCAGCGTGATGAAGCTCTTATCACCGACCCAACATAAAAGGCTCAATGAGGTAGCGGGTTTTCTGTTCCTGGCGTGCGGCCTGCTGCTATTGCTCAGCCTGGCGTCGTATCACGCCCAGGATCCCTCCTGGGACACCGCCTCGGAGTCCGCTCAGCCGGTCAACCTGATCGGCTATCCCGGCGCATATGCCGCCGACCTGTTCCTGCAGACTTTCGGACTGACGGCCTTCGTCTTTCCCCTGCTTACCTTCCTGATGGCCTGGAAGTGGATTCGCTCCGAAGACGTGGAAGCTCCCTTCGTGAAGCTGTTCGGCAGCGTACTGCTGCTGCTCAGCCTGAGCGCGTCGGTCTCTTTCTTCCGCACGGTGCGGCTGTTCGGCGGCGTGGTGCCGCTGGGTGGTTCGCTCGGAATCGTCCTCTTACATCACCTGCTGCGCTATCTGAACGTGGCCGGCACCATCGTGCTGACCTTCACGGCGCTGGTTGTTTCCGTATACCTGGTCTCGACCTTTACCCTCTCGAAGCTCTCCCAATGGTTCGCCGGACCGATTGCGGTCTATCACCGCCTGGCGCTGGCCTGGATGAGCTGGCTGGCCCAGCGCCGCCAGAAGGCGGAGGAAAAGGCCCGTCTGCGCGCGGAAAAGCGGGCGGCCAAACGTGCCGAACGAGCCGAGCGCGAGCCTCGCCGGGCGCCGAGAGCGGTGGAGACCGGCTTCCTCGAAACGCCCGAGCAGGCAGCCCGGCGGCGGACCGTCGTCGAAGCCGATCATGCTCCCTGGGAGGACGCCCCGGCCGCCCCTGCGCCGGTTACCGGACCGGCTGCGGGGCCGGAGCCCGAGCCGCAGGCCGTGCTCTCTGAAATTCCGATCTGTCCCCTGGAAGAGGCCGCGCCTGCTGCCGCCGATCCAATGCCGCTTCCCCCTCCCCCTCCGGCGGTAAAGGTGCCGACCACCTTCCGCCTGCCCTCCACCGCGCTGCTGAACCCGATTCCGGCGCGCAATCCTTACGACGAGCAGGAGCTCAAAGACACCGCGGCGCGCATCAAGGCCAAATTCGAAGAGTTCAATGTGTTGGGCTCGGTGGTGCAGATCAACCCCGGCCCAGTGGTCACCACCTTCGAGTTCAAGCCCGATGCCGGCATCAAGTACAGCCGCATCATCAACCTGACCGAAGATCTTTGCCTGGGCCTGCAGGCCGAATCGGTGCTGATCGAGCGCATTCCCGGCAAGCCCACGGTGGGCATCGAAGTCCCCAATACCCGCCGCGAGGTCATCAGCCTGCGGCAGATGCTCGAATCCGACGAGTTTCAGGCCGCGCAGTCGCGCATCACGCTTTCCCTGGGCAAGGACATCAACGGGCGCATCAAGATCTCGGCACTCGAATCCATGCCCCACTTGCTGATCGCCGGCTCCACCGGATCGGGCAAGAGCGTCATGATCAACTCCATGGTCATGAGCATCCTGTTCAAGTGCACGCCGGACGAGGTGCGCCTGATCATGGTGGATCCCAAGCGCGTGGAGCTGGGCATCTATGAAGGAATTCCGCACCTGCTCACGCCGGTGATTACCGACCCCAAGAAAGCCACCAATGCGCTGCGCAACGCCGTGCTGGAGATGGAGCGCCGCCTGCGGCTGCTGGCCGAATACGGCGTGCGCAACATCGACCAGTTCAACAAGCGCATCCGCGAACTGCAGGAGCAGCCGCGCAACCTCTTCGAGGACGGCAATGAGCCCACCTCCGAGGATCTGCGCCCACTGCCCTACATCATGATCCTGATCGACGAATTGGCCGATCTGATGATGCTCGAAGGGCGCAACGTGGAAGAATCCGTCACCCGGCTGGCGCAGATGGCCCGCGCGGTCGGCATGCACCTGGTGCTGGCCACGCAGCGGCCCAGCGTGGACGTCATCACCGGGCTGATCAAGGCCAACTTCCCCGCCCGCATCAGCTTCCGCGTGGCCACCCGCGTCGATTCGCGCACCATTCTGGATGTGATGGGCGCCGAGCATCTGCTGGGCAAGGGCGATATGCTGTTTCTCCCGCCCGGCTCGTCGCGCCTGACGCGCGTACATGGCGCATTCGTCAGCGAGAACGAAATCAACCGCGTCGTGGCCTTCTGGAAGGACCAGGCCGCACCGGAATACGATCAGTCGTTCCTGATCGCTCCGCCGAACGACGGCGAAGAAAGCGAACCCGAAGACGCGCCGCCCGGCGACCAGGATCCTATGTACGAAGATGCCGTCCGCATCGTGCTGGAGATGGGCAAGGCGTCCACTTCCACGCTGCAGCGGCGCCTGCGCCTGGGCTATGGTCGCGCCGCGCGCATTCTGGACATGATGCACCGCGACGGCATCATCGGCCCGCCCGACGGAAGCAAGCCCCGCGAAGTGCTCAAGCGGCCCGACTGGCTGCGCGAGATCGAAGTCCGGTGAAGAAAACCGAAACGGCAGTTTCGGTCTTAGCTTCGCAAGTGCTTCATTCCACTGGATCGCGCTCGAAAAAACCGAAACTACCGTTTCGGTTTTCCGACACCGACTAGGGTAGGAAGCGTCCACGCAAGGGCGGCGGAACGAGCGGGCAGGTCTCCGGCGGGGCAGCGAAGAGCCGCCGCCGGAGACGGGCGGCCGCATCGTAGAGGCGATCCCGCAGCGGCACCGGAACGAGGCGGCCCAGCGCGGCCGGAACGCCCCAGAAACCTCCCAGCCGTTGCAGTACATACAGCACCGCGCTCGATCGCACCAGCAGGCGGCCGTCAGCCGCCAGCACGGCCACGCTATCCGGCAAGGTCTCGCGAACAGGCGCCGGCACGCGGCTGCGCAGTGTTTCCCCTTGGAGCGGCGCAAATCGAAAGCGGGCCTCTGCTTGATCCCGCGCCGCTACGAAGCGCACGAAATGGTGGCATAAACCGCAATGTCCGTCATAGAAAATCAGCTCCGGAGTCACCAGCGCGTCCTGCCTTTATTCTCGAATGTTAGGATAAGTATTTCCATGAAACGCCTGGTTGCCTGCCTATTTCTTCTCACACTGCCGCTGGCCGCGCAGCAGTACAAGATGGCCGTGATCGGCCTGGTTCACTCGCACGTTTGGGGCCACCTGCCCACTATGCTGAAAGGCGAGCATGTGCAGCTCGTCGGCATCGCCGAATCGAATCCGGAGCTGGTGGCGGAGGCGAAGCGCCGCGGCGCGGGCTCTGTTCGCTTTTTCGACGATTACAAGAAAATGCTGGACGAGACCAAGCCCGACCTGGTGTGGTCTTTCGTGGAGAATAACCGCCATCTGGAGATTGTTGCCACTTGCGCGCCGCGCAAAATCAACGTGATTTTCGAAAAGCCGCTGGCAGCTACCTACAAAGAGGCCGTGGAGATCCGCAAGCTGGCCCAGCAGCATGAGATCCGCGTCATGACCAACTACCAGATGGCCTGGTGGCCGGCCAACTACGCGGCCCATGCGGCGGCCAAGGCCGGGGAACTGGGCCAGGTGTGGCGCCTGCACGGGATCGTGGGACACGGCGGACCGGGTTCCACGGGGGTTGCCAGCAAGTACTTTTTTGAGTGGCTCACCGATCCGGTGAAGAACGGCGCCGGCGCCCTGATGGACTTCGGCTGCTACAACGCGCTGTGGTCCCTCTGGTACCTGGGCCGGCCCGAATCGGTATTCGCCCAGGTCAATCACTTGCGGCCGGAAACGTTTCCGAAAGTGGAGGACAATGCCACGCTGATCCTGCACTACAAGAACGGCGTGGGGCTCTTTGAAGGAAGCTGGGATCTGCCGCGCGGCTTCCAGGACCTGGAGGTCTTCGGCCTGAAAGGCAGCCTGTATCTCCAGAACGGAAAACTGGAGCTGCGCAAGGGCAAGGAGACGAAAGATCTGCCGCTCGAAGCCCTGCCCCCGGACCAGGCCGAACCGATCGCCTACATGGTGAGCGCGATACGTAATCACAAACCGGTGGAAGGGCTCACCGCGCTCGATATCAACGTCCAGGTGGTGGAAATCATCGAGGCCGCGAAGCAATCGGTCAAAACCGGCCGGGCCATTCCTCTGAAATAGACGCTCTCATGCGCGCCGCATTTGTACTGCTCCTGACGGCTCTTCCGCTCGCCGCGGCCGGAGTGACGGTCCGCTTCGATCCCTCCGATCCGGCCATCGGCCCGTTCCCCAGCGATGCTTTGACGCTGCCCGATCCGGCCCAAAAGACCAGCCTGCGGGTCAACCTGCCGCTGCCGGATTGCGGACCTCAGGACGGCACCTGCAATGTGCTCTCGCTGATCAACCAGATTGACGGTTTCAACCTGCTGCCGAGGCTGGTGGTGCGCTTTTCCGGCCGCGTGAATCCGGATACGCTGCGCGACGGCATCTACTTCGTCGCGCTGGAGAATCTGACCGACGAGGAGTACGGCGTCACCAAAACCGGCCAGGTGATGTACATCAACCAGTTGGTCTATGATCCCGACACCGATACCGTCTATGCCAAGCCAGACGCCATGTTCGATCAGCACCGGCGCTATGCGCTGGTGGTAACCGACGCGGTCCGCGATCCCGCCGGCAATCCGGTAGCGGCCGATCCGGCTTTTTCGGCCTGCCTGGAGCCCAGCGGGCAGACGCCCTACTGCGCGGCGCTGGCGGCGGCGGTGGGTCAGGTGGCTGAGCGATTCGCTCCCGCGCATATCGTCGGCGCCTCTTTCTTCACCACGCTCAGCACGACGGTCTGGATGGAAAAGGCGCGGACGCTCCTGGATCAGGTGGACCCGCAGGTGGCGCCGGTGGGCGAGCCTTCCGTATTCGCCTTCTCCGAGATCCGCGGCATCACGCTGCATGAGCAGACCGGCGCCGAGCCGGAGGCCTTCAGCGATTTCACGCTTCCGGTCGACAACCAGCTATTCCAGGGCGTGGGGCGCGTGGCGTTCGGCTCCTTCGTTTCGCCGCAATTTCTGAATGACCAGCAGATGATTCCGCCGCAGCCCACCGGCGTGGACGTGCCGCTGCCCTCGACGGCCTCCACCATTCCGTTTGTCGTGTGGCTGCCGTCCCAGCCCGCGCCTTCCGGCGGATATCCCGTGGTGATTTATGGCCACGGGCTGGGCGATAACCGCTTCGGCGGGCCAACCGCCGTAGCGCCCACGCTCAATCGCGCCGGCATCGCTGTGATCGCCATCAACGCGGTGGGCCACGGTTTCGGCCCGAAGAGCAATCTGACCATCACCACCTCCACCGGAAGCGCAACAATTCCGGCGGGCGGCCGCAGCCTCGATCTGAATCACGATGGCGCGATCGAAGCCACCGAAGGCTGCCTGATCTTCGCGCCCGTACCGGTCGCCCTGCGGGACTGCCTGCGCCAGACCGCGATCGATCTCATGCAGCTTACCCGCGCCATCAGCAAGGGCATCGATGTAGATGGCGACGGTGCGGTGGATCTCGACGCCGGGCATATTTATTACGGCGGCGATTCTTTAGGCTCGCTCTACGGCACCATTGTCAGCGCGGTGGAGCCGCGCATCCGCGCATCCGCGCTAACGGTAGGCGGCGGCTCGGTGATCGACCTGACGCGCTGGAGCCCTTCCTACCACTCGCTTGCGGCCGGAATACTGCGCAGTCTTCGGCCCACGCTGCTCAACCAGGGCGACGATTTCAATGAGAACTACGTGCTGCGCTACCTGCCGGTGAAAGTGAACCAGGTGGCCGGCGCGATCGAGATCCAGAATCATTTCGAACTGCTCGAATGGCTGCAGGCGGTGGGCGACCCGATTCCCTACGCGCCCCACCTGCTTTCCTCCACACTGCCCGGAGTCCCCATCAAGCCGGTGCTGTGGCAGTATGCGCGCGGCGACCGAACGGTACCGAATCCCGCGAACACCGCGCTGGTCCGCGCGGCCAATATGCGCCAGACCACCTGGATCTACCGGCACGACCTGGCACGCCAGGTGCTGCCGACGCTGCCGCTCAATCCGCACGCATTCCTGCTGTTCTTTCTTTCGCCGGACAGCGGAACGGTGGAACTACCGGACGTCGGAGGCCTGGCCGTCAGCATTGCGGCCCAGCAGCAGATCGCCGGCTTTTTCGCGAGCGATGGGGCTGCAATCCCCAACCCCAACGTAATCGTGCAGTTCATCCTGGGCCAGAGCTTATTTGAGCATCCCGATTTTTTGCCGGAGGATTTGGGGTTCTGAGCGGGGCTACAGCCGGCCGGCTCGCAGGCCTCCGTGGGGGTCGGTGTGGGCCCGGCAGAGCGCGTCTTCCATGGAGACGATATCGCCGGTGGCTTCCGACCAGCCATTCGTTGCGGCGATGCCTTTGAAATAGATCTGGTCGTGGGAGGTGCTGCGATTGCTCCAGGTGGGCGTGGTG
This sequence comes from uncultured Solibacteraceae bacterium, assembly GCA_964568355.1. GTDB lineage: Bacteria > Acidobacteriota > Terriglobia > Bryobacterales > Bryobacteraceae > JAJPJX01. The sequence continues at coordinate 1,510 of CAZMRK010000560.1, read as the reverse complement.
AATTCGCGGCGCACGCAGCACTCCGGCGTGGCATAGCTGCGGTTCACGAGTCCTTCCCGCACCAACATGCCGCAGCGCGCCATCTTGGCTCCCGGATGGCGGGCGAACAGGTCGGCGAAACGCTGCAGGTAATCCGGAAACATCTCGTCGTCGTCATCAAAGAAACAGACCAGGTCGCCGGCGGCGTAGCGCAGTCCCTGGTTGCGGGCATAGCTGGCGCTGGCCTGTTCGGCGTGGCGATAGACCTGGACGCGAGGATCGTCGAAGCGGTAGACGGCATCGCCGGCGTTGTCGATGACGATCAGTTCCCAGTGTGGGTAGGTCTGAGCGCAGACGGAGGCGACCGCCCGCTGGATGGTATGCGCCCGCCGGTAGGTGGGCATGATGATGCTGAACTGAAGGGGCGCGGCGGCGGGCTGCAGAATCCAGATGGTGTCGTCGCCGCCGCTGGCGGCCAGACGCCGGCTGACGTGCCAGCCGGCCCGTTCCACCGGCCCTTGCAGATCGGCAACGGCCCAGCGAGTCTCCAGAAACTGGTCGCCGGTACGGCAGGTCTCGCGCCGCCGCCCGGGAGCCGCGGGCGCGGCGTAAAAGGCGGCGATCACGGCGTTGCGCCCTACACGCAAGGCCTCGCGCAGGGTGCTTTCCATGAGCCAGTCCGGCAGATGCTCCAGAACGTGGCGCAGCAGCACGACGTCGAAAGAGGCCGAAGGGAGCGGCAGCAGGCCGCTATCGGCGCGGCAGACCGGGATCCGCGGGAACAGCCGGCGGCCGGCGCTGAGCATGGCGGCGGTGACATCCACGCCGGTCACGGCCACACCGGGACGCGCGTCCTCGAGATACGGCCAGAGAGCGCCGGGGCCGCAGCCGACGTCAAGGACGCTCGCGCCATAGCGTACCGCGAGGCTGGCAGTGCGATGGCGCGCAGCCGACCAGCCTCCGCCGGCGATGCGCTCGATGCGGCGGGCATCCCAGCGATGCCAATTCTCCCAATCGCGGGCGGGAGGCGCGGCGGCAGGCGCCGCGGCCGGCTGCTCCTTGGCATAACGCGCGGGATCGCCCATGAGGCCGGACCAGGCCGGAGTCCGGCTGCGCTCGATCGCCTCCAGCAAGCGCTCGTTCGCGCTGGCCCATTCGTCCTCCATGGGAGGACGGGGATGATCGAGATGCAGCATCCGGCCCGGCAGCACGGTGATGCGGGTGGCGCGGGAAACGCGGTTCCAGAACTCGCGGTCCTCGCGGCCCCAGCCTCGGAAGCGCTCGTCGTGACCGCCCAGTTCCTGGTAGAGCGCCGCCTCTACCCACATCGAGCCGCCCTGCGAAGTGGTGAACAACTGGCCCTGAGGAACGCCGGGATGCCCAGCGATGGCGCGCGCGGTGGAAGGCGCATCCAGATAGAGCACTTCGGTGAAAGGCAGCAGGGCCCGGCTTCCCTGCCCCAATGCGGCGAGGCCGCGCCGCAGGAAATCGGGCGGGACCAGCAAATCGGAATCGATCAGGCAGAGCGCCC